>CAYLNH010000167.1:0-15853 GCA_964384625.1 uncultured Lentisphaerales bacterium
CTTGATCCGCACGGGGTTCAGGTGGATGTAGCGACTCAGTGCATTGCCGTAGCCGCTGCCCATTCCTGCGCGGTGACCGGTATGAAGTCCGTACACCTCCCTGTTTTCCCGCCGCTTTGGCCGGCGCGCCGGCCAAAGCGGCGGGAAAACGGGAACTGGAGGTGGCTGTCTGGTGTAGGTGAACGATCCTGAAACTCCGCACCGCGAGGGCGCGGGATCTCTATGCGGACCGCGAAGGGCAGTAATCGAGGGCTTACCGCCTGCCGGACATTCCCTTGCATTCCCCGACCGCTGTGACTATTGTTTGTTAAGACTGGGAACAATTCCGTCGATACACGGTTTTTGGCGAATTTCCATCCTGCGAGGTCGCACCGAATGAAAGATACAGTCCCCCGGGTTCTTCTGGCTGCGGTGGCGGTGGTGGAGCTCTGTTGCGGGATTGTGCTTCTGTTTCCGTACTACGACGGTTCGGCCTCCTACGTCCATCCCAAGCTCGCCTTCCTCGGGGCAGTCTTTTTCATCGCCTTCGGCGGCTTCCTGATGGCCATGGCCACGATCGGCTTCCGCAGCCTGCGCACGTTGATCCTCAACTGGCGACTGTTCGCCGGCAAAGACAAGTCGAACTACCAGACCAAGCCGCACCACACAACCACCACGCTGTAGGCCGCGGCGTCACTGTTGTTCCCCCGGCTCCCCGTCGCCGTCCAGGTCCGGCAGCTCGTACCCGCGCCGTACAAACCAGGCCCCCAACCCCGCCGAGAACACTACAGTCAGCGGCAGTGAGACGGCCAGGCGTACCACCGTGAAGCGCCAACCCAGGAAGCTCGCCTCGAATACCGCCATCGGCACCCGGCAGATGGCCGCGGCCGACAGGAAGGTCAGGATAACGGTCAGCCGTGCGCGTTTGACATACAACGCCTGGGCCACCGGCAGCGCCACGTGCAGCCCGCCGATCATGGTGCCCGCCAGCAGCACCGACCAGACGTAGGACAGCAGGCCGCCATGCCGTCCCAGGTGCTTCTGCACCGTCTCCCGCTTGATCCAGACATCGAACAACCCGATGAGCACGAAAACACACGGCAGTACCTTCAGCATCTGCCAGAGGAACGCGGCGAAGGTCTTGCCCATCTCTTTCCCGGGGACATAGCCGGTCGCCATCGACACGGCGACAAACAGGCAGAAGGCGAGGCCGCTTACCATCGACCAGAGGTGTCGCTTGAGGAACGCCTTCATAGTTCACCGAAAACAATGCCGGTCGCGAGCGCCACGACCACGGCCGTAACCAGCGCCAGGACATTACGCCAAACGGCCAGCTTCGTCCCCAGATATTTGCGTTCCAGCGGGAAGGTGACGAAGCCGACCATCATCAACGCCGTCGAGAAGGCGGACAACACCATGTAGAGCGCCCCCTGTTCGCGCAGCACACCACACAGCGGGAAGGCAACGAACCCCGGCATGATCGTCACCGCCCCCAGGCCGAGGCCGGCAGCGGCGGCAACCCAGCGGTTGTCCGCCGCCAGGGCGGCGGCAACGAACTCCTTCGGCAGCAGCGTGAGCACGACGGCAACCGCCACGAGCATCATGACGAACGCGGGCGCCACCCGCAGGAACCGCTTGCCGGCCACGCGCAGAGCGCGCCCGGTTCGGGCCGGTGAAGCCAAAAGCGACACCAGCAGGAGGACTGCAGTGATGGCGTAG
Source organism: uncultured Lentisphaerales bacterium (assembly GCA_964384625.1). Taxonomy (GTDB): domain Bacteria; phylum Verrucomicrobiota; class Lentisphaeria; order JABSQK01; family JABSQK01; genus CAYLNH01. The sequence continues at coordinate 1,699 of CAYLNH010000167.1, forward strand.
AGAATCAGCATAGGACAACCAGCTCAAACGGTAAGGCGGATATAGAGCTTGGGCAAGACGCGCGGGAGCTGCTGCATGTCGTTCAGAATCGCAAAGCGGTGTTGCGGAAACATGATTTCCATGTCCGCCAGACTGTTCTCCTCAGTCGAAATCGCGAACGTCGCGATCTGCTGCCGTTCGTTCTCCTCGCAAGCCATCCGCACATCGAACTGCGCGTAACGCGTATCAGGCGAATACTTGCTGTCCATCGGCTTGCCGTCGGTGATCAGGATGATCAGGCGCTGACGCGCCTCAATGCGGGACAGCCGCCAACCGGCATGCCGCAGGGCGACGCCCATCCGGGTCGAGTTCGCCGGGTGCGTACTCTGCAGACGTTGGGCGATCCTGTCGCTCCAGTCCTCATCCACAGTCTTAAACAGCAGATAGCGGCAGTTGTCCGCGCCGTTCGAGCTGAACCCGCCGAGTTCGAAGCGATCACCCAGACCGTGCAGACCCTCGGCCAGGATGGTGGCTGCCTGTTTCTCCAGTTCCAGGACCTTGCTGTCGCCGTGCACCTGCGACGTGGAGCCGCTGGTATCAAGGAGGATCAGGACAGCCAGGTCCCGCTCCTGGATCAAGGGCTTTTCGTAGAACCGGACCTTGGGCGATGGTTCGCGCTGTTGGTCGATGATGTAGTCGTAGAGCAGGTCGGTGTTGATCTCATCGCCTTCATCCAGGTACTTCTCCTTGCGGGCAATCTCCGGTTTCAGGCTTTCGAAGACCCGTCGTACCCGTCGGGCCGCATCCGAGACATCCGGCGGTACGGTCTGATCCGGCCGGACCTCGGGGACGACCTCGTGGAGTTTGCAGTAGTTCTCCAGGTAGTCGTTCTCGGACTGGCACCACTCGTCGTAGACGAACGCGGCGTCAATGGCGTCGGCGCCCTCCTCCGTTTCGTCGTCGCCGTCGCCCTGCCGGTCGAGCGCCATCGGGCTGGAGGCGCCGTCGGCGTCGTCTTCGTCCTCGGTTTCACGTTGGCGCCGGGCGTTGTCGGCTTCGGTCTTGAGGTCCGCCACGAGTTGACTGGACGGCGGGCTCGAGACCTCGGACGCATAGCGGAAGTCCGGCAGGAAGGAATAGCAGCTCAACGGCCGGCTGCCCATCTCGGGATAGAGCGAACAGACGTCCTCGGTCACGAGTTGAATGGTATCAAACACGTTTACCGCCGCCGCCGCCAGACGCCGCAAGGCGGTATGGTCGCTGCCGGGACGGACCAGATGGAACAGCAGCGCTTCGAGACCGGCGGCCTGCCGCTCCGCCTCGATCCGCAAACCGAAGTCCAGGAGTCGCGCTGCCCCGGGCCACCGGCGGCGGATGCGATTCAGGACCCGGACATATTCAATCAGCGTCACCAGGTTCTGCCGGCGCAGGTCCGGACCGGCAAGGTCTTCGATATGACGACATCCCGGCTGCCCCTGGACATAGGGCAGACTGCGTTCCGCGAGCATGCCGGCCGCGACGACCGCCAGCAACTGAAACCAGTCGCGATTGGCTTCGACGGCTTCGAACGCGCGGATCCGGGCGGGCACGTAACACCATTGATACATGCAAACGAAAGCGGCGCCGTGCTCGAGCAGGTCGTCCGAGTCCAGACTGCCGAGATCTCCCACTTCCACATCACGACCGGTCAACGCCTGCAGGATGGCCTGCAGTCGTTCGCGGATATCCGCCAGACGGCACTCGCGACTCAACGCCACGATCGTGTTCTCCGCCGCTTTCGATTCGGCGGCGTAGTAGGAGATGGCTGCGTCACGGCTGCGCTGCAGGATCGTATTGCCCAGATTGATGAACTGGTCGATCTCGGCAGAGGTCAATCGCGGCTGCAGCTTGTGGTAGCCGCGGACAAAGGCAGCGGCAATGTCCTCGTCGACCTCGAACAGACGGTGACAGGCCGAGACCAGATAGCGTACCGCCGTCGGCGTCGGTCCCAGACCGCCCTCGCCCATGACCCGGAAGAAGGTGCTGCCGTGGTACAGCTTGCTTTCGGCAAACCGCCGGCCGAGATCGGTGACCTCGGCAAACACGCCGGGCAGATCCAGCAGCCACCGCGTCTGCGGATTCAGCGCCGCCAGGAACTCCTTGACCACATGGTCGAAGCAGCACTTGTCCGCGCCTTTGAGCATCGCGTAGAAATCGCGGGTCACGGCTTCGCGCCCGGCGCCGATGGCGCCGGCATCCAGGAGGTCCTTGATCGCGTCGGCAAAGATCTCGCGGTAGCCCCAACAGACGCTGCGCAGCGAGAACCCGTATTGCTCGACCTTGTCAGTTGCTGATGACCTCGGCATCGCCGTCACTCTCCATCAGATCGCCGAAGTAGAGCTGGACGATGCTGTTGATCGACTCTGCCACTTCGCCTTCGTCGGTCAACGTGTGACTGATCGCGTGATTGCAGGCGGTACAGGGATCCAGGCCCTGCTCGATCAGACGCCCGGCATACACGAGCAGACGGGAACTGACGCCCTCGTCCAGCCCGAATCCCTTCAGCTCACGAATCTTCTCGCCCATCTCCGCGAGCTTGCGGCTGTTGTCCCCGTCGAGACCGGTTTCGGTCTCGATGATCCGTGTCTCCACCTCGATGTTCGGATTGCCGAACGTCAGACAGGCGAACCGCTGTTTGGTGGACTGCTTGAGGTCTTTCACGATGCTCTGATAGCCGGGGTTGTAGCTGAGCACCATCATGAAGTCATCGGCCGCGCGGATGACTTCGCCGGTCTTGTCGACATACAGAATCCGGCGGTCGTCGGTCAGGGAGTGGATGATGACGGTGGTATCCTTGCGGGCTTCGACGATCTCGTCGAGATAGCAGATGCCGCCGTGGCGCACGGCCAGCGTCAAGGGCCCGTCCTGCCACCGGGTTTCGTTGTCCTTGAAATGGAAACGGCCGACGAGATCGGCGGCGGTGAGATCTTCATGGCAGCTCACGGTGATCAGGGGCAAGTGCAGTTCGTAGGCCATATGCTCGATGAAGCGCGTTTTCCCGCAGCCGGTGGGTCCCTTGACGATCAGCGGGATCCGGCTTTCGAACGCCGCCCCGAAGACGGCCTCTTCGTTGGCCTGCGGGATATAGTTCGGCTGTTTCTGCAGGCGGAATTGTTCCATGACATCGGTCATTGTGCTGCCTCAGTGATCACAGGGGTTGGCGCCCATGGACAGATCGCCGGCCAGATAGGCCGCCAGGACGTCCTCGGCCGGAGCGCTCTGCGCCCCGACATGCACTGTAATCCCGTTCTGGGCAAACAGCGACTGGGCCCGCCGGCCCATGCCGCCGGCGATCACCAGCTCCACCCCCTGCTCGTGCAGCCAACGCGGCAGCACGCCCGGCTCGTGCGGCGGCGGCGGCAGCGTTTCCACCCTGGTGACGGCGCCGGCGGCCGGATCGACCTCGGCAATGGTGAACTCACGGCAATGCCCGAAATGCATGGTCAAACAGCCGTCGGCTGTGGGAATGGCAACTTTCATACTGGGACCTCCTTCAAATACGTTGGTGATCTGGCTGGAGCCGCGCCTGCAGCGCCGCCCACAGCCGGCGAATTTCGTCTCCCGCCCCGTCTTCGGTCAATGCGGTTACCGGCAGCAGCCGCTCCTGCGCGGCCGGCACCGCCGGGTCACAGCTGATGCGGCCGAGAACCGGGACGCCGCGAGCAGCCAAGGCGTGTTCCAGGGCCTCCGTCCGACGGCCGTTGAGGTCCCAGCGGTTGATGCACACGCCCACCGGGAAACCAAAGCGCTCGACCAGCTGCAGGGCACGATCGACAGCATGCCGGCCCGACACCGTCGGCTCCGCGACCAACAGGACAAAGCCGGCGCCGGCAACGGCCGCGATCACGGGCCCCCCGACGCCCGGCGGGCCGTCGACCAGAATCAGCGAGTGCTCGTGCTCGACCGCCAGCTCGCGCGCGCGCCGGCGAACCATTGCCGTCAGTTTGCCGGCATTCGCCGCGCCCGGCTCCAGCCGGGCGTGAACCAGCGGACCGTACGCGGTCTCCGACTCAAACCATTCGCCGCCTTTCTCGGTCGACAACGCCAGGCGGTCCTGCGGACAGACCGCCACACAGGCGCCGCACCCGACACACGCCCACCACTTGACTTGATACCCCGCGGCCGTGGGCGCCGCCAACGCGTCGAACCGGCAGGCATTGGCACACCAGCCGCAATGATTGCAGACACGCCCCTGCAGCACCGCTTTGCGCGCCCCCCAGAAGGTCTCGCGCCGCCGCTCCGCTGCTGCCAGCAGCAAGTGCAGATGCGGCCCGCCGACGTCGCCGTCGGCAAGCACCGATTGCCCGGCCAGATGGGCCAGACTGCCGACAATACTGGTCTTGCCGACGCCGCCCTTGCCGCTGATGACAACCAGTTCCATCATGCCGGGACCTCCGCGCGCAGGCGTTCCCAGATGCCCGCGAAAACCGCCCGCAACTCCGGCACTGCGGTGCTCGGCAGACGGCCTTCCGAAAGGGCCTGGGCAATGGCGACGTCGGCGGGGATCGCACCCAGAACGGCAACCCCTTCCTGACGGCAGAAGGCGGCCGCCGGCTCCCGGTCCGGCGGCGTCCGGTTGATTACGGCGCCATGCCGCAGCCCCATGCTGCGCAGCGCCCGCAACAGACGTTTCATGTCCTGCCGCCCGAAGCCGGTCGGGTCAACGACGACAACGACGAAGTCGGCGCCGTCGACGGCAGCGACGGTCGGGCTGCCGAATCCCGACGGGGCATCGATGATCTGATCCCGGCCGTCCGGTTGACGCACCTGCCGGATCACCGGCGCCGCCTTGGTCTCGCCCACACGCAGGCGGCCGGTCACCAGCATATCGCCGTTGGCCCGGCGCTGCTCGATCCGGCCGACGTCCCGCGGCTCCGCCGACAACGCCTGGAAGCGGCACACCGGCACGCATGCCCCGCAACCGTGACACATGGTCGGGAAGATCAGCGGCGGCCCTTGGCCGGCAGTGATCGCGCCGGACTGACAGACATCCGCACAGAGGTTGCAGGCCACGCAGGCCTCCTCGTCAACCACCGGAACCAGAACCTGGACCGGTTGGTCGGCAACAACATCGCCGCCGTAAAACAGATGGCAAGCGGGCGTCTCGACGTCGCAGTCGAGCAGCTGTACCGGGCCGGGCGCCGCCCGGAACAACTCAAGGGCAACCATGGTCCTGCCGCTGCCCCCGCTGCCGCTGGCGACTGCAATGATCATACCCAATGGCCTTCAACATCAGCTTGCTCCGCCGGCTTCAGACGGCCGGCCTTGAAGGCGTCGATCGCCTCCTGAACCGTGCCGTCAGCACCAAGGACAACCATGATATCCCCCGCCTGCAAGGCGGCAAACGCCTTCGGTCCGCAGTGACCCGTGATGACGCAGTCGACCTCCTGCTCGACCACCGTGCGCGCCGCCTGAATGCCGGCGCCCTGGGTCAACTCCAGATTCTGTGTGTTGGACACGGCAGACACACTGCCCGAGGCCAGATCGCAGATCACGAAATCGCGGCAACGCCCGAAGCTGCGATCAACCGGGGCGCCAAGATCCGGGCCGGTTGCCGGTACGGCTACTTTCATTGTCTCACTCCTTTCCTTATACACCACCCCCAGCATCACGATTGGGCATATGACCACAATGTCCAGCCGCCGCAGGCCAGACAATCAAACCCGACGGCCGCCGCGGCAGCGCTGACGCCGCCGCCGGCAACAGCCCGGCATGTGAAAGCACTCGCGCGACAGATCGCCGCAGCTGTAGGCCGCCAGGACCTCCTCGACATCACCGCAGATGTGCGGCAGCACCTCGATGCCGGCCGCCTGCAGACCCGCTTCCAGCTGCCGGGAGATCGCCCCGCAAATCAGCACGCCGACCTCCAGATCCTGAATCCGCTGCGCCCGCTCGTGCCCCGGCCAGTCATGCATCGACAGGACCTGCCGACCACCGTCGACATCGAGATCAACCAGGGTAAGGTCTGCCGCCACGTCGAAGACCGGCGAAACCCGCCCTTGCCAAGAGGGGATTGCTATCCGCATAACCATCATATACCACGATTCATGCCAATCGTAACACCTGCCGCCGGCACGCCCCTAAGACATTCCCGGCAAAGCGGTTGCACCAGAAGCCGGCTCCGCCGGCAATCGTGCAGGATGCCCCGTCGCCCCCGTCGGCCCCTTGCGTTTTGCACGAATATGTCTACTGTACTCAGATGGAAGGAACGGCTGAACAGCGGGAAGCGATTATTCTGGATTCGATCAGTGAAGGCGTCTTCACGGTGAATCAGGACTGGCGGATCACGGCTTTCAACCGGGGCGCGGAAGCGATCACGGGCGTGCCGCGGGAACAGGCGATCGGCCGGCCGTGCTGTGATGTTTTCCACGCGGATATCTGCGAGCGCGACTGCGCCCTGCGCCGGACGATGGCCAGCAGCCGGCCGGTGGTCAATGCGACGGGGAATATCATCAACAGCGAGGGGGAGAAGGTACCGATTCGGATTTCCACGGCGCTGCTGCGCGATGCGGCCGGCCACGTAATCGGCGGGGTTGAGACGTTTCAGGACTTGAGTCAGGTCGCCGAACTGCAGAAGGAACTGGAGAGTCGCTATACGTTTGAGGACATCGTCAGCCGCAGTCCGGCGATGTTGGAGTTGTTCGAGATCCTGCCGCAGATTTCAGAGAGTCCGAGCACAGTTTTGATCGAGGGCGCCAGCGGCACGGGCAAGGAGTTGTTTGCCCGGGCGATTCACAATCTGTCGCCGCGCCGCGACGAACCGTTTATCGCGGTGAACTGCGGCGCCCTGCCTGACACCTTGCTGGAAAGCGAATTATTCGGTCACGTCGCGGGCGCGTTCACTGGGGCCAGAGCCGACAAGCCCGGACGGTTCGCGCTGGCGGCCGGCGGGACGATCTTCCTGGATGAGATCGGCGATGTTTCCCCGGCGCTGCAGGTTCGCCTCCTGCGGGTTCTGCAGGAGCGGGTGATCGAGCCGCTGGGCAGCATTGAGCCGGTCCCGGTAGATGTCCGCGTCGTTGCCGCCACTAATCGTGATCTGACGCAGATGGTGCGGGACGGCGACTTCCGCGAAGACCTGTATTACCGGATTCGCGTGGTCCATCTGGAGTTGCCGCCGTTGACCCGGCGGCGCGAAGATATCCCGCTTTTGGTCGATCACCTGGTAAGCAAATTCAATCACCTGCAGGGCCGCGACCTGGCCGGCGCGTCCGATGAGGTCATGGCAATCCTGATGGACCATGATTTTCCCGGCAACGTCCGCGAACTGGAGAACATCATCGAGCAGGCCTTTGTGCTCTGCCGCGGCGGGCTGATCGAAGTCGAACACCTGCCCCGCGAACTGCGACCGGTGACGGAATCCCACGGCAGCCGGCGGATGAGCCTGGCGGCGATGGAGAAACACCTGATCCAGGAGACGCTGGCCCGGCGCCAAGGCAACCGCAAACGCGCCGCCAAAGACCTCGGCATCAACGCCAGCACGCTCTATCGCAAGATTAAGGCGTACGGACTGAACGTGCCCGAAACCGACGGCCGCGGTCAACGCTCCAGGTAACCATTGCACATTGCAAGAGTTGCCTCCCTCCCAATGCCGCCCCCCCCGGCTGATTGTCGTCGTTCCCGCCTCAAACCGCACTGTTTCAGGCGGACTGGCATGGTGACTGCTCCCCTTGAATCAAACCAACATGAAAGGATTGGCAGTCATGCCGGGACGAGACGGCACAGGTCCAAAAGGTCAAGGTCCACGCACCGGCCGCGGCCGCGGTCGTTGCCGGCGCGGTCGCCCGGCGGCTGACGCCGGCGACCCGGTGCTGGAAGACCCCGGACCGGACTCCGGCACAGGTCTGTCGGCGGTTCTCGTCACGGCCGTGGTCGACGGCGTCGTCAAACTGCTGAGCAACGCGCTGACGCAACGGCGTACAGCGTCACCCCGACAACTGCCGTCCAGTGAACGCCGGACTTTGCCGGAACATCGTGATGCCAACTGAACCCCGAGAACAGGAGGAAAGAATCATGCCTCAAAGAGACGGAACCGGACCACAAGGACAAGGCCCCGCCACCGGCCGCGGCCGCGGCAGGTGTCGTCCGCGCCAAGGCCAGGGCCAGGGCCAGGGCCAAGGCCAGGGCAACGGCCAGGGACAGGGGCGTGGACGTGGTCGCGGCAACGGCCGCGGCCGGAATCGCTGACTGCAACACACCGAAAGGAGACTTCATCATGCCACGCGGAGACGGAACCGGCCCCAACGGTTTGGGCCCCATGACCGGACGCGCCGCCGGCTATTGCGCCGGCTACCAGGCGCCCGGCTACGCCAACCCTGTACCAGGCTTCGGCCGCGGCTTCGGACGCGGTTTCGGACGCGGCTTCGGACGCGGCTTCCGCGGCGGCCGCGGCGGCTGGGGCGCCATGCCGGCGGCAGTGCCCCCGGCGGCGCCGCCGGCCAACCCGTACGTCTTGCCGCCGACCACGGAGCAGGAGCTGCAGGCACTGCAGCAACAGGCCCGGCAGGTCGAGCAGATGCTGGCCGAGATCAACCGGCGCATCACAGAGCTCGAAGGCGAAACAGACGACTGATTGCCCCGAGATGGTCTCGGCGGGGAAGCGGCGCCTGCCGCTTTCCCGCTTTCTTTGCTGACCGACAGGACGTATACTCAGACCAGGCCCGGTACCTGGACTCACAATTACGCCGGCGTTTGATCGGGGCAACCCTTCGAACGCAGCCTGGCGGCGCTCCGCCGTTTCGGCTGCATCAAACGTCACTGTTCTGCTGAACCCATACACTTCGGGCTTGCCGGCGCCGGCGGCATATCGGAACGGCATTTCGCCTGCAGAGGCGAGGCAACCGCAGGCGGAAGGCACGCTGAAGACCGCTTCACCTCGCCGTGAGGATCGCTGATTCTGGAACTCAGGTCATGGCTGCAACGCAGATTACCGTACTGATGGACGATGCCCCGGGAGGTGCAAACCTGGCCGCGGAACACGGTTTATCCATCCATCTGTCAACCGCGGACGGCGCTCTTCTGCTCGACACCGGCCAGACCGGCAAGTTTATCGCCAATGCCGAACAGCTCGGGATCGACTTGACCGGTATCGATCACGTTGCCCTGAGCCACGGGCACTACGACCATACCGGCGGCCTGCCGGCGCTCCTGGCCATAAACCCGAAAGTGCGCCTCTGGCGCCATCCCGACACGTTCGAAGCCAAGTACGCCCGTGCCGCCGCCCCGCCGCACCGCTGGATCGGCGTCGGCGCGCCGACCGCCGGCCGGATCAGCCGCCAGACGATTGCGGCGACGCCCCAGACCGTCCTGCCGAATCTTCGGCTGACCGGCGAAATCCCGCGGCAGACGGACGAGGATACCGGCGGCGATTTCTTTACCGACGCCGACTGCACCATCCCGGATCCCGTGCCGGACGACCAGGCCGTGGTCGTCGACACCGCGACCGGACCGGTTGTCGTTCTGGGCTGTGCGCATGCCGGTGTGATCAACACGCTCAAGCATGTGGCAGCCCTGCTGGACACGGATCACATCCGCACGGTCATCGGCGGCATGCACCTGTTGCGTGCCGATGACGCCCGACTGACGGCGACGGTAAACGCATTTGACGCGTTGGGCGTCGAGTTGGTCGTGCCCCTGCACTGCACCGGCGCGGCCGCAACCGCATTTCTCCAGGATCACCTCGGCGACCGCTGCGTCCCCGGCCGCTGCGGCGACCGCTTTGTGTTCGAGTAAGGCCAATGGAAGAAACACAACCCACGCCAGGCACTGCCACGGTCGACCCGTACTTCGGTCGCATGAACGCGCCGACCGCCGCCGCTTTCGTCAAAGGCGCCTGCGGCGATGAGATGGAGTTCTATCTGTACATCGTCGACGGCATAATCAAAGAGGTCCGGTACTACACGGACGGCTGCGGCTACACGCGAGGCTGCGCCCGGGCGGTGGCGCAAGCGGCCACAGACGCCGGCGTCCGTGATGTCCTCGGCATCAGTCCTGGTGCGGTACTCGACCAGAACCCGGACTTGCCGGTCGAAGGCTGGCATTGCGCCATCCTGGCCGTGACCACGCTGCATCGCGCCGTCGCCGACTATCTTCTCTGCCCGTAGCATCGCGGGTCGAAGGCGACGCCGGCGGCGAGGGGATCCGGCCCCGCTCGGCACGGGTGTCGGCTGTCGGCGAAACCACGGGGATGCGGGGCTCCGCGCCAATCTCAACCCGGGGACAGGTGGCGGTGCAGCGCGCGCAGGGCCCACTCGTAGCCGGCCGCCCCAAGACCGCAGATCTGTGCCAGACAAACGGGGGCTGTCAACGACCGGTGACGAAACTCCTCACGGGCGTGGATGTTGCTCAGATGCACCTCGACTGCCGGCACATCGACCGCCGCCAGCGCATCGCGCAACGCCACCGACGTGTGCGTATAGGCCGCCGGGTTGATGATAATCCCGTCCATCTTGCCCGGGCACCCGCCGATCCAGTCCACCAACTCGCCCTCGTGGTTGCTTTGTCGACAGTCCAGGTCAACCCCGAGTTCGTCCGCCACCGCAGCCAGCCCCGTTTCGATGGCGCTCAAGGTGGTGTCGCCGTAGATCTTCGTCTCGCGCGTTCCCAGCAACTGAAGATTCGGGCCGTTCAGAACAAGAATCCGCATGATGTGCCTCCGTCGGTTTCGGGCAACATACCGTGCCCGCGCCGGTTTGCCCGTCAAAAGTTGAATTTCGTCACGCGGAAATTGTTCGTGTCGGAGACGAAGATATGCTCCGCCGTAACGCAAAAGCGCCACGGCGACGAAAACTCGCCGTCGCCGCTGCCCAGGCTGCCCCAGACCGCCAGCCCCTCGCCGGCCGGCGTCATCTTCTGCACCCGGTTGTTGCCGAATTCCAGGACGTACATCGTCTCGCCCCGAAAATCGATGTCGTAGGGATAGGTCAGTTCGCCCAGACCCTTGCCCTGCTTGCCGATCACCCGCACAAACTCCCCCGCCAACGTGAAGACCTGCAGGCGATGGTTGACCGCGTCCGTGATGTACAAATGGCCGTCGGGTCCGATCGCAATGCCGGAGGGCCGCTGGAACTTGCCCGGCGCCGAACCGAAGCCGCCGAAACTCGCGACGAACTCGCCCGTCCGCGTAAATTTCTGGACCCGGTTGTTGTCGCCGTATTCGGAAACGTAGATGAACCCCTCCCGGTCCGTGCAGATGCCGACCGGATAGATGAACTGACCGTCGCCGTCGCCGTAACTGCCGAAGCGCCGGACCTCCTTGCCGCGCCGGGTGAACTCGAGGATGCGGCTGTAATGCGTATCGGTGACCAGCAACGTGTCTTCCGCCGTCAGACACAGATCCTCCGGCTTGCCCAGTTCCACCTCCGGCATCATCCACGAACCGCGAAACTTGCCGTCGCCCGTGAACTTCTGAATCTTGCCGTCCCAATCGACCACAAACAGCCGGTCGCTGTCCGCGTCATAATAGATCCCGCGCGGTCGGTTGAACTTGCCGGCCGTATGCCCGCGGCTGCCGATGACCAGCTCGAACCTGGTGGGAGCGGCGGCCGGCTCGGGCCGGCACCCGGCGAGCAGCACGAAAGCCAACACCGGGAACAACCCCGGGCGACACAGGAACGTGAAGCTTGCTGATCGGCGCATGCCAAACCATAGCCGCCGGCCGGTGCCCCCGCAAGTCATTCCCGGCCCGGCTGACCGCGCCGCAGGAAGCGCCATTATGTCCCGCCCGCACCCTGTCGCCGACCGTTGCCTCCCAAACACACGCAAGCCCCCTGAAAATGCGCCATTATGGCACGCGGCAGGCAGCTCGCACAAGGACACTTCAAAACCTCCATCAGCTTATATATAAACAGCTTAAACTACATACGCACCCTTTGGCATGTCCTCTGCTTCCTCTCAGTTGACACGTACCAATCAGACGGAGGAACAAGCCATGTATCTCTTTCCAATGAACCACGTCAACCGGGATCTTGAGACGATGTTCCGCGAGTTCGGACGGATGTTTGAGCCGCCGCGGGCGGAGACCGCCCTGCCGCGCCTGAACGTCTGGAGCGATGCGGACGGTGCGGTGATTTCGGCCGCGCTGCCGGGCGTCGAACCGGACACCATCGACATCGATGTGCATGAGAATCGACTGCGCCTCAGCGGCAGGAAGGACGTCGATCCCGAAGCAGGCGCCGCCTGGCATCGGAACGAACGCCGCAGCGGCAGCTTTGCGCGTACGGTTATCCTGCCGTTCCGAATCGATGCGGCCAAGGTCACCGCGGAAAGCCGCAACGGTGTGCTGACGATCCGGCTGGCTCGTGAAGCAGCCGACAAACCGCGGAAGATCGCAGTGACCGCGGCCTGAAGCCGAGCTGCGGCAATCGCGGCCGAACACGTTGAAGACCTGCAAAGGAGATGACAGATGAAACCCAATGAACGGACAGACAAAGAACAAAACGAAGTCGACCGGAAGACGGAGCTGACGTTGCGTCCCCGCGTCGATATCCGTGAGACGGAAGGCGCTTTCCTGATTGACGCCGAGATGCCGGGAGCCGGCCGGGAGGACGTGGATGTCCGCCTGGAAGACGGTGAACTGCAGATCCTCGGTCGGGCCCGTCACGAGCACCCCGCCGGCTACGAACACGAACAGGTGGAGTACCGCCTGCACAACTATGAACGGGCATTTCGCCTGCCGGACACCGTCGACTTCGAGAAGATCGAGGCGACCATGAAAAACGGCGTGCTGCGTCTGCGCCTGCCGAAGCGCGAAGCGGCGAAACCCAAAGCCATCAAGGTCAAAGTCGCGTAGCGCTCCTTGTCGCCCGGTCCAGGTTCCAGGCCGGGCGACTGACGGCGTGTGCGTTTTGATCGGTCGCGGCCGAGACAAGAACCCAAACGGAATCGACACCCGGTCTGGACGCGGACCGGGTGTTCCTTTTTCGCCGGGCTGCCGGGTCAGCGCAGAAGGGCTATGAAGGAACCAGGCCGGGTTAGCGATTGAGCAGTTTCGTGCCGCAGCGATCGAGGCCAAACGGGACGAGGTGCAATTTGAGGGCGCGGCGAACGGCCTCGCGGCACTCCGGCGGAGCGTAGAAGAGGGCGAATCCCATACCGCGGGACCCCAGGAAGCGCCCGCCCAACGCGCCGGCGTCCAGTGCCTTCTCATACATGCGGTCCACCGAGGCCGGCAGGATTTCATCGCGCCAGCGGCGGTCCAGCTCCCAGCCGTCATGCAGCAGGCGGCCGAACGCATCCAGATCGCTGCCGTGGTTGATCGTTTCGACAGCGGTCAGCAACAGCTGGTTCAGGTCGGCCAGGTCCGGCTGCTGCAACGGGCGAAGCTCCGTCCGGCTGCCGATCTCCGGATTCTTTTTTGAGCCGCCGGACCCGAGGTAAAACAGCATCAACCGATCGACCAGCAGTTGTGCCCGGACCTCGTCCACAGCGACCGGCTCCAGGTTAATGTCCCGCCCACGCTTGCCGGAGAACCACAGAATATTCAGTCCGCCGTACGCCGTGATCGTCTGATCCTGACAACCCAGGCCCTCCTTCAGGATCTCCTGCTCGATCTCGATCGCGATTTCCGCCAAGCTGGACTTGGACACCCGCTGTTTACGGAAAACAAGGATCGCGTGCAGGATGCCGACGGTGCAACTGCAGCGGGAGCCGATGCCGGTGCCCGCCGGCAGATCGGTCTCCAGCTCAAGCTCAACCGCTTCGGTCACATCCAGATGCTGGAAGCAGGCACGCACGGTCGGATGCCGGATGTCCTCGATGGTATGCGCCGTCTCCCGGTGGCCGCTGACCGTAATGACATAGGGCGGGCTGCTGAAGGCCGGCAGCGGCCTGATCCGAACGAAGACATACTTGTCGATCGTGGTCGCCAGCATCGCGCCGGCCTGCTCTCCTTCGGGGCCGTCGCCCATGCTGCCGCCCAGGAACGAAATGCGAAAGGGCGTCCGTGTTTCGATCATCTCCCAATCCTCACTGAATGCCCACGTCCAACGTGGCAAAACACATAATAGCCCCCGGCGGGCTTGGATTCAACTCCTTTTGCCGTCGCAAGTAAGCCATGGGCGCATGTCACTTCCGCAGGCGTTCTCTGCCAACAATTGGCTCGATCATACGACCCCAGGCGGTTTACCCGCCTGGTGAA
>CAYLNH010000168.1:0-15841 GCA_964384625.1 uncultured Lentisphaerales bacterium
CGCTGGAATATGGTCAAGACCGCGTGACGCAACCGGGGGGGCGTCGGATGCGCGGGTTGGCTTTCGGCGTCGTACGGCGGTTCGGTTCCGCGGCGACCGGTTCACCTGCAGCCCGGCAAATCCGGCAAATCCGGCAGGCGCGACTTGGCGAACGCGTTTCCGGCGCAATGGTCAGACATGCACTTGGCAATATCCAACACGCAAGGCCCGATGAACAAGTGCCGGAAACACCCCGATGGCCGCGCCATGAAGACTGAGACCTGAGGAGAAAGCCGTGTCAAAGAAACCGAATATCCTGTTTATCCCGATTGACGACCTGCGGCCGCAATTGGCGTGTTATGACCATCCGCAAGTCGTAACGCCGTGCATCGACCAACTGGCCGAAACCGGGACGACCTTCCGCCGGGCCTATTGTCAGGTGCCGGTCTGCGGCGCCACACGAGCCAGTTTGTTGACCGGCGTGCGCCCGACGCGCGAACGGTTTGTGACCTTCAAGACCAAGGTGGAGGACGATCTGCCCGAGGCCCGCACGCTGCCGCAGCACTTCCGCGAGAACGGCTATACCACCGTATCCGTGGGCAAGGTGTTCCACCACACCTTCGACACGTGGGAACGCAGTTGGAGCTGCCGTCCCTGGCGGCCGGTGCGGGATCCCGACGAGAGCTGGCGCAATTATCTGCTGCCGGAGAACAGAACACGGGACGTCAGCCAGACCGCGCGCGGCCCGGCCTTTGAGTGCGCCGATGTCGAAGACAACGCCTACGACGACGGCAAGATCGCCGACTACGCGATCGAGCAACTGCACGAACTGGCGAAGCAGGACAAGCCGTTCTTCCTGGCGGCCGGCTTTCTCAAGCCGCACCTGCCGTTCAACGCGCCCAAACGCTATTGGGACAACTACAATCGCGACAAACTCGATCTGGCCGACAACCCGTACCGTCCGGAGAACGCGCCGGACCAGGCGATGCACAACTGGGGCGAGCTGCGCAACTACGCCGACATCCCTCGCGAAGGCCCGGTCTCGGAGGACATGGCCCGCAGTCTGGTGCACGGCTACAACGCGGCAACCAGCTATACCGACGCGCAGGTCGGCCGACTCGTGGCCGAACTGGATGCGCTGGGCTTGAGTGACAACACCATTGTGGTGCTCTGGGGCGACCATGGCTGGCAGTTGGGCGAACACGGGCTCTGGTGCAAGCACTGCAACTTCAACACCTCCTTGAACGCGCCGCTGATTGTCCGGGCGCCGGACATGGGCAAGGGTCTGCAGTCCCAGGCGCTGGTGGAGTTCATCGATGTCTATCCCAGCCTTTGCGAACTGGCGGGAATCCCGCCGGCGGACCACTGCGAAGGCAGCAGTTTCGCGCCGTTGCTGGACGATGCGAATCGCGCCTGGAAACAAGCTGTGTTCAGCCGCTACTTCGCCGGCGATTCGGTCCGGACCGATCGCTATCTCTACACCGAGTGGACCGACGACGACGGCAACCAGACGGCCCGCATGCTCTACGATCACGACGCGGATCCCGGCGAGAACAAGAACATCTCGGAAGCCGACGACAACGCCAACGTCGTCGCAGAGCTCAGCCAGATTCTACACGACGGCTGGCAAGGCGACGCCGTCTGGGCCGGGGTGTAGGGGAGCAAAGACATCCTTCCTGCTGAGCTGCCGAAGTCAGCGAAGCTGCCGCCGTCGCTCTTTGAGCTATGGCGGACACGTTGGAGTGCGGCGTATCAGCGCCGCTTTCGATTCTGACGCGTTGGTATGAGATAGCAGGTTTAATGAGCTTTGTTGGTGGCACAGCCTTGCCTCTTACGTGGCGCCGGCATCTTGCCTGTGGACTGTTTTGGCGTGAGCCAAAGTGAAACCTAAGCCGTCTTCGGCGCAATCCGTTTCCCTGCGCTCAAGGAACGCCTTTGGCGCAAGGATTAAGGGGCGCTTCGCGTAGACGCAGCAAAGGTGCTGGAGAATTCCGCCACGGAGTGTCGGGCTACTTTGTACAACGGCGCTTCGCTTAAGGAACAGTCCACAGGCAAGGATGCCTGTGTCACGCAGGATCGCAACGGAATGCAGTTCGAGCTTGGCGCGCCAAAGCCTTGGGCGCGAAGGCGGGCGTTCCCGGACAGCTTACGCCTCCGGCAGGTAGGCGCCGTTGGCTTTTAGTTTCTTCCGGAGTTTGTCGGTGTCGACGCTGCGCGTGTCGGCGCCGGCCATGGCGGCGGCGCAGCCCGCGGCTTCGCCCATGGCCAGGCAGACGGGCATCACGCGCGTACTGCCCTGCACAGCGCGCTCGGTCGAAATGCAGCGGCCGGCGACCAGGACGTTGTTCAGGCCGCGCGGTGTCAGGCAGCGAAAGGGAATGCCGTGGGATTCGCCGGGGCCCATGCGGCAGGACTCCACCCGCTTGTCCGCAGACTTGCTGTGGACATCCAGATAGTAGCTGTTGCGGCAGATCTCGTCAGGGAACGAACGCCGCTCCATGTAGTCCTCGACGGTGAGAACGTAATCGCCCATGATCCGGCGTGTTTCGCGAATGCCCAGCAACGACCCGGTATTGGCCAGGAATGCATTCCCGAACGCGGCAGGATGGTATTCGGCCAGCGCCCGCTGGAACGCATGGGCAATCTTGCGGCCCTTGATCAAGGCTTCCGAAACGGTTGCCGGATCTGTGTTGTCAACATCAATGATGTGACCGGCGTTGAATCCGATGGCGCCCGGGCCGAGCATGTTGTTGCACATGTGCGCGTCGATGATCTCCGGATACTTGTCGCTCCTGGCAATCGCATGGACGGGGCTGTCCGGGTTGCCGCCGTGCAGACGAATGCCGTGGCGGTAGGCGTAATCGTCGACATTGGTCATGACAAAGCAGTGTGTGGCCGACTGCAGATCACCGTCTTCATCGCCCTTCTCGTACTCGGCACCAGCCCAGGCCGCCAGGTCGGCATCGCCCGTGCAGTCGATGTAGGTCGTTGCCCGGTAGGCCTTGAGTCCGTCCTTATTGGCGACGATAATCGCGTCGACCGCGTCACCGGTGTCGTTTTCGACTGCGGACAGCAGCGAGTTGAATAAGACAGTGGCGCCCTGCTCGGTGACCAGGTCGTCGTAGATCCGCTTCAACAGTTCGGGGTCGATCGGGGTCCAGTTGAAATGGTTCTCGTCAACATGCGGCATACCGGCGATACAGGTCTTCAATACCTTTTCGGCCATGCCGCCGTAGATGATCTTTTCCTTGTCCGTAAACGGACACCACGCCGGCACGAGTCCGGCGGTGCCCATGCCGCCGAGGCAACCGGTCGCCTCAATGAGCAGCGTACGCGCCCCCTCCCGCGCCGCCGCCGCCGCGGCCGTGCAGCCGGCCGGGCCGCCGCCGACAACAATCACATCCCACGCGTCATCACAAGCCAGTTCACGTTGCTTCAGTGTGTATTTCGCCATTTCCGTTCCTTTCGGCAAATCGCCATTGGACATTGGGTATTCATCGGTTGGATGTTCTCGCTACTTTCCAAGCATGGGCAAACTCTTGAGTGTCGGCAAGAGCCACTCCGTGCCGGTGTACGGATATTCAAATGTGTCCCAGGGCTCATCTTTGGTAGACTGCCAGGATTTGTCGCACGCTTTCAGCAATGGACCGATGTTACCCACTGCTGCCTTCTTGCCGCCGCTCTTACCAAAGCGGCCGACCACCTGCATGATGCGCGCCGACAAGACGTAGTCGTTCAGCCGGTCGCCATTACGCTTGGCCTTTTTGACCAACGGTTTGAGATGTCTGGCAACCTGCCCGGCCGTCACTGTCATCACGCCAAATCGGCGTCGATCTTCGCGGGTCAGGTCCTGCGGCTGTTGGATCAGGCGACAGTATTCCGGGCGCTCCGGCGCCACCGCGTGAAGTTGCCACATCAGTTCGCCGCAAGCCCGGGCGTCCGCCTTCTTCAGACCATAGAAGCTGACACAAAAGTCCGTGATGAAGGTCGGGCTTTCTTCCTGTGCGTCGAACAGGTGGCCACCGAACGCCATGGGCAGATCCATCACGCCGCTGAGATAGCGCCACGGACACCAGACCGTGTTGACCATGCCGGTACAGCCCTGCCTCTTCAGGGCGAGGCCGTTGGCGGAGAAGTCACGGAGATTCTGGAACTGCGGGTTGATGGTCGGCAGGATCTTCTCGTAGTGCCGCATCGACGCCGGACAGCCCCAGACCTCGAAGCCGCGGTCGAGGAAAAACCGCAGAGATTGGTCGCCTAGCGGCGCGTTGTAGTGCCAGTCGAAGATCAGGACGTCCTGCTTGAAACGCTTCGCCATTTTCGGGCTGTGCAGCATGTGATCGCCCCACATGGCCGGGCGCTTGCCCAGCTGGCGGATTTCTTCGTGCACCCAGGCGGCGTGCGGTGCGAACGCTTTCCACTGGTCGGCGCGACTGAGCTTCTTGAATTCCGGGATGGCGCTCATGTCGACTTCGTCGAGACCGGCGTGAATGATGTCCGATGGAAAGACCTCAGCGATATCCCGAAGGAGATCCTTGAGGACAAGGCGCACTTCCTTCTTTTTCGGGTGCAGTGAATTGAACCCGGAGTGTTTGCCCTTACGGCCGCCGAGGTGGCGATACTTCGGCACGCGTGTGATGAACTGCGTGTGCCCCAGACTTTCCAGTTCGGGGATCACCGTGATGCGTTGTTTCTTCGCGGCCTTGATGAAGTCCTTCATCTCGTCCACCGTGAACGCGCCCGGCGTCGCCAGTTCAGGATGCGACGGGAACACGAACGGACAGCCCTGGTCATCCGTGAAGTGCAGATGGAGCACGTTGTAACCCCACTCTTTCAACCATGGCAGGAGGTCGTAGTAGTAACTGCGCTTCTCGAGCAGACGAGCGGGATCGAGCATGACGCCGCGGTGTTTGAATGCCGGCATGGATCTATTCCTTTCGCGTTGGTTGCCCCCACTCACCATTGCGTCAGTCGAAGCGGGAGTGGGTCGGTATCGTTGAAAGTTCGTTGATGCAAACGCCAGAGGAGGTCCTCACGCGTCTCGCGGTGCGCGGGGTCGGCGTACAGATTTTCGCGTTCATCCGGGTCGTTAACGAGATCGAAGAGCTGGCCGAACCCGGGGCCGGCTACCGGATAGATGTTCAGTTTCCACTGCCGTGTCCGGATCGTCTGCACGGCACCGTAGGGACCTCGCGGCTCGTCATGGGTCATCGGGGCCATGTCGTACATGTCCGAATAGATGTCGTCGCGACCGATCTCACTGCCATCGCGCATTGCTGTGGACCAGTCTATGCCCTGCACGCCTGCATTGACATCAAGGCCCACCAGGCCCAGGCAGCTTGGGTGGATGTCCGTCAGCTCGACCAGGCCTGTTTCGCGCCGCGCCTTGACGCCTGGGACATGGATCACCAGCGGCACCCGGATCAGGTCGTCGTAGTGCATGCTTGGCTTGCGCAGCAGTTGGCGTTCGCCGAGAAACTACCCGTGGTCGCTGGTGAAGACGATGATCGTGTTGTCGCGCTGTCCTGTTGCTTCGAGGACATCCAACAGACGTCCGACGTTGTCGTCGATCAAACTGATGGATGCCATGTAGTGATGGATGATGCGCCGCATCACGTCGTCACTGTACTTCTCGCACTCATCAATTGCCGACGCCATCGGTTCAGGAACGTATTCGCGCTCGACCGAAGAACTGATCCGCGGCATGGGAATGTCCGCCACAGCATAACGATCGATCTGATCCTGCGGCGCCTCGAACGGGTGGTGTGGATGAATGAACCCAGAATGCGCAAACCAGGGGTCCCTGCCTTGTCTGCGGATAAAGTCCGTCGTCAACTCGGCGATGTAGGTCGAGTGATGATGCTCGGATGGATACGGCGAGACCCACAGATCGCCGGGCGCATCGAACGGATGCTCAGCTTCCTTCTCCAGCAACTCCGGCGCGCGTTCCGCCAGCCAATGCTCGTGGTTGCCGCGGTTGGCGTCGTCGCACCCGACATGCTCGTCAAAGCCGTACTGCTCTTTGGCCGGGTCGTCGACAGCCGGGATCTCCGCGTCCTTGAGGAACGGCGTGGGGTCGAGGATCGGGACATCGGACTTCAGCACCTTGTGGGTATAGAGCTCCGGTGTGATGTGTGTCTTGCCGAACGCCCCGGTACGATAGCCGTGACGTCGCAGCACTTCGGCGGTGGTCGTCTCCCACGGCGGCAGCACACCCATGCCCCGGATACGGATGGCGGCGGGATAGCGCCCGGTCATCAATGTGCCGCGAGCAGCCATACAGACCGGACTCGGGGTGAACGCAGAGTCGAAGACGACACTCTCGGCCGCCAACCGATCCAGGTTCGGCGTCCGGACCGTGGGATGTCCCATGAACCCCAGATACCGGGCTTGAAACTGGTCGCAGACGATATGGAGCAGGTTGCAGCTCATTGCTGTACAGTACCGGTGCACCGGCTCGACTCAATCCCCGACAACAACGGTTGACGCTGGCGGCGCCGGCGGCGCCCGGGGTTCGGCGGCTATTCGTCTGTTGCCGGGGGCATGATGAGGCGCGGGTCCTTCTTCAGTTCTGCCACGAGCCAGGCGCATGCCGGTTTCGCGTCGAGCAGGCGCAGGGGGCAACCGCCGATGTGTTCAAGGTGCAGCAGGCCCAGCTCCAGTAACCGCGGTTCGAGGCGTGGATACTCGTCCCACGTGTTCACGGTATGCCCGCGCATCGGGAAGGGATGAGCAACGCCGTCGGCATCGATGCTGGTGAGCGATTTCCGCTCGCCCAGCAGTCCCAGCCCGGCCCACTCCTCGCAACCGTGAAACAGCGTGCAGCGATTCAGGGTTTCGCCGATGATCAGGACCTTGCCGCCCCATGCACAGAGGCGGCTGTAGGGGCTGTTGTCCGAACACGGCCGGTCGTCATCGAACGAGACCCGGACAAACGCCGCGGCCCGCGGGCCCAGCGCCGCAATGCTGTGCGTCGGGTGCAGTCCGCGGACCACGCCGGGGCGTTTGCGGAAGACGTTGCTCAGCGTCCCGACATTGCCGTCGGTGTTGACCACGTCGAACGGGGTATCGGCGTTCACCACGGCAAACGTATGCGTCGGCAACGCCAGCAGACCTTGCGGGCCGATCGTTTCCTGCAGTGCGTCGAGTACGGTATCCGCGCCGCCGTCCACCGGGCCCAGCCGGCGGAGGGAACTGTGCACCAGCACAATGTCGCCGGCAGCCAGACCCAGGTGGCGGAACGCGTCGATCAGTTGCTGTTCTGTGTGCATCAGTGCGGCAGACGAAGACGGAGAATGGACAACGCCGGCACGTCGATCTGTGCCTCCGTACAGTCGAACTCCCGTGGCTCGAAATTCCCGACGGTCGTTGTGCCGACCAGCCCGTCGCCGGCGGCCCCGTCGATTGCGACCCCTTCCAGAGCGACGCCGGGGAGATCAGCCAAGGTCCGGTTGACGATGAACAGCCAGTCCGCCCCGTTGCCGCGGAGACAAACGACATCGACGTTCTCGGTGGCGTCAACCAGTTCAATCGGGAGAAACGTTCCGGGGAGCGCCGGACGATACAGGTTGAAGACATGCACGGAGTCCGTGACTTCGACGCCGGCGTCACGGTGGTTTAGAATGCCCATGCAGTTGACCAGGTTGTAGAAGTGCGCCACTTCGAAATCCGGCGCCAGCGCGGCGTACCGGTGGATCATGCCGGCGATAAACAACCCGTGCAGCACGGTAGGCGGCTCCTCAAACGCGCGGCCGTCCCAGTGCGACGCCTGCAGCCACCAGTTCCATTCGGCAATGCCGACATTCCAGCTCACATCGCGCGAACGGCATTCCGCGATGAACGCGCTCGTGTTCGATTCGAAGGCCGCAAGCTTGCCTGCCAACGCCTCCAGTTGCGGCCCGGCTTCGCCGAATGGATCGCAGGAGCCGTAGTCCTGGAACTCCACCACATCGATCAGGTCCGCAAC
Organism: uncultured Lentisphaerales bacterium; assembly: GCA_964384625.1. Taxonomy (GTDB): domain Bacteria; phylum Verrucomicrobiota; class Lentisphaeria; order JABSQK01; family JABSQK01; genus CAYLNH01. The sequence continues at coordinate 7,946 of CAYLNH010000168.1, forward strand.
CGTGAACAACGCCTCCTTCCATTCCTTCGGCGCGCCGTCGCCAACCAGTGCTGCCCGGGACATGACCGCCACAATGCGGCACTTCGGATAGTTCTCTTCGACCAGCGGCACGAAGGTCTTGAGGATCTCGACATACATCGCCGGCGTCATGTGCGCTGTGGTGTTGTGGTAGGGGTGATTGGCGATGTGCCAGTAGATCATCGGCAATTCGGCCCCGGCGTTCGCGTACCACGCGGCACAGTACGCGGCGAACGCGGCGGCTTCCTCCGGGGTCCCCGTCCCGATATTCAACGTCAAGGTCGGCGTGATGCCCTGGTCCAGGGCGAGCTGCAGATACTCATCCAGGCCAAAGTCGTAATTCAACTCCCAGTCCTGATGGAACGCGGCTTCGAGTTTGGCGGGCCGCAGATGTACCGGCCCCGTACCGTGTTTCCAGTTGTAGCAGTTGACCACGATGCCGCCGGGAAACCGCAGCGTCGGAATCCGCATCTTCGCCATCTCGTCCACCAGTTCCTGACACAGCAGCGGCTGGCCCTGCGGCCGCAGATGAAGCTGATCAAACCAGATCTCGCCGCCGTCCGGGAGACTGATCTCCAGCCGCGCTTCCTCGTCGTCACGCTTCGCGGTGAGCGGCACGGTGTACTGCTTGTAGTACGGCGCGTCGACGACCACAGAGCCACGGTCATAGGCCGGCGCCCGGTTCGAGACCGGATGCAGCGAGACGTTGACCCGGACGGCCGCATGCCAGGCCCGGGCCCAAAACGTCAATTCCAGTTCTTCACCGGCGCGGACGTTCAGCCGGTTCTGATGCAGGTGGATCCCGCCTTTGCCTTTGGCGCTGACCAACTGGGCGGCCGATCCCAACAGACCGCCGCCGGGTGTCAGTTCGTAGTTCGTCCGGCCGCAGCTCTCGCCCTGCCACTCCGGCGCGATCCCCGTCATCCGGTGCGGCGGGCCGATGAGCTTCGGATTGCGCAGGCGTTCGGACAGAAATCCGTGGGCCGTAGTCAAACACATCTCGACATTGTGCCCGAGAATCATCTCGGAAACATCAGGGCCGGTCTTGTCGGTCTTCTTGATCTGAAACGTCATGGGGGTCCTCGTTCGTTACAACTTCCAACGTTGTGCCGGCGTCAAGCACTGGCATTTCTCTGCTTTGGCCTTTAATATACGATGCTGCAACTAAGGTGCAGAATGTAAGTTTCTGCCAAAAACCTTAAGGATTCTGCTGTGCTTGTCGTTGCCAGTCGACAGACCTATCCGGAGGATCACGCGTTTGCCTGCCCGAACGGTACGGACCGCTACACCCTGGAGTTGACGTACAGCGGCGTCATGCTGCGGCGGTGCGGGCGGTCGCGACGGTTTCGGCTCCAGCCGAACAATACCTTGCTGTTGACGCCGCCCGGTGTGCCCTATGCCCTGCAGGGCCGGGACGAGGGCGACGAAATCTGGCTGATCTTCGACCCGCCGCCGTCGTTACAGGAGTGCCTGGATTGGCCGCGCGGCGAGTTCGGCATTCCGGAGCTGCATGTTCCGCCGACACCGTTGGGCCGCCAGGTTCTGCAGGCGTTCGAGGATGCCCAGCATTTCATGTCCAGCCGTCTGACGCGGCGTCAGGAATTGGCGGAGAACGCGTTGGAGCGGCTTCTGCTGCTGGCGGAGCAGCTCCGGGCGGAGACCGATACGCCGCCGGACCAACGCATCCAGTCGGTCCTGACGGTGATCGAGCAGGAGTACCACGCCGCCCTCACAGTCGAGACCCTGGCGCACACGGCGAATCTCTCGCCCTCTCACTTCGCCCATCTCTTTCGTCGCGAGACCGGCGTTTCCCCGATGCAGTATCTCGAGAGCATTCGTCTCGAACAAGCGCAGTTGCTGCTGTTGCGCACGGACCTGCAGATTCAGGAGATCGCTTCGCGCGTCGGTTTCGACGATCCCTTCTACTTCAGTACGCGCTTCCGGCGCCGGCTTGGCTGTGCGCCCTCGGCCTGGCGTACGCGGCCCGAGGGCTTCCAGCCCGGATAATCCAGCAGTCTTCTCTTGCGTGTCGTCATTGCACGCCATCTCAAGCAGTTCCAGCCGACGCCGCTCTTGAAGCATGTCCCGCCGCCGGCGGCCGGCTTATGATTATGAGCTGTTGATCTCACTGACGCGGCCGATTCTTCCGCGACGGCCGATTGGCTGCAAAAGGGTCCATTCACGGATCGGACCGGCCGGTGCCTTTGGGAGATGCCTCAGGGCCGCGTCTGCAGTTCTGCCAGGAGGTCCTTGCCGGCCTGGCCGAGAGCCTGCAGCCGGCGCGTCAGCGTGGTGATGATGCGCGGCTCGCCGCCAAACCGTTTGAACACTTGCCGGTACACCGGCAGCAGACGGGCGTCGTCCACGCCGCGCAAGCCGCGCAGCGCCATGTCCACGACCGCGCTGGAGTCATCGTGGAGGCCGCCTTCGAAGGCCTGCAGAAATGCTCCGCGCTCCTCGAGACGGCCGAGACAGAGAAACGCGTGCACCCGGATTTTCTCATTCGGATGCCGGCAGAACGGCAGGAGGTGCCGGCCGCCAGCGTCACACTCTGCAAGGACGTAGGCAGCGAAGCGGAAGGTCTGTTCAGCATCGATCCGGGGCAGGCGGGTCCGCAGCAGATCCAGCCATTCCGGGGCCCGGTCCTTCGCGTACCACATGATGGCCCGGCAGGCGGCCAGGCAATCATTGTCATCGCCGTTCAAGTGGTCCGTCAGCGGTTTGATTGCCAGCTTGTAGCGAAACCTGGTGAGCAGTCCCACCGCCATCCGTCGAATCTCGTCGCCGTTGTGGCAACAGAGGTCGCGGAGTTCTGCTGCACTTGCATCCGAGATCGCCGCCAGCCGCGACATGCTGCGGATTGCGTCATAGCGACCGTCGTCATCGTCGGCGTCGTGAAATGCCGTCAGGAGGTCCTTGTCGTTGCCGCCCATGCAGTAGCCGAACCAGCCCGAATTGTCCGCCAGCAGATCGCCGGAGATGATCTCGTCGAGCCAGCGCTCGTACCAGTCGAGGAAGTTTGCTTCGTAGGTGAATACCGGCTTCTGTCGACCCATATCGAGGTTCACGACCCGCCCCGCATGTTTACCATTGAGCAGCAGCGCGTGCAGGTACGTGCAGCCCTGCGACCCCAGCGGCAGGATGCCGGACCAGCGTTCGCCAAGGCGTTCGTTAAACGCTGCATCGCCGGCATCCTCGTCCGCGATCCGGCCGGTCAACGCATCCCACTGCCGGTCGGTCATTCCGGGATACAGGCGAACGGGTTGCTGCAGGTAGACTTCCGGCTCATCCAGGAGCTCGTCAACGCCGGCGCCCAACGGGTAGATGCCGTAGAACGGGCCGGCGGCGGCGCACCCGGGCGACGTCCCGCCGTTCCCGACGTCCAGCAGGAATGTGGTGTAGGCCGGCGGCAGGGCTGCCGAGTACTTCGCTTCGAACGCCTCGATTGCAGCCGGGCTGACCGGCGGGCCGATCTGATACTTGTGCGACCTGGCGCCGAACACCTTCAGTCCGGGGTCCCGTTCCCGAGCCAATCCCAGTTTTTCTCTGATCCGGTCCGTCTGTCGTTTCTCGGTCATCCCGGTTCTCCTGCCGTGGTGTATCGTACTGTAGCGGCAGGACGGCGCGTTCCCAGAAGTCAAACCGGAGAATGCGGCAATCCGGCGCCGGGTTGTTGCCGGCCGGTCTGCCGCGTATATTCCGGCTCCCGTCTCGATGAAACCGGAACCCAAGGCAATGGAATTTGATTTGATGGGTCGATATGCGTCAGCCTTCCTGAACCGCCTGCATGCTGCGACCATGGCTCGGGGCGGCATCTGCAATGCCCACCTGCACATTGACCGGGCCGGCACGATCAATCCCCGTTACGCTGCCGGGGCCGCGGCGGATCCGCTGGCCAGCAGCCATGCTCCGCTCGCTGTCAAACACAGTCTGATCCCCATGCTGCATGCCGGCCCCGCGTACGAGCAGGATGATCTCAAACGCCGCGTTGATCTGTGCCTGGATGCGATGGTCGAGGCCGGAACGACATCAGCTGCGACCTTTGTTGACGTGACCGCGGATCGCGTTGGACTGCAGGCCCTGGAAACGTTGGCGGACTTCAGTCGGGAACGGCGTGCAGTCCTGGATTTTCGTGTCGGCGCCTATTCGCCATTGGGTTTTCGCGATGACGAACCCGAGCGGTGGGAATTGCTTGAACGGGGAGCGCGCCGGGCGTGTTTCATTGGTTCCCTGCCGGAACGGGACGATGTCGCGCGCTATCCCGAGCATATCGGATTTACGGAAAACTGCCGGCGGATGCTGGCGTTGGGACAGGAACTGGGCAAGGCGGTGCATCTCCACGCCGACCAGCGCAATGACCCTGCAGAAGCCGGCACGGAGCGGATTCTGGATGTCATCCGCGAGCTCGATGTTCGTCCCTTCGGTCCGGCTCGGCCGGCTGTCTGGCTGATTCATGTCATCTCGCCGTCGACCTATGACGAACCCCGGTTTGCCGAGCTGCTCGCGCAACTGGTGGAGTGCCGCGTCGGCGTCATCTGTTGTCCTTCCGCCGCGCTGAGCATGCTGCAACTGCGACCGCGGCAGACGCCGACATCCAACTCCATTGCCCGCGTTCTTGACTTTCTGGCTGCCGGCATCGATGTTCGTGTCGGCTGCGACAACATCGCGGATTATTGTTCGCCGGCGGGGACCCCCGATTTGATGGATGAGATGTTTGTCCTGGCGAACGCGCTCCGCTTCTACCATATCGATATCCTGGCCAAGATCGCCGCCGGCGTCTCCCTGAGCCGGTCAGACCGCCGCTACCTTCAGGAGCATCTGGAGCAGAACGGGCAAGCTGTTGAACAAGCTCTCCGGGAATACCCGATCGACGACGGGTCGGATTTGCGCTGACGATGCAGTCACTTGCCTTCAAGGCCGGCGCAGAAGTCAATCGGTGGCCTGGCGCTCACAGTTCCGGCCATTTGCCGAACATGGGCGACGGGCCCGGCGGCCGGATCAACCAGGCGAACAACAAGGCTGAGAGCCTTGACGCCCGGGCGTAACTGGAACAATTGCAGAGCAAAGGATCGAATGATTTCGGCCCAATCCTTCACTTGGGAAACTCCGGTCGCAATGCTGGAGGACGGCGCCAGGCAGTCTCCGGACGCCGTTGCCATTGAAGCTGTCGGTTGTCAGGCACTGACGTATGCCCGATTGACGGCGGCCGTACATGCCCTGATGAACGACCTGGCCAAGTTGGGTATCGGGCGCGGCGACCGTGTCGGAATCGTGTTGCCGAACGGCGCGGAAATGGCCATCGCGCTTCTTGCCGTCAGTTCAACGGCTGTTTGCGCGCCGATCAACCCGGCGTATCAGACACAAGAGAGCGTTGCCTGCCTCGATGATCTCCGCGTCGAGCTCCTCCTTGTTGGGGAGGGCATGTCGCCGCCGGCTTCCACTGCGGCGCAGAAGCTGGGGATTGCCGTGGCGGAATTGTCGTCGGGACTCGACAACGGCAGACCGTTCCGGCTCCGGCTGCGGCCGCACACGGAACCGCCGCCCCGGACAGGCCGACAGGCATGTCGCGCCGAACTCGACGACGTCGCGGTCGTGCTGCAGACATCGGGCACCACCGCGCGTCCCAAGACGGTTCCATTGACGCACCGCAATATCCGGGCCGCCGTCGGGCTGATCTGCAACTCGCTGCAGCTCAGTCCGGACGACTGCTGTCTGGCCTTGATGCCGCAGTTCCACATCGGGGGCCTGGTTGATCTGTTGTTGGCGCCGTTGGCTGCAGGCGGCCGCGTGGTCTATGCCGGGGATTTTCGAGCGGAACGTTTTTTCGCCTGCCTGCAGCAGTACAAGCCCACCTGGTGCCAGGTCGTGCCCACAACGATGGTCGCCATTCTCGAACACAGCAGTCGGCTTGATCTGAGACCCGCCGACACCTGCCTGCGGTTCCTTCGCTGCGTGGCCGCAGCCCTGCGGCCGGCCGATCTGCAGGCGGCGGAGGAACTGTTCAACGTTCCTGTCGTCGTCACTTTCGGAATGACGGAAGCGGCTCCGCTGATCACCAGCACGTCGCTGTCTGCGGATCGCCGGAAAGCCGGCTCTGTCGGCCGGTCCGTGGGTCCGGAGGTGGCGATCATGGATGACCAGGGGAACCTGCTGCCGCCGGGGACGCCGGGCGAAGTCGTCGTCCGCGGTGAGAATATCATGGCCGGCTACGAGAACGATCCCGAAGCCAATGCTGTGGCGTTTGCGCATGGCTGGTTTCACACCGGCGACCTCGGCCACCTCGATGAAGATGGCTGTCTCTTCCTCGGTGGACGCGTGAAGGAGATCATCAACCGCGGCGGTGAGAAGATTTCTCCCGCAGAAGTGGATCTTGTCCTCCTCGATCATCCGGCGGTTGCGGCGGCTGCATGTTTCCCGATACCGCACGAGCGTCTTGGAGAAGATATTGCGGCGGCTGTTGTGCGCCATCCAGGCGCGGCCGTCACGGAGCAGGAACTGCGGGATTTCGTGGCGCAGCGGCTGGCGCCGTTTAAGGCGCCGCGCATTGTCGTGTTTGTCGATTGCATTCCCAAGGGACCGACGGGCAAGATCCAACGGCTGTTGTTGGCGGCACAACTGCCTTGGGAGCCATCTGCCGGCGCTTCCGGGCCGGGCCGTACCGCAGCCCCTCGCACACCCGCCGAACTCAAGATTGCCGCGATCTGGTCTGACATTCTCAAGTTGGATCGACTGAACGTCAACGACGGTTTCTTTGAGCTCGGCGGTGATTCGCTGCAGGCCGTCGAGTTATTTGCGCAATTGGAGCAGGAGTTCGGTCGGAGGATCCCGGTCAACATGATCTTTCGATTCCCGACAATTACGGCCCAGGCCGCACTCCTTGAGAACGCGGAAGCTATCGTTCCGCAGACGCGGGCGGCGGCGATACGTCGGGCGGAACAGATTCCGATGTTCTGGATTCAATTCCGCTTCGACCCGGGGAACATGCCGGTCATCCCGCTGGAGACGCTTTGGGAACGGCCGCCGAACCGTGATGTCTTCGGAATGTCCGTGGAACAGCTTGCCGCCGACTATGTCAAGCAGATACGTGACTGCGTCCCGGCCGGGCCATGTTGTCTCGGGGGCTATTCCATGGGTGGACTTCTCGCCCTGGAAACGGCGAGGCAACTCGAAGCGTTTTCCAGGCCGGTGCCGCTGCTGTTCCTGGTCGACCCGGCGGCGCCGAGGGACGCAATTGCGGATTGGCAGGAAACCCGAGATGATCGACTGGCTGAGCTTGCCGGCGGGATAAGAGAGAAAGGCCTTCTGCATGTTGCCCGGAGCAAGTTCCAGGCGGTGGTCAACGTCTTGAGTTCACCGATCAAAACGATTGCCTGCCGACATTGTCTGAAGACCGGCAAACCATTCTCGGTTGAGCTTCGGCGCCATTACGCGGCGCGCGTCTATGCCAGGGCTGTCGCCGACTATGCCCCCGAAACCTACAGCGGCACCGCAGTCGTCTATTTCACCGCGAGTCACCAGCGAACAGCGGCGGCGTCATGGAATCGCATTATTCCGGACGCCACGGTTCAGGTTCTGGACATCGCCGACCATTTCCAGGTCATGCGTTCGCCTTGGAACCGCCAGTGGCTGGCCGATCTCGGTTCCAGACTCACCGGCTTGGAATCCTGACGATTTTGCCCTTGGGCAATGACTGACTGAAGGGGCAGAGGATTTCGTGCCGCTTCGCGTTTCGGTTTGTCAGCCGAACCCAACGAGACACGTACTGCCTGAACTCAATTGCTTGACGGAGCATCGAAGATCCATCAAAATCATGCGTCCCCCCTCCATCTATAGCATTGTCGCGGTAGGGACTGCCCATTACGGGCAGCCCCCCGCACA
>CAYLNH010000169.1:0-15734 GCA_964384625.1 uncultured Lentisphaerales bacterium
TTTCTGCTGCACGCCGTCATTGCACACAATCTCAAAATGAATCAGACTAGGCCAGGCCGTTTCGCCGCCGGATCAGCCATTCGCTGCCGAGAAGAACAAGCAGCGCCAGGTAGATGACCGGCATGTCCCAAATCTCATAATCGACAGGCTTGATGCCCGCAGTGCTTGCTGTTTCAATATTCTTAAACACAGCCTTTGGTATTTCAACAGCCTCCGCCACGCTGTAGTACCGGCCGGCCGCGATTTCCGCCATTTGCCGCAGCTGCGCTTCCTTCTGCCCGGCGTTGCTGAATTCGACATAGGGTTCCGAAACCTTGAAGTCCGTTTCCGCCGGCTCCGCGTCCCAGCCCTCAACCCGGACGCGGACCCGGTAGTCGCCCTCTTCGCTGCTCAGGTACGTGCATTGGTAGACGCCTTCCTGTGACAGAATCCAGTTCATCGGCACCGTTTCGGTATTGCCGATCGGATCAGTGATCTCGGCGATCACGTTCGCGTCGTTCACCGGCGTCAGATTCCTGGTCCGCACCATGGACCGCAATGTGACCTTCTCGCCGCGGGCGTAGACATCGGCGTCGCTCTCCACGGTGATCTCCTGTTTCGCGCCGGCCGCCAGCCAACGCACGAGCTGTTTCCAGAACTTCTCGTGAAACTCGTTGCTCGCCGGCATCGACACCTGCCAGTACCATGAGCCGCCCGACGTGAACGCGGCCACCCGGCCGCTGCCGTATTTCTGTACGGCAAGCACCGGCTTCTTCGTTCCTTCCTGAACCAGCAGTGTCCGGGCGCCCAATTTCATGCCTTTCACCGGGGTGATGCCCTTCAACGGCGGCACCTTCTCCCACAACCGTCGATTCACTTCCGGATCATCGCTCAACCGCATGACGGGATGCGTCAGCCCGGCTTCTGTTGTCTTCGCCGCATACTCGAGGTCGGAATACGCCGGATCTCGATCTGAGATCTCCACGGGCAGAAGCTTGGCGATTGCAGTCTGACTGTACTGCCCCAGACCAAACGAGTTCACGCCGCCCAGCATCAGCAGGCCGCCACCCCGACGTTTGACGAATTCCTCCAGCAGTTCCAACTGCGCCGGCGTGAAATAGCTCGCCTCGATATCGCCGAGGATCACCGCCTGGAACTTGAACAACTGCTCCGCCGTCGTGGGGAAGCCGGACGACAGGAACTCCTCCGCAGCATTGGCGCCCTGCACATAGAAGCGATCCTTCGACAGCCGCAGTACGCCGACCAGCCGGAATTCCTTGTCGCGAAACAGCGCTCGCCGAAGAAACCGATATTCCAGGCGCGGGCTGCCTTCGACGTACAGTACCGGCAGACGATCGTCGCGGATCTCCAACACGAACTCACGGCTGTTGTTGTCGGTGACGCTTTCACCTTCAGCCGCCGGAATCGCGACCGTATATGCGGCCGAACCTTCGATGTCCGGCGTAAACGTCAGACGAACGCGCATCAGGTCCGTCGATCTCTCCGGCGTCACCTGCCGGCTCAGCAGCGTCGTCTGGCCGCGGTTGATCTGCACCTCGAAGGGCTTGCCGCCGAAATCCGTGTAGCGCAGGCTGACGTAGATCTCAACCTGCGTATTGCGCCGCACCCGGCGCGGCGCAAATACGCGCAAGACCTCGTAGTCTTTCGGCGGGGTCGGGTTGCCGACGCCGACGATGTGCAACGGGATCCGCCGTTGTTTCAAAACCCTGGCGGCGTCCTCCGTCGTCCCGCCTTCATTGCGGCAGCCGTCGGTGAGGAGCACAACTGCTGCCAGCGGCATACCGCGCAGCTCGGCTTCCAGTTCGCGCAGTGGTTTGAAGAGGTTTGTCGTGTGCCCTGCCGCCGTGATCTGATCCGGATCCGCGACGCGATGCAGATCGCCGGCGAAGCTGTAGATCAGTACCTTCGACTGCTTCTCCAGGGTGCCGAGGATTCCCTTGTTGTCCGTCCCGACGAGGATCTGGCGCGTGGCGTCCATGCGGCTGACGGCAGACCGGCTGTTGGCGGTCTCAACGTCCTTGATCGCCATCGAACGCGAAGTGTCGACAAGGACCGCCGTGAACACGGCATCACGCGGTTTTGATTTGCGCACCGCCGGGATGCCTAGCATGAAGAAGACCAACACCAGCAGGGCAAGCCGCAGTCCCAACAGCAGACGGCGTGATTTCACGGCAAGCCGCGACGCGACCCGGCGGTACATCCACCAGGCGCCGACAGACGCCAGAAGCAGCAAGATCAGGATGACCTCACCCGGGATGCGGCTCAGAAAAACAAGCTCGCCGCCCTGCAGCGTCTCAAAGGGGTATTTGAACAGGTATTTCACAAACGGAACGTAATCCTTAACTTCGTCGATTTGGTTGGCGCTTCGCTCCAGCCAATTGGCCGGCTCGCACTCCGAACTCGTCTATTGCTTGATTGTCGACAATGACTCGTAGTACTTGTTGACCAGTTCGCGATACTGCGGCGGGCATTCCTCGCGTTGTGCAGCAAACAGTTTCTTCGACTCGAGACGGGATTTGTATTCGGCCTCGAGCTTGTCCTTCACGCGTTTGACCACGGTCCGCAACACCTCGCGCGAGGCCTTGTCGTCCTCAAGCTTTTTGCCGAGATGCGTCGGTTGCTCGGCCATCTGATTGAGTTTGTCGCGATCCTTCTTGTCGGCGAACTCCCGTCGATTCAGATGCTCAGCCAGCATCTTGGCGTCGAAGGCGGCCTTATCGGCGAGCTTCTTGCGTTCCGCCTTCGTCAACGGCTTCTTCCGGACCTCAGCAGTCTTCTCGCCTTTTCTTGCGTCGCCCTGTTTGTCCTCGCCTTTCTTGTCTTTGCCCTGCTTGGCATCGTCTTTTCTGACGTCGCCCTGCTTGGCGACCTCTTCTTTCTCGAGTTTCTTCAGGGTTTCCTCGATGCGCTCGGCTTCGTTTCGCGCCCGGCGCAATTCGGCATCGGGATCGGCGGCCATTGTATCACTGGCCTGCTTCAAGTTGGCGACCACCGACTCCAGACCCTTCGCTGCCTTCTCCTGCGACTTCTTCGCCGACTTCGCGTCCGTATCGTTCAGGTCGACCACCGCGTCGGACATCTTCTGCTCCACACGCTTGCGCTCGAGATTGCGGACGGCTTCGTCGATCTTCTTCGAGGTCTCGGACTTGAGGTTCTTCTTCGCCTGGTCCTTCATCCGCTGCAGCGCATTCCTGACCTGCTCCATTTCGGCTTTGAGTTTGATCTGGTTGAAGATCTGCTTTTTGTAGTCGCGTTTGAGCTTCGGGTCCTTTTTCGGATCGTTCTTGCTTTTGGCCAGCTCCTCGCTGGCCTTCTGCAACTCCTTCTGTTTGGCTTTGATCTGTGCCGTCTTGTTGATCAATGTGGCCAGTTCCGCCGCGATCTTCTCCTTGTGTTTGCCGCGCAGTTGATCGGCGACGTCGGCAACTTCCTTCTTGGCTTCTCTGGCTTCCTTGATGGCGTCCTTCTTATTGCCCTGCTTGAACTGCTGGGATGCCTTCGCCATTTTCTTCGCCGCGGTCTTCAGTTGATCGGCAGCGGCTTCGGCCTTGGGATCCTTGGCGCCGATCTTCGCCAACGCTTTGGCCACGTCTTTGACATTCTTGGCCAGCTCCTTCTGCTGATCAGCCAGTTCGTCGTTCTCTTTCCGGGCCGCTTCGGCGTCTTTCCTGGCCTGGTCCTCCTTCTTGGCCTGGGCGTCCTTTTGGGCCTCCGGGTTCCCGTTCTTGGGATCCGTCTTGGCCTGGGCGTTTTGCGGGTCGCCCTGCGGCGCGGCATCCTGCTTCGCCTGTTCCTGTTTCTTCTTCTCGGCGTCGGCCAATTGTTTCTCGGCCTTCTTGATCAGTTTTTCCTGCTTGTCCTGGATGCCTTCCGCTTTCTCGGCGGCTTCCCGGGCGGCGTCCTGCTTGTCGTTCTGCGGCTGGACGCTGCCGTCCGCCGTCATTTCCGCGGTGGCTTCCGCTTTGTACTCCTCGAACTTCTTGGCCATTTCATCGGCGGCAACCCCGCTCATCGGCGGCATATTCAGGATCTGCTCCGATTCGTCCAGGAGTCCCATCGCCTGCATCTCAATCACAGCGAGGCGCCACTCATAGATCATTTTCGTTGTATCCGGCACCAGCAACAGTTTGTGGCCGCTGTCAATTCGTTTCATGATCCGCTTGATCGCTTTCACCTGCCCCGGCGGGCTGTCCGGCTTCGGCTGTGCGAAGACGATCATCTTGCCGCTCTCGTCCAGCATCGACCCATGCAGTTCCTTCGCCTGCCGCTTGAGATCAGCGGCCGGCAGGAGGTCCTTCTGCTGGTGCAGCAGCCAGCCCGCTTCGAAGTACTGCATGAACCCGGGGCCGGTCTGTTGCTGCTCCATGGCATGGCCGTCCGGCGTGATGGTTGTCCAGTATTCGTAATCGACGATGCCGACGGTCTTCAGCCGGGTGACCGCCGTCCAGCCTTTCTTGTCTGTGACCTCGAGGTAATAGGAGATAACGTCGCCGGGCCGGCGTCGGGGGCTGAGCTCTTCCAAGGCCAGGACTTTGTCGACTTTGATGACAATTTCCGAACCGTCGGGCGCGGCGGCAACCGGTTCGATGTCGGCGTCGACCCGATATTCCTTCGGGTTTTCCGGGCCGGTCAGGAAGACGAGCTCCGCCTTGGCCAGGCCGTAGTCGTCCTTGGCATCGGCTCTCAGTTCGAGCTCCGCCAGCGGCGTCAGGGCGCACTGTTCACCGGGGAAGGTCAGCTTGAGCGTAGGCGGCCGGTCCTTCCTGGCGACCACAAACATCTCTTCATCCAGCTGCACGACCTGACCGTCGATGTCCATGACCCGCAGCCTGTACGATTTGTCGCGTTCGAGTTTGAAGGAGAACGACGCGCTTTTGACGCGTTCGGCGCCGTCCCCGACGGTCATGGCCGCTTCAGTGCCGTCGTCCCAGGTGATCCTGCCGCTCTGCAGCGGCCGGTTGCAGAGCACACGAACGGTAATGTCCGCCCCCTCCACGGCGTTGACATCGCCGCTGGACAGGAGCTCCTGTGTTTGAGGGAAATTGTAGACAGCCGGAAACTTCGTCGTGATCTCGAACCCCTCGAGCCGCAGCGGCTCGTAGGTAACCGCCGTGTACGTGTCGGAATGGTAATCCTCCGACGAGACGAAGTACTGGATGTCCTCATTCAGGTCTTCCAGGACCATGCGATAGCCGTGTAATTTCTCGATTCGTTCCATTTTGATCTTGCGCCAGATGCCGTTGGTATCGGCTTCGGCAACGGGTCGGAACTGCAGATAGACGCCGGCGTCCGTCGAGCGGCTGAGGAGCGCTTCCAGCTCGAGACTGCCGCCGATCGGCAGGCGGGCGCCCTGATGCGACAACCGGAAGGTGATCGGCCGCTGCACGATCTCGATAACCGGCACCGGGGCCGGCGGTTCTTTCGCCGGCTGCAGCGCCAGCGTGCGGATCGCCGATTTCCCGAGACTCTCCGGGAAGAGGAGGTTCAGGCCGATATAGCCGACCAGAAGCACAACCGCGACCACGGCGTATTTCTTCAGCCGCCGCAATTCGACGACGGATTTCAGGTCGATCTTCTCCGCCCGGCTGACCGCGGATGCGATGATCGCCGCGATCGCCTTCGGCGGCGCGTCCTTGGCGTCGACACCGAATTCCGCCGCCGCCAGGAGGGCGCCTTCGAAGGCGTCATTGTGTTCCTCGACATAGAGGGCGATTTGTTCATCGCTGATCTGGCGCAGCAGGGGTTTGACGATATGCCGGACGATCAGATAGATCACGCCGCCGAGAGCCGCAACTGCAGCAACAATGCGGGCCACGGCGTTGCCGCCGTAGAAGTAGTTGAACATCACCAGCAAGATGAAAATGCCGAGCGATTCCATCAGCACAACGGCGAGGCCCTGCAGCGCCGCGGTGCGCTTCCAGGCCCAGCGGACGGTGCTGAAGCGTTTCGCGATGTCTCTGTATTCCGTCATGTCGAGGTCCCCTTTCGGACGCGCTCAACGCACCCGTCAATGTCGCAAGGTTCGATTGCCCAGGTACAGTTCGCCGAGCATCAGCAAAGCGCCCGCAAACAGGATGTACCACCAGATGTTCCGTTCGTCTTTCGGGCCCAGGCCCGTTCCGGCAGCGGCTGTCGCGACACTCCGCCCGCTGCCGGACGGCGGTACGACCGCAGCCGTAATCTCTTCCAGGTTCAGCGGCGTCGGATCCGCTTCCAGCATATCGACGTTTACCGCAAAGCGCATCTCGGCCGCGCCGTCGCCGGTCTGGTAGAACCCGGGACGGGTGCCGATATTCTCCGGCATCGGGCCATCGGGGCCGACCAGCGTCTGGCCCGCCGGCACCGGAATTTCCTCGCCGACCGTGAAGGTGCTCCGGCCTTCGCTGCGCACCGCCAGATGCCGCATGGCCTGATGCACGAAGCTGACGAAAATCGCGCCGCTCTCCACCGGCAAGTTGTTCCACTTGCCGTCAACGGCGGACAGCAGCATGATCGCTGTACCGTTGCCGAATCGCCGCTCCAGGAGCGCCGGCCGGCCGTCGTCAAAGCGGGCCAGCACGCGGGAGAGCTGGGAGTCGGAGACCTCCCAGTAACGCTGGAACCGCGGGTGAGACAGGTTGCCGTGATGCGGGCGCTGGAAGAGCTCGAAGATCGGGTGGTCGAAGTCGATCTTCGTCAGTCCGACCGGGTCCGAATGTCCGGCATTGGTCTTCGGCGCCAGCCGCTGCTTGAGCTGCGCCGGGAGCATGCCGGCAAAGCCGTTGTTGAAGGCGTCGGCGTTGACACTGCTGCCCGGGATGAAGAACAACCCGCCGCCGCGCTCGAGCAACGCCGCCATCGCGGTTTTGACGTCCTCAGCCACCGAATTCAGGTCCGCTGCAATCACCACCATCGCATCGGCAATCTGGTCGACGGTGACCCGTGACGCCGTGATTTCGGTCGCGGCGAACGGCGAGTTCGCGCCCGGCGGGTCCAGGGCATATTTCAGGAAGCGTCCGGCCCCGAGCTTCGACGAGATGATCAGGATCTTGATCTTCGGCACGACCCGCGCGTTGAAATGGAAGGTATTGTCCGCCGGGATCGCGTCGTCTCCGGCAACCGTAACGGTGCCCAGGTTGTCGCCAACGGTGTCGAAGACATGCCGGAATCGGACCGGCACCGTGTCGTTCGGCCGCAACGAGATCTTCTGAGCCTCCGCCCGGGTGCCGTTGACCGTGAGCACGACATCGACTTGCTCCAGCCGTTCTTCGGAGAAGTTCGCCACCCGCGTCGCGATCGAACGCGGCATGCCGTCCAGCACCTGGCTGCGCGGAAAGTCGGCTTCCACAATCGCGACATTGGCGGCGCCGCCTGCCGGCGTCAACGGGCGGACATGCAGTTCCACCCCCGGCGACAGCTTCCACAGCCCGCGGAACCGGCGCCAGCCGACGCGCTGCATGTCGCTGATCAGCACAATGGACTTCTCCACGGCGTTCGCGTTTGCCAGAATCTTGTCGGCCTGCTTCAAGGCTTCGACGAGATCGGTGCCGCTGCTGCCGATACTCAATTTGCCGGCGGCGTCCTGAACGAGATCAACGCGGTTGGTCAGAGCCACGATCTCGCGCTGGTCGGTACCGAAGGCAACCAGCGCCGCGGCGTCCGTCCCGTTGCGCAATTCGTCCAGTGCGTCCAGAGCGCCCCGGCGCGCAGCGTCCTGCTGCGGCGCCATGGAAGCGGATACGTCCACCAGGACGACCCGGGCGTGGCGGGCGGTGACGATGCCGAATTCATCTGCGGTGTTCTGCTGGAACAGCGGCCGGGCGAACGCCAGAGCCAACAGCGCGCACAGCAGCATGCGCAATCCCAGCAGGATCATCTCCTGCAGCCGCTTTCGTTTCAGGACCTTGCCCGATGAACGGACGAAGAACCGGAGCGTCGAGAACTCGACCTTCCGAATGCGGTCGCGGGTGAGCACATGGATGACCACCGGGATCGCCGCCCCCGCCAGACCAATCAGAAAAGATGAATTCAGAAATGACATCAGCCCATCTTGCTCCGGCGGAAAAGGTATTCAGACAAGGCGAGTTCGAGCGGCTTGCCCGTGTCCATCAGCCGATAGTCGGCCTGCACGTCGCCGCAGCCCTTCTCGTAGGTCGTCAGAAAACGGTCGACTTCGTCCATATACACGTCCCGCATGCCCTCCGGGGAGATCAGGATCTTCTCGCCCGTTTCCATGTCGGAAAACTCAGTCATCGTGTCGAACGGGAACGTCAGTTCGGCCGGGTCCATGACGTGAAAGACGATGATGTCGTGGCCGGCGAAACGGAAATGCTGGAGGGCCGAGAGTACCTTTTCCGGGTCGTCCATGAGGTCGCTGATCAGCACAATCAGACCGCGGCGCTTCATGCCTTCGGCCAGCTCGTGCAGCGGCCCGGAGATGTGCGTTTCGCCGCCGGCCTCGGTGTTGTCCAGCTCCGTCAGGATCCGCGTCAGATGGCTCTGCCGCAAACGCGGCGGCAGAATCGTGCGCACCTTGTCGTCGAAGACCATCAAGCCGGTCGCATCGCGCTGGCGCATCATGAAGTAGCTTAAACAGGCGGCCACGCAACTGCCGTATTCCAGTTTGCTGACCGCGTCCTCGCTGGACTTGTACTGCATGGATGCCGAGGCATCGAGGATAATGTAACAGGCGAGATTCGTCTCTTCCTCGAACTGCTTGACGTAGTAGCGGTCGGTCTTGCCGAAGACCTTCCAGTCGATGTGTTTGATCTCGTCGCCCGGCGAGTACTGCCGGTACTCGGCGAACTCCACCGAGAACCCGCGGAACGGGCTGCGGTGCAGGCCGAGGACGAAGCCTTCAACCACGACCTTCGCCAACAACTGCATGTTGTTGATCCGGGAGAGTACGTCGAAATCAAGATAGTGGCTGGTCGCCATGAACGGAGATCCTTACAGTCCGCTGCTTGGGGTCGGAATGGCGTCGAGCAGGCGTTGGACAATCTCGTCGGATCTGATGCCCTCGGACTCGGCGCGAAAATTGGTGATGATCCGATGTCGCAGGACCGGCAGCGCCACCGATTGGACGTCCTTGAGCGACACATGCGGACGCCCCGCCAACACGGCCCGGGCTTTGGCGCCGAGAATCAGATAGTGCGACGCCCGGATGGAAGCGCCCCAGGAGACGTAGTCCCTGATGAATCCGGGAACATCCGGATTCCCCGGCCGGCTCTGCGCGACCAGTTTCACGGCATACCGCAAGACCGGATCGGCAACCGGCGTCTGGCGCACGATCTTCTGGTAGCTCAGCAGTTCCTCGCCGTTCAGACAGGTCTCGAGTTCTTCCACGGTCGTTCCGGTGGTCTGATTCACGACCATCAGTTCTTCGTCGCGCGGCAGATAGTCGATGATCAGACTGAACATGAACCGGTCCTGCTGCACTTCCGGCAACGGGTACGTGCCTTCCTGCTCGATCGGGTTCTGCGTCGCCAGCACGAAGAATGGTTCGTCGAGGGTATAGGTCGTGCCGCTGACGGTAACCTGGTGTTCCTGCATCGCTTCCAGCAGCGCCGCCTGGGTTTTCGGCGGCGTCCGGTTGATCTCGTCCGCCAGCAGGATGTTGGTGAAGATCGGGCCCTGCCGGAACTTCATCGCGCGCTTGTGCGTCGTGCGGTCTTCTTCCAGGACCTCGCTGCCGGTAATGTCCGCCGGCATCAAGTCCGGGGTGAACTGCACACGCCGGAATTTCAGATCCATCACGCGGCCGAGACTGGATATCAACAGGGTCTTGGCCAATCCGGGAACCCCGGTAATCAGACAGTGGCCGCCCGCAAAGAACGACGTGACCACGTCGTCCACTACGGCCTGCTGGCCGACAATCACTTTGCGCACTTCGCGAAGGATCTTTTCCTTCCCGCGGCCGATCGTCTCGATCGCCTCCATGCCCATATCCGGCGTTGCTGTATCACTCATTCGTGGTCCCTCTCTTCAAACCTGATCGAGAACCTAATCGATCCTGAATCCTGAATTTCAGCTATCTCCGATCCTGCATCTTGAACTCTTCAACTGGCGCCGGAGGCGCGATTGAACCAATCGCGAAGCGACGATGGAACGGTGGGATCTCTGATCCCGCCTACGCCGGCTCCGGCACATGATCCACCAGTTTCCGGATCACGTCCTCCACCGTCATCTTGTCGACCTCGGCACGGAACGACAGACCAATGCGATGCCGCAGCACCGGCACAATCGCCTTGCGGATGTCGTCGGCATTTACCGTGTCGCGCCCGTCCTGGGCCGCCGCTGACTTCGCCGCCAGCGACATGTTCTGGCTGGCGCGCAACCCGGCGCCCCAGGCAACGTATTCCTTGACGAAATCCGGACAACCGTCGACCGTCGGACGGCTCGCCCCGACCAGGTCGACGATGTAACCGCCAAGGACCGCCGGCAGCGTGACGCGGCGCACTGCTTTGACAAAACCGGTCAACTGGCTGCCGTCAATCACCTGGCCCAGATCGACATCCTCGATGCCCGTGGTATAGCGGATCACCGACACTTCATCGTCTGCCGGCAGATACTCCATCAGAATCGACAACATGAACCGGTCCTGCTGGGCTTCCGGCAACGGGTACGTTCCTTCCTGCTCCATCGAAATCTGCGTGGCAATCACGTAAAACGGCTGCGGCAAGGCGTGCGTCTGCCCGCCCAACGTCACCTGCTTCTCCTGCATCACTTCCAGCAGGGCAGCCTGGGTCTTCGGCGGCGTCCGGTTGATCTCGTCCGCCAGGATCACATTGGTGAAGACCGGGCCCTTGACGAACTTGACGAACCGGTGCCCCGTCGTTTCGTCCTCTTCCAGAATCTCGGTGCCGCTGATGTCCGACGGCATCAGGTCCGGCGTGAACTGGATCCGTTTGTAGTCCAGATCCATCACCTTCGCAACCGAGGCCGCAAGCACCGTCTTCGCCGTACCCGGCGGCCCCTGGATCATACAATGGCCGCCCGCAAACATGCCGACCAGAAGCTGGTCGACCGCTTCCTCCTGGCCCACAATGAACTTCCGCAGTTCATCCAGAACCGCAACCCGCGCGGCCTTGATGCGGTCCAGCACCGGCTGCAGTTCCGGCAGATCAGTCGTCTGCTCTACTTCCGTCATGAAGTGGCTCCTCTCGTAAAAAACAAAGCCGTCAGGCGGCAACGTCGGCTGATGCATGCAGCCGGCGGACTGGCGTGGTCCAATATACCAGCGATCGGCAAGAAACGCGAACTGTCCCCACCCTGAAATAGCCTCAACTCCGAATTTGTGACGTCGAAGCGTCCGGTTTTCGCTGTTTTGCCCGGTCGCCGTCGCCAGGGGACACCGTTAAAACGTTT
The DNA here is from genome assembly GCA_964384625.1 of uncultured Lentisphaerales bacterium. GTDB lineage: Bacteria > Verrucomicrobiota > Lentisphaeria > JABSQK01 > JABSQK01 > CAYLNH01. Next base: position 11,347 of record CAYLNH010000169.1, read on the forward strand.
GCATTGCCTGTATATCATGGACACCGGCACGGTATCGGAGTTCCGATGCGCGCCGGCCCTTCCCCCTGTCTGACTCCGCTGACCTACGCATGTTCCATAAATATTCCATCCTGCATATATCAACAGGCGGTACGCGCGCCCGGCGGCCCGGTTTCGGCGGGCCTTCCGCGGCGCTGTCCCGCCGCGTGACACCGGCGTTTCAACGACAACGCCCGGCCGCAGAAGCAGCCGGGCGTTGGAATTGCGATGGTTTGGTTTACTTACGGCCGAGGTCGAGGCCGGCAACCGGCACCAGGATTTCCCGCACCTTTTTCAAGTCAGCGTCCGACTTGATCCCGGGGTTGGCCTCGAGGATCCAGGCGACTGTCGAGCCGTAGGTGTCGGCAATCCCCTTCAACGAGTCCGAAGCGGGATCGACGAAGTGCGGCAGCATGACCCGCTCGTCCTTCGTTTTCCGCCGTGGCGATTGCGCCCCGGCGTCCCGCTGTTCGGGCGCCGCCTGCCGGGCCCGCCGGGAACTGGATTTGTCGGGTGCGACGACAAGCACCTTCCCCGGCTCCAGCCGATCGGTTTTCAGCGCGTTGTCCCGGCGAAGCTGTTTCCGCGAGACGCGATACTTCCGGGCAATGCCGGAGAGGGTATCGCCGGGCCGGACGGTATACAGGTTGTTGGCCGGCAGCTCGGCGGCCCGTTCGGCGGATTCCGGCGCTGCAGCGCCGCCAACGGCGGTGAGCCGGATAATGTCGCCGGGATGAAGTTGCCGTTTCGGGGCGTTGATCTCGCGCAGCTTGACGGAGTTCAGCCCATGATAGGAGTGCGCAATGCTCCACCAGCTTTCGTTAGGCTTGACTTTATGCACCCCCGAAGCGGGGATTGCCCTTTTCAAGGTTCGCGAGCGCGCACCGCCGACGTTCTTCACTTCGGCAGCCGCCGCTGCGGTCACCGCGAGCTTGCGTTTCGCCTGTATCGCATGGGCGCTTTCAAGTCCGTTCCATTTGACCAGTTGGTCCACGCTGACGTCGTACTTCCGCGCGATCCGGCCGAGGATTTCGCCCTTCTGCACGACATGCCATTGCGGCGCTTCCGGAGGTTCCTCGACAGACGCCGAAGATTCTTTGACCGCCGGCTTCTCGGCCTCTGCTGCCGGTTCTTCCAGCGCAACGACGGGAGTCGGCGGCTCCGGGCGAACCGTACTTTCGGTCACTGCCGGCGCGGCACAGACAATGTCTTTCGGCGCCGGATGGGAAAAGGCCGGGGCGGGTTCCGGTTGCCCGGGTTTCGGTTCCTCGGGTTCGGCCGTGTGGTACGGCGCCGGGACGACGCCGGTTCGCATGGTGCGCCGGCCGAGGACCACGGCGTTACTGGTCACACTCCGGCAGCCGGCCATCGCGACCAATCCCGCGGCCGCCGTGATTCGAAGCCCCCAATTCCTGACACATCGTTTCATTGTTTTGCCTCCTTTGCTGAAACGGGTTCCAGGTGCTCTGCAGTGCTGTCTCGTGGAAAGGGGAGGCGAGATTTCGATGGATCTTCGTTGCTCTGCCGGGCAGTTGAGGTCAGGCGATACGAGTATCGTCGGGTTCGGCTGACGAAGCAGAGCGCGAAGAGGCGCGAAATCCGCTCACCCCTTCAGTGAGACAGTACACTGGTCCGTGCTCACAGCGAAGCAGCCACGGTCGCACCCCGACGTCTACAGACAAGGGTCCACAGACCACGAGCGGGAACTCGTGAAACAAACGGGGGGAATGCCTCCTGTCGCGACCAGCCTTCGGCTGCCCTTGTAACGCGCCTCCTACAACGCGATTACGCCGCCGCGAGCTGGTTTATTCTAGCCGGTCTGGCAATCCGTTGCAAATGGATTTACCGCTGAAGTTCGAACGAACGGCCGGAAACGCAAGGAGATCCTGCAGATGGCAGAACGCCCGGCTTCCGATGAAGCCGGGCGTTGTGGTACCAGAGGAGGGATTCGAACCCTCACGACCTTGCGGCCACTACGACCTGAACGTAGCGCGTCTGCCAGTTCCGCCACTCTGGTTCGGAATGGAAGTGACAGAACATATAAGGCAGCTCAAACAAGTCAAGACACGCCCCCGAAAAAAGGCGCATCATGGCATATGACAAACACTTGCAGCCCTGCTCATATCGGCGCCTCAAACGACAAAGCCGCGGGAACGTCTCGACATGCGGCGGCAGAACGATACAGTTGTCCGCAACTGTGGATCAAATCACCAGAACAGCAGACTGCTACACCGTGGAAGATACCGCTCCAAAGCCCGCGGCCGATCGCCGGCAGATTGCCCGGGCCTGGGTTGCCGCGCACCTCATCGAGATCGCGCTGTTTGCCGCTGTGCTGTTCTCGGGGGCGTATTTCTACAACGGCGCCAGTTGGAATCAATCCGCCCGCTATGACGTCATCTTCTGTTTCGTCGAGCCGGGGCCGGATCAGTATACCTTCCGCATTAACAGCCTCGTCCCGGATCCTGAGCAGAACATCAACACCGGCGACTGGGCCATGAACCCGGATCACCACCCGGCGGCCATCTATTCGAACAAGGCGCCGGGCACAATGCTGTTGGGCATCGCCGTTTACTTCCCGATGTACTACCTGCAACGCGCTTTGGGCGTGACGCCGGAAAGCCACGCCTGGTCGATCATCAACTGCTATCTGCTCAACCTCGTGATTTCGGTTCTGCCGCTGGCTGTGGCCGCCGTCTGCTTCTATCGCATCTGTCTGCGACTGCTGGACGGCAACCGTCGGTGGTCGGTGGTGCTCTGCGCCACCCTTTTCTGCGGCACCCTGGCTCTGCCGTACAGCACTCTGCTCTGGGGACACACGCCGGCGATGGCCTGGGTCGTGATCGCCATGGCCGGCTTCCTGCGCGGCGACAAGCGCGGCCTCTTCGGCGGTGGCCTCGCCGGCGGCATCGCCGTGTTGACCGAATACCCGGCCGCTGTACCGGTGCTCGTCTTTACAGTGGCCGTCATGCTGAAACGTGATTGGCGGGGATTGTTGTATTTCCTCGCCGGCGGGCTGGGACCGCTGATCGTGTTCGCCGTCTATCACCAGATCTGTTTCGGCAGCCCATTGGTCATGGCCAGTTCCTACAGTCAGTCCGACTTCATCGATGCCGACGCCGCCGGCGGACTGTTCAACTTCGCGTCGGCCTGGCCGGCCGCCTACGGCATCACCTTCTCGCCCTACCGCGGTCTCTTCTGGCACATGCCGGTCCTGCTGATCACCCTGGCATTGAGCCCCGTGCTATGGAAAAAGCATAAGCTGATTGCCGGCATCTGCCTGGCCAATATCGCCCTGATGTTCATCCTGAACCTGTCGTTCAACGGCTGGCACGGCGGCGCCTGCGTCGGCCCCCGGTACCAAATTCCGGTTTTACCGTTCTACGTTCTGCTCGGCGTCGGTATCCAAGGCCTGTCGGGACGCCCCAAGCAGGTTGCCGTGACACTGCTGACTGCGGCAATCCTCGTTTCCGTGGCGAACATGGTCGTTATCACCATCGTCAGCCCGTTTGCGCGGGAATACAGCAAGGGCATGAATCCAAAGTGGCGGAATCCCCTCGTCACCTACTACCAGGGATTCTTCCAGTACAGGGTAACCCATATGCTGGGCACGAAACGGATCCGGATCGAGCCGGTCGCCCGCGACGATCTCATCCTGCCGCCGACATTCAACTGGGGCGAAATCGCCGGGCTGGACGGACGCCGGTCCCTGCTCCCCTGGCTGGCCGTCATGGGCGGTCTCAGCGCTTTGGTCATCCGGAAACTGCGACAACCGCCGCCGGCTATTTCCGAAACCACCGCAGAATCAGATTCAACAGAACAGTAAGTATGACACTGAGCAGAATGCACGTCGCGATCGGGATATGAACCGACCACTTCTTGCCTTCAACGTGGACATCCCCCGGCAGGTGGCCCAGCCCGGGAAGACGACCAACCACCAGCAACACAATCCCGGCCAGCAGAATCAGGCCGCCGATGAGCATCAGGCTGACTGCGATTTCCTTCATCGTAATCACTATAACTCCAAAGCCGGCGACGATCGCGGACAAGTGAAGCGAATCCCGCCGGGCCGGGCCCCGTCGACGATGGCGAAATACCGCAACCGCATTTCGCGGGCGGAGGCGGGACCGGTCTGTAGTCAAATATCCCGCTGACCCACGGCGCCAGGCCGCGGCGGCCGGGGGGGCTTTTCGCCCAGAATACCGCCGGCGCCGCACCGCCGACACCGCAACTCCCCGGCAGAATCCGCGTAAGCCCTCGATGACTGCCCTCTGCATTCGGCATAGAGATCCCGCACCCTCTTGAGCGCCAAAGCCTCGGCGTCGGAGCTTGCGGTGCGGAGTTTCAGGATCGGTCACCTACACCAGACAGCC
>CAYLNH010000170.1:0-15581 GCA_964384625.1 uncultured Lentisphaerales bacterium
GCATCGAGGGCGCCTGGAAGCCGAACCCGACCCAATGGGACATGGGCTATCTGAACACGCTGTTCAAGTACGAGTGGGAACTGGTCAAAAGCCCGGCCGGCGCCAACCAGTGGCTGGCGAAAGATGTGGACGACGAGGACATGGTCGTCGACGCCCACGACCCGTCGAAGAAACATCGGCCGATGATGACCACGGCAGATCTCTCCCTGCGCTTCGACCCGGGCTTCGAACCGATCGCCCGCCGTTTCAAAGACAATCCCAACGAGTTCGCCGACGCCTTTGCCCGGGCGTGGTTCAAACTGACCCATCGCGACATGGGGCCGCGTTCGCGATACCTCGGTCCGGACGTCCCCGACGAAGACCTGATCTGGCAGGATCCGATTCCGGCCGTGGATCACGAATTGATCGATGCGCCGGACATTGCCGCACTGAAGGCAAAGCTGCTGGCTTGCGGCCTGTCCGTGGCCGAACTGGTGGCGACGGCCTGGGCCTCGGCCTCGACCTTCCGCGGTTCCGACAAACGCGGCGGCGCCAACGGCGCCCGTATCCGTCTCGACCCGCAGAAGGACTGGGACGTCAACCAGCCCGAGCAGCTCGCCAGGGCGCTTGCCGCCGTCGAAGACGTTCAACAGGCGTTCAACCAGGCGCAGACCGGCGGTAAGCGCGTGTCGCTCGCGGACCTGATTGTTCTAGGCGGCTGTGCCGCCGTCGAAAAGGCCGCGAAGGACGCCGGCCATGACGTGACCGTACCGTTTTCGCCCGGCCGGATGGATGCCTCGCAGGAACAGACGGACGTCGAATCGTTCAGCGTCCTGGAACCGCTGGCCGACGGCTTCCGCAACTATCAGAAGGTCAAGTTCACGCTGCCGGCCGAACATCTGCTGGTCGACAAAGCACAACTGCTGACGCTGACCGCGCCGGAGATGACGGTCCTGGTCGGCGGGCTGCGTGTCCTCGGCGCCAATGCCGGCGGTTCCCGGCACGGGGTGTTGACTGATAGACCGGAGACGTTGACGAATGACTTCTTCGTGAATCTGGTCGACATGGGCATTGCGTGGAAACCGACGGCGGCGGACGAGGACGTGTTCGAAGGCGTCGATCGCGCGACGGGCGAGGTCAAGTGGACCGGCACCCGGGTCGACCTTGTCTTTGGTGCGAACGCCCAGCTTCGGGCGCTGGCCGAGGTCTATGCGCAGGACGATGCCGAAGAGAAGTTTGTGAACGACTTCGTCGCCGCCTGGAATAAGGTGATGAACGCGGATCGCTTCGACCTCCCCTGATCGCCGCCGGGACGCTCCGGGGCCGGGCCGGGCTGTTGGCGCCGCCGGCCCCGGAATCAGCCATCCGCGCGGCCCGGCGAAGCGGTCTTCAGCGCGCCGTTTGCCGGCGGCTGACCGCGGCGGAACGGCCGGAATACCGGTCTTCGGCGCAATCTTCCGGGTCGCCGAGTTCAGCTCAGATTCGCACAAAAATACAGAATCTTTCGGGTTTGCCGTTTTCATCGGGGCCCTTGAAATTACTTTAAAATACAGGTGCTGGGATTTCTCCCGGCGCCTGAACTGTTTTGTGCAAGAGGCTACACCATGGCCAACGTCTTCGATCTCCTGGGAATGGGAAGACGTTCGGAAATCCGGGACTTGTCCTCGGATGAAGAGGTACGCGTCCACACCGAATTTCAGCAGGAGGAGATTGAACGAAGTCTCAGCCTGCTGGACACCTCGGGTCCGCAAGCCGAACGCCTGCAGACCCGCGTCGAGAAGAGCGTTCAGGAAGCGCTTGAAACGCTGGGGACGGAGTCCGCCAAGCGGATCCACGTCATCAGCCGCGGGTTCTGTCCCGAATGCGGCGGACAACTCAAGCAGCATCTCTACACGAATATCTGCCCGTCTTGCGGCTGGACCCATTACACCGTGCCGCGGCACGGCCCGGTCCGCGTTCACCTCGGTACCGGCGACTGCATCGAAGGCGACTACTGCTACTGCCTGCAGACCGGCGACATCCTGTTGATCCGTGATGAAGTCGTCGCCGCCCGCATCCGGCGCACCGCGTATGCCTGGATCGAATACGAGTGGGACGAGAACGAAATCGAGGAGAAACGCCATCAACGCCTCCATGAAGAACGGCTGGTCTGCAGTTGGTGCGAAGCCGAGGCATCGCCGGACGAAGACGGGTTCAGCATCGTCTATGCCGCTTTCGGCGCCTACCAGAACCGGTATGTCTTCTGCTCCGAACCTTGCCGCGAGGCCTTTCAGGAGCGCTATCATTCCCGCGTTCACCGGAACTGCTATGAGACCGACTGCATGACCTGTCGACAGTGTCAGAAGCGGTACGACACCACGCTGGACAGCTACCAGGTGGTGAAACGCGGCCGAGAAATCTCCGACGCGAAGTCCGAGGAGGAAGCGTCTCAGTCCTGAGCTGAGACCGAGTTTGAGAACCTGCAAGCCAGTGGACCTGGACTGCAGCGCCCGTTTCCACGAGCGACGATACCCCCCACCCCGACGGCGGCTGGGGGTCTTTGTTTAGGGATGCAGCGTGCAGCTTCAAGACCGTTGGCGGAAAGCACCCGCTATGGCAACCGTAGAAGTACATCCGGAAGAAGAACTCCGCAGCCCCCGGGAACACCGGCGCCGGCGGCGGTTGTGGGTTATCGGGGTTCTGGGGGTCCTTGCGGTCGTGGTCGTGTTGCTGTTCACCGTGCAGGTGGACCGCCATGTGACCGCGAAAGGCTATGTCGTGGCGGCAACCGGCAGTCAGCTCCGGCCGCTGGTGACCGCGGCGGTCGCCGAAGTGCATGCGGCGGACGCCGACCGGGTCAAGGCCGGCGCCGTGGTGATCTCGCTGGCGGCTGAGCAGGCGGCGGTCGAGCTGAAGCTGGCACAGGCGCGGCTGGCCGCGGCGGCGCCGGGAAGTCGCGAACAGAAGCTGGCCAGACTGGAAACGGCCCGGGCCGAGGCCGCGCTGGAAACCTTCCAGGTACGGACGCCGGTGGCCGGCCGGCTGCATCTGCAGCCGCTCCATCCGGGCGAAGTGGTCGCGGCCGGCAGCCTGCTGGGCGAAGTCTTCGGCACCGGCCGCCGGGTGACGCTGCGGGTCGGCGAACGCGATCTGGGCCGAGTGGCGGCAGGCCAGCCCGTGGAGTTGAGATATACCTCACGGTCGCTGCCGACCGGCCGCGGCGAGATCACGGCGATCCGCCCGGTGGTCCGCGCCGACCGCCGCGCCGGCTACCGCGAGGTAACCTGTTCCGTGACGCCGGAGGACCTCCCTGTCGGGGCGACCTGCGAGGCGCGGATCCGCGTCGGCCGCAGCTCGCTGGCGGCCATGATTCTTAACCGCTAGCCCGGATGCGGGACACGCGGGATTCCAATGCCGAACAGCAAAATCCATTTTCTCTTTACCTTTCTGCGGCCGCGGCTCCGGCAGTTGCTGCTGATGTGCGGCATCACCGTGATCAAGGCGGTGCTGGTGATGATCCCGCCGCTGGTGGTCAAGCAGCTCTTTGACCGCGTCATCAGCGGCGGCGACCACGACCGCTTCGTCGTGTTCTCCGTGATGCTGCTGGCCATCCCGTTCGGCATTGCCGTGACCACCTTTGCTCAGGTGATGTCGCTGGCGGTCCTCGGTCAACGCGTCATCTTCGACGTGCGCACCGCGCTGTTCCGGCATCTGGAGCAGCTCAGCCTGCGGTTCTACAACAAGTTCGGCACCGGCATGCTGGTCAACCGGCTGATGGGCGATACCACGACGATTCAGACCGTCATGTCCACCTCGTTGGTGACGGTCATTTCGGACATTGTCGTCTGCACCGTCGCCTGCATCGCGGCGATCCTGCTGCACTGGCGCCTCGGGCTGGTGTTGATTCTCATCGTGGTTCTCTTTGTGGTCAACTATCGCTATCTGCGGCTGCGGATGCTCGAGTCGAAGCGCCGCGCTCTGCGGGCCATCGACCGGATGAGCGCCGGTGTCCAGGAACGGCTGAACCTGAACCTTACGGTGCGAACCTACGGCCGCGAGGAGACCGAGCATGAAACGTTCAGCGAGCAGACGCGCGAAGCCGTGCAGTACGGCATGAACGCCGGCACCAGCACGGTTGACTTCGCCAGCAATACGGAGCTGCTGACCTTTCTGGGCTGGGGCGTGGTCTACTTCTCCGGCTGCGCCATGGTCCTGCGCGGGTCGATGACGTATGGCGGCGTGATCGCTTTCACCGCGTATGCCATGCAGGTCCTGCAGCCGGCCGTCCGCTTCTCGACCATCGCCCGCCAGATCCAGGATGTCAGCGTCGCCCTCGACCGGCTGTTCGAGATCCACCGGGAGACCTCCGAAGTCCAGCAACCGCCCGCAGCATTCAAGCCGAAGGACCTCAGCGGCCGAATCGATTTCGACCATGTCCGCTTCCATTACGAAGCGGCGACACCGGTACTGACGGACTTCGACCTGCACGTGGAGCCCGGCGAAACCATCGCCCTCGTCGGCCCGACCGGCTGCGGCAAGTCGACGGTGCTCAACCTGCTGTTCCGTTTCTATGATGTGATCGACGGCCGCTTGCGTATCGACGACCGCGACATTAGCACGTACGACTTGCGCGCGCTGCGCCGGCACTTCGGCATCGTCCTTCAGGAGCCGATGCTGTTCGAGGCGCCGATTCTCGAGAACATCCGCTTTGCCCGACCGCGGCTGGCGCCGGCGAAGGTGGAGGCCGCCGCCCGGCTGGCCGAGATCCACGAGTTCATCCGCGATCTGGACGACGGCTACGACACGATCCTCGGCGGCCGGTACGGCATCTCGCTGTCCGCCGGGCAGCAGCAGCAGCTGACCATTGCCCGGGCCATCGCGGCGGATCCGCGCATCCTCGTGATGGACGAAGCCACCAGCAACCTCGACAGCGAGTCCGAAGCCCGCATCCAACGTGCGATGGACCGGGTTCTGAGCGGCCGCACGTGCTTTGTTGTGGCCCACCGCCTGAGCACAATCCGAAACGCCAGCCGCATCGCCTACATCGAGGCCGGCGCCATTCGGGAACTCGGCTCGCATGACGAACTGATGGCCCTGGCCGGCGGTTGCTATCGGGAGCTGTATCTGAAACACATCGAGAGCGGATCACTGGAGGAGTAGATGGCCGGATCACCCGAAATCTACCGTGACATCCCCTTCCGGCCGCCGCGGGAAAAGCTGACCCGCGGCGACCTGTGGCAGCTTGTCTGGCGCTTGCTCAATGAGTACTGCCGCGGCTATCGCCGGCTCCTGGCGCTCTGCGTCGTCCTGCAGCTGTTGGCCGGGCTGACGCCGTACGCGCTGTTCTTCAGTGTCCGCCATATGGTCAGCAACGTGATCGTCGTCGAACAACTGCCGCCGCCGACGTTGGCCGCCGAACGCGCGCCTTTGATGCCGCCGTCCGAACCCGTCGCCGGCGAACACGAGGCCCTGGCCGACCGCGGCATCGGCTCCGAACGCGAGGTCTGGCAGACTGCCGCGCTCTTTTTCGTCATCGTCATTACGCTGAATCTCGCGGGCCGGCTGTCCCGCCGGCTGCGGGTGGTGGCCAGCGCCCGCATCTTCGGCCGCCTGCGGCAGGTGATCCACCGCAAGATCCTGGCGTTGGATTACGAGAACTACCAGCGGCAGACCACCGGCCGGCTGATGAGCTATGTGATTACGGATGTCAACGCCATGGACCGGTTGTTCCTCCAGGCGCTGGTGATGCTGGCCGGCGAACTCACCATGATCTCCGTCGGTCTGCTCGTCATCTTCTTTCTGCACTGGCAGTTGGCCCTGGCGGTCGGCATCCTGCTGCCGTTGCACGGTCTGCTCTATCTGAAAGTGAAACAGCCGCAGCGGGAAGCCAGCCGCGAACTGCGCCACACAAACTCCTGCCTGTGGAACTTCACCACCCAGCGCATGAACGGCATCAAGACGATCATGGCCTACGCCCAGGAGCCGCGGGAGGCGCTGCACTTCGTGCGGCTTGCCGGCTGCTACCTGCGGGACGCCCTGTTTGTCTCGCGCTGCAGCGCCGTCATCAAATGCAACGCCTGGCTGATCATGGGGCTCGGTACCGGCACGGTCATGGTCGCCGGCACCTGGCTCGTCCTCCACCATCGCCTGCAGTTGGGCGACATGGTGATGTTCCACGGCATTGTCGCCTTCCTCTTCAGCCGCGTTCTGCAGGTCAGCAACCTGAACGCCTGGTTCGCCCACATCAGCGCCGTACTCGGCCGCGTGTATCGCGTCCTGGACACCCCCATTCAGATCAAGGACGCTGCCGACGCCGAACCGCTGGGACCGGACGTCCGCGGCGAAATCCAATTCCGCCACGTCACCTTCGATTATCCGGAAAGCAACCGGTCTTCGCTGCAGGAGCTCTCAATCACCATTGCCCCGGGGGAATGGCTGTGCGTTATGGGGCCGAGCGGCAGCGGCAAGAGCACATTGGTCAGTTTACTGACGCGCATCCGCGAACCGCAGGCCGGCGATATCATCATCGACGGCCGCCCGTTGCCGCGGATACAATTGGCGTCGTTGCGGGAAAACATGGTTCTCGTCCCGCAGGAACCCCAGATCTTCAGCGGCACGATTGCCGACAACATCTGTTACGGGTCCGGCTCCCATTCGCCCGCGGCGATCATGGCCGCCGCCAAGGCGGCTGAACTGCACGAAACCATCATGGACCTGCCGGCCAAGTACGAAACCATTCTGGGGGAGAAGGGGGTCAGCCTTTCCGGCGGCCAGCGGCAGCGGCTGTCGCTGGCCCGGGCGCTGATCACCGATCCCAGGATTCTCATCCTCGACGACTGCACCAGCGCCCTCGATGCACAGACCGAGAAACGCATCCAGGCAACCCTGAGCCGCGTCATGCAGGGCCGCACGGCGATCATCATCTCGCAGCGGATCTCCATGGCGCTCGAGTGTGACCGGGTGCTGGTGCTGAACCAGGGACGCGTGGAAGCCTGCGGCACCCCCAGGGAACTGCTCGAACAGGAAGGGTTCTTCCGCCTGCTGCACCAGCGCCAGGCCGGCCGCGAGCCCACGGCATCCACGACCGGATACGGCTGATACCCCCCGTCGTTTTTGGTCGCCGCTCCCCTTTAAATCGCGCGTCACAGGCGGTATAGTCTCTCCCTGCGGAAACACCAATCAGCCCAGGTGACACCCATGCGGATACAGTGCTCGAACTGCCAGGCAATCAATGCTATTGAGCCGGGGGAGCGAGGCATTGATTTCGCTTGCGGCCGCTGCGAACAAACCATCACGGCCCCGGAAACCAGCCTTGCCAGGGGCGTTGTCCTCGGCGATTTCGTCCTCATTGAAGCGGTCGTTAAACGCACACACGAGACCGACTTTCTGGCCCAACAGATTTCCCTCGAGCGGCCCGCTGTCGTCAAGGTCATGAACCCGGAGCTCAGTGCGAAAAGCGAGTTCATCCAGGAGTTCCTGGCCGCCGCCCGCCAACTTTCCCGCCTCTGCCACCCGAACATCTGTCCGCTCTATGCCATCGGCCGGGAGGATGACGTCTTTTATCTTGCCCGCGAAAGCGGGCCGGCCACGAGCCTGAAACATAACCTGCTGACGCGCGGCGTTATGACCTGGCAGGAGGCCGTACCCGTTATGATCGACGTTGCCAGGGCCCTGGACTTCGCCTGGGAAACGCAGCAGACCATGCACTACAACTTGAAGCCGGACTACATCATGGTCGGGTACGCCGCAGGCAGCAAGCTCTGTGATGTCGGCCTCGCCGGCGTCGACCCCGAAGGCGACAGCGAACGAATCATCGGAACGCCGCAATATCTGGCCCCGGAACGCATCGTCGGCATGGACGGCGACAACCGTTCGGATCTATACAGCCTCGGCGTCTCCTTCTTTTTCACGATCACGGGGGAGTTCCCCTTTGTCGGCGAGTCGACCAACGAAATTGTCTCCAAACACCTGGAAGAATTCCCGCGACCGGCAAATCAAGTGGTTTCAGACATCCCCACGCATGTCTGCTCCATCATCGACATGCTGCTTGAGAAGAACCCGCACGACCGCTATCAGACCGGGAACATGCTGATCGAGGATCTGGAGGCCGTCGCTCGCGGTCAGGTGCCGGCGCACGCGATGAAGGGCGCTCGTATCTCACCGTCGCAGGATCAGTACGCCGCGATAAATTCGCCGATGCGCCCCGGCACCCTGCGCGTCCATGTCGGCCCCGATCAGACCGGAACCGCACTGCAGGCGAATGCCGAGTCGGAACGGTCGACCGTCATCAAAGTGACCAAGGGTGACGTGGTTCACGCCGACAGCCCCCCCGCAAAGGCCGGCATCCCCACCGATGCCAAAGCGCCGCTGAACCGGGCGACTGCCGAGCCTGCCGCCGAAGCGCCGCCGGCGTTTGCGGCTCCGGGGGAACCGCCGCCGGCCCCGGCCGCCCCCGCCCCGGTGCCCGCCGCCGAGAGTGCTGAAGACGCATCTCCCACCATTCCGACGGCGCCGGCGGACGGCACCGCAAGAATCCCGATCACGCCGGAAATCCCCGAATCGATGGCGCCCCCCTCGGCAGAGGCGGCTCCGGCACCACCCGCTCCGGCAGAAGCGGCCCCGGCAGAACCCACTCCGGCACCACCCGCTCCGGCAGAAGCGGCCCCGGCAGAAGCGGCTCCGGCACCACCCGCTCCGGTAGAAGCGACCCCGGCAGAAGCGGCCCCGGCAGAAGCCACTCCGGCGGCACCCGCTCCGGCAGAAGCGGCTCCGGCACCACCCGGACAACCGGCGGCGCCGACGTCAAGCGGCACCCACCACGATCCCAAGGAACCTTTGCCCGCCATCGTCGGTGACGACGACGACGACGACGACGACGTTGCGCCCGACCCCCCGCCGGCAGCAGAACCGGGAACTCCACCGGCCGAACCCAAGAAGAAGAAAAAGAAGAAGCGGAAGACGATGTTCGGCGCCAACAAAGGCAAACCGCTGCACACACGGACGAAGAAGAAACGAAAACCGGCTGACGGGGAATGAGGACACCTGCTGTTCCGGAGCTGATAGAGGCTTTCCGGCACCTGCCGGTCCGGCCTGAGACCGAAGGCTTCAAGCGCCTCGAACTGATTCTGAGCCTCGCTGACCACGGCACGCCCGAAGCGGCGGACTTCCTGATAACCGTTGCGGCTGATCCGAAACAGGAGTACCTGGCCCGGCTCGAAGCGCTCAAGGTCCTGGCGGTCTGGGAGCAGCCCGAGGCGGCCATGGTTGAACGCCTGCAGGCATTGTTGCTGGAATTGCTGCGGGATGGCGACAAAGGTCTCCGGAACTATGCTGTCGGCGCCTGCCGGTGGCAGTATCGCAATGCCGCGCTGGTCGACACGGTTGTCGATCGCTTGCTGGACCGCGGTGAAAGTCCCCTGGTTCGTTCGACCGCGTTTCAGGTGGCCGAACAGGCCGGACCGGAACCGGCCTTCCAGGCGGCCCTGACCGAACTGGCTGGACGCCCGGATGAAGCGGAATTCGCCGCCGAGGCAACGCGCGTTCTCAATCGATGGGAGTCCGAGAACGATGGCAGATGAGAAGACCGACAAACTTGAAGCCGACCAATGCTTCACGGTCTATCGCGGTCGGGTCCACGCCGTACTCAACTGGCGCCATCGCCGCGGCCTCGGCGATGCGATCGTCTCGCGGCCGCTCACCAAGGAGGAGCTGGCGCTCTACAAAGAGAAACGCAGCGAAGGCCTGGATGACGCCGCAGTCTTCGCCGCCCTGTTCCCGCCGGTGATCTCCCAGAGCCACACCCGGCAGGAGCTGATGAAGCTTTCGAAGAACCGACTCATCCACCTGATCATCAACCGACTCCACTGTTCCCTCCCGTCCCTGAAGAATATGACGAAGGCCGACCTCTGCACGTTGTACATGCATCTCGGTCAGGCCCGCTTCAGTCTGTCTCTCGCCGAAACCAAAGAGAAGGGACGTTGAACCGAAGTCCAACGTCCCGACGTGAAACTGATTTGTTCTGCGCTTACGCAGTACCTTCTTTCACGTTTGCCTGCTTCCAGGCATCCTCGCTGACGAACTTGGTCAGGTTGCGACCATCGGCCGTCTTGCCGCGCAGCGCGTAACGCTTGCGGCCACCCTTGCCATAGGTGACCTTCTCGGCAACTTCAGCGGTTACCTTTTTGCGGGCTTTGACATCATAGAATTCTGCTTGCATTGCGTTCTCCCTTTTTGCGGCGACCTACGCCTCTTGTGGGGTTCACCTTTCAGTCGGCTTGGCGAACCGACTCCTACAACCGGTACCGTGCAGCCTCCCAGCCAGTTGTTGCCGAGCAATTCGACAGCACAGTCTGACTCCTCCAAATGCCACAGTTCGGTTTAGTGCGTAAACCCGCACTTCCGCGCCAATTATGACATTTGCCGTTCTTGCTTGGCCTAAAATAACGCAGGCGCAGCATGATTTGCCAACGATTTTTGCCTCTTTTTCGCCTTTTTTGCCCCAAAAACAGGCAGAAAACAGCCTCAAACCGGTTTTTTGCCCCGTTCGACGGCCCTGAGCGTAGGTCTTCACGTCCTGAGGCGGAACTTGCGCCGCCGCCGATAAAGGGGGCGTTAAGCTTGTGTTCAGACCCCTGTCCGGAGCCACTCATACACTTCGTCGCCGCCTGTCCGCCGGGGCGGAAGAGTCGTCAGTGTACCCCCGCGGCAGTCCCGCGATGGGCGGCGTTGCCGCAACGCGGCAGCACACCGTTCCCCGCGACAACATGGTCACGGGAAACCGTTAAGCGTGGTGCATGGATTCGTAAGTGCGGTGACGTTTGACGCAGTCATTTCGGCTGCTCCCGCGGATCGGTTGCTGTCGGGCGAGTTTCCACCGTTGTCGGGAGCCGGGGGCGGCGGAGCGCAATCAAACGGCAGCGTAATTATGAATCCATGTGCTCCGCCCCACGAGCGGTGTCCTGCAGCCCAACGGGCCGGCATTGCCGAAGGTTTATGAGTTGATCAGGCCAGCCTCCAGCCCGCATCATCCCAGGATCGGCCGCAGATACCTGCCCGTATGGCTGCTCTTATGAGCGGCAAGTTCTTCCGGCGTCCCCATCGCAACGACACGACCGCCGCCGTCCCCGCCTTCCGGACCCAGATCGATGATCCAGTCGCTCACCTTGATCACATCCATGTTGTGTTCGATCACCAGCACCGTGTTGTTCTGGTCCCGCAGACTCGCCAGCACCTCGATCAGCTTGCGGATATCGTCCATATGCAGGCCGGTCGTCGGCTCGTCCAGCACGTACAGCGTGTGGCCCCGTGACGGTTTGGCCAGTTCCGTCGCCAGTTTAACGCGCTGGGCTTCGCCGCCGCTCAGCGTCGTGGCCGGTTGCCCCAGATGGATGTAACCGAGACCGACATCCACCAGCGTCTGCAGGATGCGATGCAGTTTCGGGATTGTTTTGAAGAAGCCGCACGCTTCCTCAACTGTCAGGTTCAGCACGTCCGCGATGCTCCGGCCCTTGTAAAGTACGGTCAGCGTTTCGCGGTTGTAGCGTTTGCCTTTGCACGTTTCACACGGCACATAGACGTCCGGCAGGAACTGCATCTCGATCTTGCGGATGCCGTCGCCGTTGCAGTCGGCGCAACGGCCGCCCTTGACGTTGAAGCTGAAGCGCCCGGGCTTGTAGCCGCGGACGCGGGACTCCGGCAGCTTCGCAAAGAGCTGCCGGATATGCGTGAACGCATCGGTATAGGTTGCCGGGTTGGACCGCGGCGTCCGACCGATCGGACTCTGATCGACGACGATCATCTTGTCGATATGTTCGAGGCCCTCCAGGCCGTCGTGCGGGCCCGGCACATCCCGGCCGATCTTGAAGTGGCGGCGGATCGCGCGCGTCAGGATACCGTCGATCAGAGTACTCTTGCCGGACCCGGAAACCCCGGTAATGCAGCAGAACGTGCCCAGCGGGATCGGGACATTGATGCTCTGCAGATTGTTCATGCGGGCGCCGACCACCTTCAGCCATTCGCCGTTGCCGAGTTGTCGCGCATCCGGCAGCGGGATGGATTTGGCGCCGCGCAGGTATTGTCCGGTCAGGGAAGATGTATTCCGTTTGACGGCGGCCGGCGTGCCGGCGGCCACGAGTTCGCCGCCGTGGGCGCCGGCGCCCGGACCGAGATCGATGACCCAGTCCGCCGCCAGAATCGTGTCCGGGTCGTGTTCCACGACCACAACGGTATTGCCGACGTCCCGCAGTTCGGCCAGCGTTTCCAGCAGGCGGTGGTTGTCCCGCTGATGCAGGCCGATGCTGGGTTCATCCAGGACATAGAGCACGCCGGTCAGGCCGCTGCCCACCTGGGTCGCCAGCCGAATGCGTTGCGCCTCGCCGCCGGACAGCGTGCCGCTCTCGCGATTCAACGTGAGGTAACCAAGACCGACAGCCTTGAGGAAGCCCAGGCGCGCGGTGATCTCACGCATGATCTCGCCGGCGATGATCTGTTCTTCCGCGTTCAGCTCCAGCCCCGCCACAAAGTCCACAGCCTGTTCGACGCTGAATTCGATGAACGCCGCAATCGAATGGTCGGCCACGGTGACGGCCAGGCTTTCCGGCCGCAGGCGGGAGCCCCGGCAGCTCGAGCACTGCTGCCGCCGCATGATCTTGCGCAGACGCTCCTTCATCGCTACCGACTCCGTCTCCCGATAGCGACGGGTGAGGATCGGGATCACGCCTTCGAACGGCCGCTCGCGATCGTACATCCGGCCGCCCCAGCGGAAGCGGAAACGGATCAGCTCCTCGCTGCCGTGCAGCAGGACCTCCTGCAGATCCGCTGGGAGGTCCTTGAACGGCGTGCTCAAGTCGAAGTCGTAATGCTCGGCGACGTTGCGCAGGAGCTTGTTGTTGTACATGATCAGCCGGCGCGGGCCGCGTTTGAGCAGCGGGAACGCGCCTTTGCCCACCGGCTTGCCGGGCTCCACCGCCAGAGCTTCGTCTACGACTTCCATCGAACCCAGTCCATGGCAGGACGGACAGGCGCCGTAGGGGCTGTTGAACGAGAAGTTGCGCGGCTGCAGTTCGCCGATGCTGATGCTGCAGGCGGCGCAGGCCAGGCTCTCGCTGATGACCTCCTCCCGCCACTCGCCGCGCCGGTCGGGGTCCTCGACCAGCACGATCATCAGACCGTCGCCGCAACGCAGGGATCGCTCTACCGAATCCGTCAGCCGGGTCATGTCCATCTTGCCGGCAACCAACCGGTCGACGACGGCGTCAATGCTGTGCTTGTAACTCTTCTTCAGCTCGATCTCTTCGTCGAGCAAGCGGATCTCGCCGTCAATCCGGGCCCGCACAAAACCGTCCTGCCGCAGATGCTCCAGGACCTCCTTGTGTTCCCCTTTCTTGCCGCGGACATAGGGCGCCAGCAGCATCAGCCGCCGGTCGGCGGGCAGCGTCGCCAGGTGATCGCAGATCTGCTGCGGGCTCTGGCCGGCAACCGGCTTGCCGCACTTCGGACAGTGCGGCTTGCCGATGTGGGCGTACAGCAGCCGCAGGTAGTCGTAGATCTCCGTGGTCGTCGCGACGATGGATCGCGGATTGCCGCCGGCCGACCGCTGTTCGATGGCAATTGCCGGCGACAGCCCGTCGATGTGTTCGACCTCCGGCTTCTGCATCTGGTCGAGGAACTGCCGGGCATAGGCGGACAGGCTCTCGACATAGCGCCGCTGGCCCTCGGCGTAAAGCGTGTCGAACGCCAGTGATGATTTGCCCGAACCGCTCGGACCGGTGATGACCACCAGCCGGTGCCGCGGGATCACCACGTCGATGTTCTTCAGATTATGTTGACGCGCGCCGACGATCGTGATGTCGCGTTCTCCGGCGGCGGCAGGTTTCGACTTCTTTGTCTTTTTCCGTGGCATACAGCAAGTACATTCAGTTCCGAATCCAACACAGTTCAGGTCCAGACTATAGCTGAACCTGATCGCAAACCTAATTGCAAACCGGATCGAATCCGTCTTTCGCGCCCTGCCCGGCAGGCCGCTGACGGACCAGGCTACGTGTCTTCTGCCGCCGGGAGGTCCTTCATCAGTTCATCCAACTGCTCCTGCAGCTTGCCGTAGTGCGCCCCGCGCCAGTAGACCTTGCCGCAGCCCTCGCATTGGTAGAAACGCTCGTAGTTGCGGCGCGTGCCCGGCGGAATCCGGTCCGCAATGTCTTCCTTGCGCACCGCCTGCAGACGGCGGCTGCAGGCCACACAGCGTGAGAACGGCGCGATGAAACGCGCCAGATCCAGGCGCCCAAGGACCTCCTGCGCCTGCTCCAGCGGCTGGTCCGAACGCAGAAAAAACCCGTGATCAATGCAGCGGCGCTTGAGCAATCCACGATCCCGCGTCAGCATGATCCGGTTCTCCCGGGCGCAAGTCTCGGCCAGGATCGCATCATCCCATGGCTCCTCGTAATAGCAGTCGAGGCCGAGCAGGCGCAGGTAACGCACCAGACGCCCCAGGTGGACGTCTGCCAGGAACCGCGGTTCGTCCAGCAGCGGTCGCCCCAGCCGGGACTCGCGCGTGACGTCCACCGGGTCATCGCCGGGAAAGGCGGCAATCCGGTCGCCGTCCGTCACGGGGTAGTCAAATCCCACCTCGGCGTCGTTTGCCGTGATGCGCATGACCTCGGGATGGGGCACGCCCACCGACTCGATCAGGTCTTTCACCGACCGGCCGCCGGCGGCGGCAACCTGGCGCACTGCGGCACCGTCGGTGAAATCAACGAGGTCGCCGTGGATCGTCAATTGCGTTGTTTGCGTCTTCGTTGGAATCCTCCTTGGAAACCGGCGCACCGTTGATGCTGAAGGCGCACTGTCAGAGCCGAGGGCAACGCCCCTGGACCACGCAGCCCGGGAACGACACCCCGGCAGACGCCAGCCCCACCGCCGGCGGCGCCGGCGGTGGGGCTGGCCCGGCGGCCTGAACGGCCCCGCCAGGCAGCTGCAGGGCCCGCGAAAAGTTTTCCGCGGCGGCGCCGGCGGAGTGTCGGCCGTCCTTCAGTTTCGCCTTCGCTCCGACTTCCCTGCCTTTGGCTCCGGACATGGTAAACATGCTTGCCGGGTCCGGAGCCAAAGGCGAAGCTCGTGGTGTGCCCGCTGAACTGAAAGGGGTATAGATACAGGTGCCGCGAAAACCCTTCCGCGAACAGCTTCGCCTCAGGATCGACTGCGTTTCAGTCGCTACGCATCAATGTTTTGCCCATTCTGCCTGCAGGATGGGCTTCCTTGTTGGAGTTCACAGCTGCAGTTGTGTCCAGCCTTCAGGGCGTTTCGGACACAGCTGAAGCTGTGTGGCGGACAACGTCCTGAAGGCTGCCGAACAGGCAGCAGCGAAGCGGCAACTCCAACGAAGAACGCCGACCACTGTCGCTTACCCTCTTTGCACCTCGTGTAGCTGCACGATGCGCGAAAAGGGTTGGCGGCGATGTCCAACCTCAGGAAGTTCGCGGATTCTACTCCTCCGGTCCGAAAAATACCCCCGTCAGCTTGTCTGACGGGTGAATACGTTGTTTAGAGTCTGGCCCCGGCCATTTCCTTCTCCCCACGTGCTCAGCGGCGTTGCGAGCGCGCTCGCAACGCCGCTGAGAGATCGGAAG
>CAYLNH010000171.1:0-15326 GCA_964384625.1 uncultured Lentisphaerales bacterium
GACTCTTGAAAGTCTCTCAAAATGTGAAGTTATTTCCGCGCGGACCCTTAGTTTAGCGGTAACGTAAAAACCGAGAGCTGAGGAGATGCACTGATGGTTCTGAGTGTTCGCCATATCATCCTGACCGGGATTGTCCTTGTGACGGTCGGCCGCGGCGGCGAGCCGGACCGGCCGATGTCCGGTGAACAGCCGGCCCCGAACCCGGCGGTCGTCGTAAAGGCGGAACTGGACCGCAGCGTTCTGCCGGCCGAACAGAAGAACACCGCCGTCTTGAAGATTGAACTCACCGCGGCCGCGCCGGACTCGGGAAAACGCGCCCCCGTGAACCTGGCTGTCGTGCTGGATAAATCCGGTTCCATGGCCGGCGAGAAACTGCAGCGCGCCAAGGCCGCCGCCAAGGACCTCCTGACCAAGCTCGACGAACGCGATGTCTTCAGTTTCGTCGTCTACGACGACGACGTCAACGCCCTGGTGCCGGCGCAATCGGCGGCGAACGCCAAGGAGATTGCCCGCCGCATCGACTCCGTCGAAGCCGCCGGGAAGTCGGCGCTGTTCGGCGGCATCAGCAAGGCGGCGGCGGAGCTGCGCCGGAACTCGGGCCAGCGACTGGTCAGCCGTATGATCCTGTTGTCCGACGGCCGGGCGACCATCGGTCCCAGCGCGCCGACGGACCTCGAGCGGTTGGGGTTGTCTCTCCGCAAGGAGGGGATCTCCGTGTCGACCATCGGCTTGGGCTTGAACTACAACGAGGACCTCCTGACCCGACTGAGCCGGGCGGCCGGCGGCAACGCCTATTTCGCCAAAGACACCAAAGCGCTGACGGCAGTCTTCAAACGTGAGCTGGCAGACATCCTGAGCGTGGCGGCAAGAGACATACGCGTCCGGCTGGCGACGGCAAACGCCACGAGCATCAAACGTCTGGTGGGCCGCCGGGGCCGGGTCCGACGCGACCGGGCGGAAGTGGTGATTCCGCAGCTGTACGCGGGGTTGAGCAACTACGTGCTGGTGGAACTCGAGGTCCCGGCCGGCCTGGACGCCGAGGATCGCCGATTGGCGACGATCCAGACCTCGTTTGACAATGTCCTGACCGACCGCCGCCACACGGTTGAAACGGCGGTGACGGTGCGGTTCAGCTCCCAGAAGGAGCTGGTCCAGACCTCGATCAACAAGGGCGTGCAGTACGATTACAATCTGAACGACAACACGAATTTCATCAACGGCTCCATTGTCCTGATGGACCAGGGCCGCCGGCAGGAGGCGGTGCGCAATCTGATTTCCCGGGCGTCGGCCTTGCGGGTGCAGGCGAATCGTTTCGGCAACCGCCCGTTGGTCGGGCAGGCGGCGTTTCTGGAGGCCGTGGCCCGGCAATTGGCGGCCCGCGGCCTGACCAACCCGCAACGCAAGCGGATCGTCACGGACAACCAGCAGATCATCCTGCAGCAACGCGATTTCAAGGAGCTCTACATCGAGCCGGACAAGCTCCCCGCCGGTAAAGGCGAACTCCGCGGCAAAGGCAAGCATTCCAGCTTGAAATAGCGGCATGAAGAAACACGCGATCTACTTCTACTGGCTCCTGCTCTTGACGCCGACGGTCCTGATCGGCGTTGCGGCATTCTGGGCTTTGAAGCGCGAGGAAGAGCGGTTTCAGGAGTCACATGAACGGGCGGTGCGCGACATCGCCGCCGGCAAAGCCGAACTCTTTGCCAAAGGAATCCGCCATCGCCTCGAACTCATTCAGCGCGACCTGATGCAGGACCTGGTGACGATTGCCGACGACGCGCTGACCGAGGAACTGGCAGCGTGGGACCGGGAGGAGCCGCTGGTCCGCAACGTTTTTGTTTGGGCGCCGCCCAATCGCCTGCAGATGCCCGATCCCAATCAACCCGAGACCCGCGAGCAGTTGAGCTTTATGATGCGCTATGAAGCGTTGTTCAGCGGGCGCGTGAGCTGGGCGTCGGCCGTGTCCGGAAGCATGGAGGAGAACCGGCCGCCGCCGGACCTGCTGCCGAATAACGAGGCCCCCCTGGACCGGCAGGCGGGCCCGCCGCGGCAAACGGAAAGCACCGGCCGACGCGCGAGCGCCCCGCAGCGCAAACTGCCGCAATACAACAGGGCGCCCCGGTCGGAGAACAACCAGCCGCAGCAACAGCGTTCGGGGCAGCAGACCCGGCAATCGGTCCGGGGCAATCAGCAGTCCGGTCAACCGGGCCGCCTGCCGCCGGCGACGAATGACTCGCCGGGACTGGAGCAGCAAACCTACCAGATGGCCAATGTCAAGCAGTCGCTGAACCTGCCGCTTTCCCGTTATGCCAAGGGCGGCCCGCACCGGCAGGGCTGGATTGCATGGTTTTCCGGCAGCCGCCTGCATCTGCTGGGCTGGGCCCAGATGCAGGAGGACGGCAAGGTGCGCGGGGTTGAACTGGAGACCATGGCGCTGCTGTCGCGGCTGTACGAGATTGGACCGGTCAGCGAGCCGGACAGCGGCGAAACAGGCTACGCCCTGATTGACGGCAGCGGCCAGGTGCTGTATCACGAGGGCCTGAAGGAAAAGGTCGAGAACGCCGAAACGCTTTCCGTCGCCGTGGGTCCGGCATTGCCGCACTGGCAGGTGCGTTGCGTGTTCCATCCGAGCCGTGGCCGGCAACTGGAGACGGGGCGGTACATCATGGTGCTGGGCGGTTTGCTGGTTGCCGTATTTCTGGCGGCCATTCTGGTCGGCGGCTCGTTGTTGCTGGTTCAGGCCCGCCGTCACGCTCTGGAAGCGGCGCAGAAAACATCCTTCGTCTCGAATGTGTCGCACGAACTCAAGACCCCGTTGACCAGTATCCGGATGTACGCCGAACTCCTGTTCAGCGGCAAGGTGAAGGACGCCGACAAACGCAACCGCTACCTCACGATCATTGTGGCGGAGAGCCAGCGCCTGGGGCGGCTGGTGAACAACGTCCTCGATTTCAGCCGCCTGGAGCAGGGCCGCAAGAAGTACCATGTCGAGCCGTTGCCGCTGGCCGAAACCGTTTCGCTGGTCCTGGAGTCGCAGTTGCCGCGGATTGAGCAATGCGGCATGGTTGCCCGGTGCGATGTCGAGAACGCCGCCGGTGCGGTTCTCGCCGATCGCGACGCGCTTGAGCAGATCCTGATTAACCTGATCGACAACGCCTGCAAGTACGCCGCGGACGGCAAGGAACTGACGCTGCGGGCGGCAACGCAAGCCGGACAAGCCAGGATCTCGGTATTGGATCGCGGCGCCGGCATCCCCAGAGAACAGGCCGAGAAGGTTTTCGATAAGTTCCATCGTGTCGACGACAAACTGACGCGCGAACAGGACGGCGTTGGTTTGGGACTGAGCATCACAAGACGTCTGGCCCAGGATATGGACGGCGACTTGAGCTACAGCACCCGTCCCGGCGGCGGCTCCTGTTTCAACCTGGTCCTGCCGCTGGCGGACGGCAAGTAGGAGTCATTGGTCATTGGGTTGCGCCGTCAGGCGGTTGGTGATCGGGCCCGGAGGGCCGCAGCAAAACAGCCGGGAGTAAGTCCCCCGGAACCGGAAGTATAAATTCAGAAGCCCCGCCGGGGTGAAGCAATAGAACGCAGCATAACGGGAGACGACGAATGGCAATGCATATTCTGGTTGCGGAGGACGACGCCAACATCCGCGACGGTCTCAAGGACACGCTGGAATTGGAGAGCTACGAAGTGACCACGGCGGTCGACGGCAAGGACGCCGTGGCAAAGTTCGCTGCCGGCGACTTCGACCTGATTCTGCTGGATATCATGATGCCGCAGGTGAACGGCTACGATGTCTGCAAACAGATCCGACAGACGAATCAGCGAACGCCGATCATCTTTCTGACGGCGAAGGGGGAAGAGATCGACAAGGTCCTTGGTCTGGAATTGGGCGCCGACGACTACGTCACCAAGCCGTTCGGCGTCCGGGAGCTCCTGGCGCGGATCGCCGCCGTGCTGCGGCGGTCTCGGCCGTCCGCCGCGGAAGAGGACGTCGGCGATGAGTTCATGTTCGGCCCGGTGAAAGTTAACCGGCGCTCGTACCGCGGTGAAGTGGACGGCGACGTGTTCGACATCTCCCGCCGCGAAATGGAGTTGATCCGGATCTTCTACCAGCATCCCGGCGAAGCGCTCAGTCGTGATGAACTCCTGCGCATGGCCTGGGAAGTGGAGTACGGCAGCTACACCCGGACGCTGGACCAGCACATCTCGCAGCTCCGCAAGAAGGTCGAGCCCGACGCCAAGACCCCGAGCGTCATCACAACGGTCCACGGCATCGGCTACCGCTACGAAGGGGACGGCGCATAGCGCCGAGAGTCTGGGATCGCCGGCACCCTTGCCGGCTCTGAGAAAACGAGGATAGGACGCTTGAGAACGGTCTGCATCGTACTGGCATTAGCGGCCTGCGTCTGTTCGGCGCAGTCGCCGAAAGCAAAGCCTGAGCCGGCCCGTCGCTTGACCGCGAAAGAAGCCACGGCGATCCTGGAGGCACCCGCGAAGGAGGTCCTGCCGAAGGCGCTGCAGCAGTACCTGAAGCAGCATGGCCTGCAGATCTTCAGCACGAGCCGGGGCGGCACTTCGGAGTGCCTGTTCCGAGATGGGAAGCATTGCTTCCTGGGCGGCGGCTTCGGCGGCATTGGGTTGTCCCATCACCTTGTGGACCTGAACAATGATGGCCGCAAGGACCTCCTGGTATCCTATCAGTTCGGCTCCGGCATGGTGCGCCCCGGGACGACGATCGTGCTGGACACCGGCAAGACACTTCGCGTATTCCAGATCCATGGCGCCGGCCGGCTGGTAAAAGGCAAATGGCGGGTGAGTTATCCTCTGAAGTTCTACGGCGCCGGTAAGGATTATCCCGACGCCATGTTGGTCGCGAAGGACGGGGCGATCACAGCAGTATGGCCAGAGGGTGAACCGCCGCCCAATGACTGGGAGGTCGTGAAGGAACTGTCCTGGCAGCGGAACTCCCGGGACTACAGCGTCGAACTCGTTTCGGTCCGTGCGACCAACAAGCGTCGACAAAGCTGGATCTTCGGCTTCAAACGCCTGGACAACGGCAAGCGGATGTCCTTCGAGCTCTGGGACAACCACAGCTTTACTCTTGCCGTAATGGCAAGAGACGGTGCACTCTACAAGGACTACTGGCAGCAGGCGGAGGCGGCATTCAAGAAAGGACAACGCGACTACTCGATGCCGGTTGCGGCTGGCAAGCGCTACCAAATCACGACCGATCGGCGCGGCCGCAGCATATCTGAATGGCGCGTGATACCGGTGCCTGGACGATGAGATGGACCAAGCTCACATGTGTGTTTCTGGTGTTCACGTTGGGCCCGCTCAGTGCATGGGTTTTGGTCAATAAGGTCCGGGCCAGACGAACGGATCTTGTGTTGATGGCCAACCTGGCTGATCAGAACCGCATGGCTTTCGTACTGCATTGGGATCCGGGCCAGATTGATCGTCAGGGCGAGTTTGGTGAAACAGCTTTGCATGCGTCAATGCGTTACCAAGAGAGCAACATGGCTCCGATCAAGCTTCTGTTCGACTGTGGTGCGCGAGTAGATGTCCGCAACAACCTTGGTTACACCTCATTGCATTCTGCCGCCATCAATGATGTTCCCAAAGCGCTGCCATTGCTGATCGAAGCTGGAGCCGATATCGAGGCAAACTCGAATGACGGATGGACGCCGTTGCACTGCGCCTGCCTGCACGGCGTTCCTTAAGCAGCAGTCCAGGATGTAGCGCGGGCCTCTGCCTGCCCGGCGAAGCCTTTTGAGCGCCGAAACCTTGGCGAAGGAGTTTGTGCGAAGACTGGTCCCGCGTTCTCCAGTTCCGTCATTGCGTCATCCGGTTGTCGAGGTCACGAAGTCACGACCCCCGGGGCAGCGAGCCGGCCGCGTCTTCGCCCGACAGGCGGAATCGCGGCGTGGATCGGAGTCGGAGCCGCTTTGCGGCGGATTTCGCGGGACAGATTCCCGCGTTACAATTCGGAGCCGGAGCCGCTTTGCGGCGGAATTGCAGCGTGCTCTTCGACAAGCTCAGGATCTCAAGAGAAGCCGCTCCCAACACCGTCGGGGTCGAGGTAAGGGGAGTCGGAAAAGAAGCGGTCTTCGAGGTAGGCGCGGTAGTCGCACTTGGGCATGTCGTTGACCAGTTGCTCCAACTGTTCGCGAGTGATGAAACCGCGGTACATGGCGATTTCTTCGAGACAGGCGACGCGCAGGCCCTGACGATTCTGGATGGTGGCAATGAATTCGGACGCTTCCAGGAGGCTCATTGGTGTGCCGGTATCGAGCCAGGCGATGCCGCGGCCGAGGACCTCGACGCGGAGCTTGCCCTGTTCCAGGTAGGCCATGTTCAGATCGGTGATCTCCAACTCGCCGCGGGCAGACGGTGTCAGTGCACGCGACATTTCCGCTACCCGGCCGTCATACAGGTAGAGCCCGGGAACTGCGTAGTGGCTCTTCGGTTTGGCGGGCTTTTCCTCGATGCCGAGGGCGTTGCCGTCCGCGTCGAATTCGACGACGCCGTAGCGTTCAGGATCCTGGACGTAGTAGCCGAAGACAAGTCCGCCGCCGGCGAATTCGTCGACGATGCGTTTGATCTGCATATTGCCGTAGAAAATGTTGTCGCCGAGGATGAGGGCTACGGGATCACCGTCGATGAAGTCTTCACCGAGGATGAATGCCTGGGCGATGCCTTCGGGTTTGGGCTGGGCCCGGTATTCGATGGACAGGCCCCAACGGGCGCCGTCGCCAAGGAGGTCCTTGAAGCGCGGCAGATCGCGGGGGGTGGAGATCAGCAGGATCTCCTTGATGCCGCCGAGCATGAGGGTAGCCAGCGGGTAGTAGATCATCGGTTTGTCGTAGACCGACTGCAGCTGCTTGCTGGTGGTGGCGGTCAAGGGGTACAGCCGAGTGCCGGCGCCGCCGGCCAGGATGATGCCTTTCATCGCGTTCTCCCGTCAGTCCAGATTCTTGTCGGCGTCCATCATCTCGGCGAGATCGCCGGCAATCTGCAGCGTTTCTTCAAGATAGAGGTCCGGCGTCTTCTTCTTCTTCTCCTCGCCGTTGTCCTTGTCGCCGTTGTCCTCGGCCTGGGGGCCGCGGGAGAGGACTTCGGAGGTCCGCTTGGCCCAGTATTCGTCCTCCTTGCGCAGCTTCTCCCGCTTGGCCTGGTTCAGCGTGATCGTCTTGGTCTCGCGGCGTTTGCCGTAGCGCTTGATCTCGTTGAAGAGAAACTGCATTTTCTCGTCCTTGGCAACGCGGGCGGCGGAATTGGCTTTGAGCCGGGGGACATAGGGGGCCACGGAAGCCAGCGTGCGATCGATCTTGAGCGCCTTGATTTCGTCCCAGGGCAGGGCGTTGTCCAGCAGTGCCTCGCCGATTTCCATGTGATCGAAGAAGGACGGGAAGACGATGTCCGGCGCGACGCCCTTGCGCTGCGTCGAGTGGCCGGAGACGCGGTAGAACTTAGCCATGGTATACTTCAGCGCGCCCGGTTTCAGGTCGCGCATGGCGTCGAACTTATGCAGCCGCAGCACGGTCTGTACGGTGCCTTTGCCGTGGGTGGTCTGATCGCCGACCAGCAGTGCCCGGTTGTAGTCCTGCATGGCGCCGGCGAAGATCTCCGAGGCCGACGCACTGGTGCGGTCGGTCATCACGACCAGGGGCAGGTCGAAGGCGAAGCCGCCGTCTTCATCCCGGCGGATGATCGGTGCGGCGGCCGCGTGCTGGACCTGCACCACGGGGCCTTGGCGGATGAACAGGCCGGCCAGGGAGATGGATTCATCCAGGCTGCCGCCGCCGTTGCCGCGCAGGTCGATGACCAGCGCCACAATCCCCTGCTGCTGCATGTTCTCAACGAGCTTCTTGACGTCCTTGGTCAGGGACCGCGCATTCGGGTCGCCGCTTCGGATGGCTTTCCAGTCGGCGTAGAAACTGGGGATGTGGATGTGGCCGACCTTGACCGTTTTGCCGTCGGGGCGTTTGACGGTTTTGACGGTGGCGTGGGCGGCGGAATCCTTGAGCTTCACCTTGTCGCGGGTGATGGCGATTTCTTCGGGAATCCCTTCCAGGGTGCGCAGAATCGTCAGGCGGACGACCGTACCCTTCTTGCCGCGGATCAGGCGCACGACCCGGTTCAGCGGCATGTTCATCACGTTCACGGCTTCTTTGTCTTCCTGGCCGACGGCGATGATGCGATACCCCGGCTTGAGCCGGCCGTCCTTGTCGGCGGGGCCGCCGGGAACGATGCGGACGATCTTGGTGTGACCGTCGTCGGTGGTCAGCACGGCGCCGATGCCCTGGAGCTGCAGGCTCATATCGATATTGAAGTCTTCGAGGTGGCGCCAATTCATGTAGGAGGAGTGCGGGTCGAAGACATTGGCCAGGGTGGTCAGGAAGCCTTCCATGACGTCGGCGGTGTCGTTGCCCTGCAGCAGCTTGTAGTAGTTGGCATAGGTCTCGACCACGGCATCCTGCGGGGGCTGCTTGGGAACGGGTTTTTCTTCCTTGGCGGCGGTAGTGCGGATCAGTTTCTGGATCAGCATCTGGTTCTTGACGCGCTGGCGCCAGATTTCATCCAGTTCTTCCCGGTCCTTCGCCCACGGGGCTTTTGAGCGGTCCAGCAGCATGACTTCTTTCGTGGTGAAATCGAAGTCCTGCTTGACCCGTTTACGGGCGTATTCGATGCGTTCTTCAACGCGCTGCAGAAAACGTTCGTAGACCTGGAAGGCGAACTTCAGTTTGCCCTTCTTCAGCAGGTCATCGAGGATCAGGCGATAGGGCGAGAACTCCTCGAGGTCGTCGGCGAGGAAGTAGACTTTGTTGGGGTCGAGGCGTTCAAAGTACTCGTCAAACAATCGCTGCGAGGCTTTGTCGTTGATGATCGGCCGGTTCTTGGCGGCATAATGTCCGCGCTGCAGGAGCTGGACCACGGCGCGGGTGACGATTTCTTCGTTGGCACTGGCCTGTCTGGTGGTATTGAAGGCGGGCGTGGACCCGGCCGCATCGGGTTTTGACGGTTTGCCGGTGGTATCCTGTGCCGCAACCACCAGGGCGCCGGTACAGAAGAGGCAGAAGAGAAACTGCCGAAGGCGGGCAGTGAAGGCTGTACGGGTCATTCCAGATTCCTCATTGTTCAGGTTTCCTGCCGCTGAGCAGCCGCTCCAGCGGGCGGTCGGCCGGCAGGCCAAGTTTACGTGATTTACTATACCATGAAGCCGCTGCTTTCCTACGTGGCGGCCGCCAATCGACGTAGAGCCAGGCCAGTGCGAGGGCCGTGGCCGGGCTGCTTTCATCCAAACGCCAGACAGCCAGCAGTTCGCGTTCCGCGGCTTGATGCCACTTCGCCGCCTGCAACGCCATGCCGAGCGACCGCCGGGGTTCGAGCTGCTGCGGTCGCAATCGCGCGGCCTGGGCGAAGACGCCGACGGCTTCGCGTGGTTTATCGGCCCGCAGCAGCACATGGCCGCAGGCCAGTACTGCGTCGTAGGCTTGCGGCCGCAGGCGGCAGGCGTGCCGCAGGCGGCGCTCGGCGTCGAGCAGCTGCTCGGCGTCGGCCTGGAGTTTGCCGAGGCGCAGAAGGGCGTCGAAGTGGTCCGGGTTCAAGGCGAGCACCTGTTCATAGGCGCCCCGGGCCTGCGTCAGTTTCTCGGCGTCTTCCAGCGCGTGCGCGCGCTGCACCAGCTTTTCCACCTTCTGCTGCAGGGTTTCGTCTTCAACCTGTTCCTTGATCCGGGCCCGGACGTTTTCCATTTCAGTTTTCAGGGCTTCGTGCTTGCGGTTGAGTTCCGCCAGCAACCGGCGGTCGACCTGCGCCTGCTTGACGGCGCGTTCCTGATCGACCCGGCCGGCGATGAGCCGGGCCTGCAGCAGCTTTATCTTCTCAACGTTCTGCGCCAGTTCCTTTTTCAGTCTGGCGTTTTCCCGGCGCAGGGCTTCGTCGGTCGTCGGCGTCGCCAACAGTTTGTTTTTCAAAGCGCGTGAGATGTCGAGCTGGTCCTGGTACCGCTGCTGCAGGCGGCCGTAGCGTTCCTGCATGTCCAGTTGTCCGGCGTGGAGTTCGTCGGCAGTCGCCTTCAATTCTTTTGCCAGTTCCTCGTAACCCTCGGCCTGGAGTTTCTTGAGCTGCAGTCGCAGTTCGCCGTTGGCGGTCTGCAGCACATCCAGGTCCTGGGTGAGCGACTTGGAGCGGGCCTTGAGTCTGGCGACCTGGAGGCGGTAGTTGACGATCTCCACGCGGGCCATCTCGAGGGCGATCTGCTGGGCTGCAATCTTCTCTTTCATCTGCTTCGTATCGCCGACCTTCACTTCTCGGAGGGCCTTGGTAAGCTCATCCTTGCTCTTCTCCGCGGCCAGCCGCAATTCCTTCGCGGTTTCCAGTTTCTCCTTGAACTCGCGGCGTTTCGCCTCGGCCTCGGCCCGTTCGTCCTGCTGCTTCTTGATCTCGGCCTCAAACCGTTCGAGCAGGCGATTGTGTTTCTGAAGTTGACGTTGGCGCTTGAGATCTCTTAAGGACAGCCGCCGCAGGGAACTGCGCAAATCGTCTATGGTCTTGGACTGCTGCTTCAAGGTTTTATTCGCGGCGTCCATGGCTTCCTCATGTTCCTGCCGCAGGGCGTCCAGGGCGGCCAGCGCTTTGGCCCGTTCATCGTCCGGGTCGAATCCGGTTTCCTTGACGTCGTTCAGTTGCCGACGCAGGGATTCGTTTTCCAGCTTCAGCCGTTGCTGTTCAAGCAGCATTTCTTCGAGTTTCTTGAGTGCGGCACTTCCGGTCTCGGCCTGGCGTTTGGCTCGGGCCAGGGCCAGGGTCAGCGCCCTGATCTTCTCGGCAAGCTCGTCGCGGCTGGGTTCGGCCGCCGCCTCGGGTTTGGTTTTCGGCGCCAGTTGCGCCAGCTTCCGCCGGCAGGCGTTGATCCGCAGTTCCAGGGAGGCGGGGTTCCATTCGGGGTACTCGGTGCGCACCTGGAGGAAGGTCTTGAGCGCCAGGGCATAGAACTCCCGGGCCTGCTTCGGGGCGCGGCCCTCGGCCGCTTTCGCCTTGGCGAAGGTCTTGTAGCCTTCGAGCCAGACGCGGCGGGCCTGACGATCAGCGACGTCATCAGCTCGGGCAGGGCCGGCGGCAACCAGAAACAGAACGCCCGTGAACAGGGCGCACAGCAACCGGTGACGCATGATCATACAGCCTCCAAACGGGGAGATTTCTTGTCCGTGGGCAATTGCAGAAGCTCCGATCGATACAGTATAGTATGCCTCACCGGATGCAACTGATTGGAGCCCCGTGACGAACTCTGCGGACAATTCGAACAGCTCGGGCGAAGACGTCCTCGCGAAGCTGCGCCGGAAGGACCCGATGGCGGCCAAGTGCCTGCTGGACGTCTTCGGCGACCGCGTGTACGGGCTGTCCCTGCGCATCCTGAATTCCGAGGAAGACGCCCGCGAGGCGGTCCAGGAGACCTTTATCACGGTTTGGGAGAAGTGGGAGACCTTCAAGGGGAAGAGCAAGTTCTCCAGTTGGATCTATCGCATCGCCGCCAACTGCGCCTACATGAAACTGCGCAAGCGCAAGCGGTTCTCGTATGAGGTCTCCATCGAGGAGTTCGACCACGACGTGGACCATCTGGACAGTGCGGAGGTCAGCCGGTCGTCGGGCCGGTACACGGTAAAAGTCAGCCAGCCGGACGAAGTGCTGGCGCAGAGCGAGCTGCGGGAGACAATCGACCGGTCGGTCAGCAGCCTGTCCCCGACCTACCGCACGGCCTTCATCTTGAAGGACGTGGAGGGCATGACCTTGAAAGAGATCGCCGAGATCATGGAGCTCAGCGAGGCGGCGGTAAAATCCAGGGTCCATCGGGCCCGGCTGGAAATGCGCCGCAAACTGAAACGGTTTTTGGAGGACACTCCTCCGCGCAGATAAACGAACAGGCTCGGAAATGATTGTACACTTCGATCCATCGAATGTTTCATGCGATCATGTCCGGCGGTTCCTGTACGAGTACGTCGAACGCGAACTCGATGCACGGCTGCTGATGGCAATGGACAACCACGTTCTGGCGTGCCGCGAATGCCAGACGCTGGTCGAGAGCTATCAGCAGTCCGTCGAGGCCGCGCGCGACCACATCCGCAAGAGTGAAAAGATCCCTTCGAATCTGAAGGATGATCTATTGCGGACCTTGACCGATATGCAGGAGTAACGGAAGTCTCTGTGGACCAGGTCGCGGGCAGGGCAGGAGAGACTTTCGCCGTCGGGCAGTATGATCTGCGCGGCGTGCATTCTGCCTGCCGCCACCGGTTGTTTCCCGGGGCGGCGACCCGCCTGTTCGCACCACCGGCGGCAAACCGCATCATGTTCTGTCGCGTCGACGCAACTCGGACAATCTCCGGCCCGGGAGAACAGTAAAGAATGCGGAGGGATTTGCTTGGAAAGTCCGGGGCGAGCCGGGCGGGATGCCGGCGGCCCGGAACGGGCGCAGTCGAGTGCTGACGTTTTTTTGCCGCGAAAGCAGGACCGCCATCTTGCCGGAATATGTGATCCGGAATACAGTACAGCAGTGCCTGCAGCACACCCGCCGCCGCGATGACCCCGGGACGCTGGACGCCCCGAATCCAGTTTTACAGGCGGTTCACTGATTTGCACCGGGTTGACTGACGGATGCTTGAAGACCGAGATTACATGCGTTCTGCCCGCGGCCGCCGCAGCGGCTGGCGCTTGCGGTCCGTTGTGCCGGTGATTGTCGGCATTACGGTCGGCGTCTATATCCTGCAGCTCCTGACCAACGATTTCGAAGGCCTGCCTTTCCGTGTGCCGTATCTCTATCTGCCGCCGCTCGGCTCCGCCTCGCCCGGCGCCTGGGGCTATTGGGCCACCGGCCTTCTGACCTATATGATCCTGCACGTCGACGCCGGGCATATCATCATGAATATGCTGGTGTTCTACTTTGTCGGTTCGCATGTGGAACGGATTCTGCGGCCCAAGGGACTCCTTACTGTGTATGTCGGCAGCGGCCTGATCGGGGCGCTGGTCTGGACGCTGGTCCGGGTGCTGGGGGTGCTGGTGTTCAAGGCGCCGGTGCAGGAGGTCATGCCGGTCAAAGGCGCCAGCGGCGCGATCTTCGGCATCATGGTGGCCGCGGCCATGCTCACGCCGAATCAGGTGGTCTACCTCTTCTTCGTCTGGCCGGTCAAACTGAAGTGGGTCGTCCTCGGCGTCGTCGGCATCAATGTACTCAGCTTCTTCAAGGTTCTGCACCTGGGTTCCAGGATCTCCTATCTGGGGCATCTCGGGGGGGCTGTCGGCGGCTATCTCCTGATCCACTTCTTCTACCGGCAGCTGGTGGCCCTGGATCTTTCGGACGTCTGGCGGGCCATGCACCGCGGGCGCAGCCGCAAACGGCCGGACCGGCGACGCGGGCGCGGGCATTCCGCCTATGACCCGCCCGACCTCGAGTTTGTCGACGACAAGAACGACACCGGCGAGTTCGACCCGGACGCCGACCCGCTCACCCAGATCGACCCGATCCTGGACAAGATCGGCAGGCACGGCATCAAGAGCCTGACCCGCGAGGAACGCCGCGCGCTCGACCGCGCCCGCGAACGCCTGAACAAACGCGGCTGACGGGAAGGACGCGGGAGTTCGGGGAGAAACGGGCAACGGCCTTTAATCACTCTGGTCGTGGAGACGAACGGCAGGTGCCGGGAACGTGTGATCAACCACTGCCTGTCGGAGTTGTCATTCGCTTCGCTCTCTACTGCCCTTGGGGCAGTCATAGACTGACTTGTACGTCGTCGCCGCCGGAAGGAACTGTCTCAGGCACTGCGTCGCGTTTCCACGCCCTGAAGGCGCCATTCCGGGGCCGAGGTAACGCCCTCGTACAACGTCGCCCGGGGCTACCGCCCGGGGAACTCAAGCGTCCCGATGATCTCGCTGATATCACTGTGGCCGTGGGCCTCGAGCCATGTGTCGATGCCGTCAATGATCCGCAACGGCGTACCCGGATCAGCGAAAATTGCGGTGCCGACGGCGACAACGGCGGCGCCGGCGATGAAGAATTCGATGGCGTCTTCAACGCTGAAGATCCCACCCATACCGATGATCGGGACGTCGACGGCTTTCGCCGCCTCGTACACCGCCCGGACCGCCAGCGGCTTGATCGCCCGGCCGCTGTAGCCGCCGTAGCCGTTGCCGATCATCGGTTTGCGCGTCTCGATGTCGATCGCCAGCGCCGGATACGTGTTGATCAGGCTGACCATGTCGCTGCCGGCCTCGACCACGCAGGCGGCGAACTCGCCGATGTTTGAGACGTTCGGGCTGAGCTTGGTGATCAGCGGCAGGTCGGTGGTGTCGCGACAGGCCCGGACGACCTCCGCCGCGGCGTCGAGCCTGGTGCCGAAGGCGATGCCGCCTTCTTTGATATTCGGACAGGAGATGTTGATCTCGAGTGCGTCGATGCCTTCGCGTTCCGCGTCGAGAGCCGCAGCCACCTCGACATAATCGTCCACGGTCTTCCCCCAGATATTGACGATCACCGCGGTGTCCTGCTGCTGCAGAAACGGCAGGTAGTCCCGGTGATGGATGAACTTCTCCAGTCCCGGGTTCTGCAGGCCGATGGCGTTCAGCATGCCGGCAAACAGTTCACAGGTGCGCGGCGTGACGTTGCCTTCCCACGGGAAGGGGCTGACGCCTTTGACGGTGATGCCGCCGAGTTTGTCGAGCGGCACGAGATCGGCGTATTCAAAGCCGTAGCCGAACGTGCCGGACGCGGTGATCACCGGATTCCGCAACGTCAGACCGGGAAGTTTCGTTACCAGATTCGCCAAGGGTTCCTCCGTTCGGTTGTTGCGCTAACGAATACCACGCTTTCGCCTTTCGCCAACCAATCCACATAAATACCTTCGCACCGGCCGTGTGCCGGTGGAACCATGATTGACAGCCGGCCCGCCCTTGCTTCGTCCATGGGCCACCACCGGCGCCGGGCCGGTTGTTTTGCGCTGCCAACGTGAACCGTCGAGGACTTATGCGTCTCTCCATCCGGGACGGTCTGCTTCCGAGAGTGGCCGTCCCGACCTCGTGGAAGTCTGGATCTCGACCGCGCATTCCCAACATTTGCAGGTGCAACAGGCTTCCGTTCATGTGAGGCTGTAATGCGGCCCTTCAGGCCTGCAGTCGACAGCCGGGACCGAGTACCCAGGACTCTGGCCTGGGCGATATCAATGCCGGCCCTTTGAGCCTGCAAGCCCTCGTTTGCTGCCCTTCGCGGTCCGCATAGAGATCCCGCACCCTCTTGAGCGCCGAAGCCTCGGCGTCGGAGCTTGCGGTGC
>CAYLNH010000172.1:0-15258 GCA_964384625.1 uncultured Lentisphaerales bacterium
AACTCAGGAGCGGCGACCAAATGTCCCAAACACGTCTTAATTCAGCGCCATTCGGCAGTAGACGAGGGCTCACAAAATCCCGGATCGCACCCATGACTACCGGACAACCGGTCGGCGGGTTACGTTCCCATGAGCTGGCCGAAGGCCTTGTTCGCCAGCTGGAGCAGCGGCTCGCGAACCCAGCCTTTGGTCAGCACCAGGCCGAGCCACTCCCGGCCGCGTCCCGTGGTCTCGATCCAGTCCGCCAGTTCCCGCCAGTAGACCCGGCAACTGGACCAGACGTCGATCTCGTAAATCTCCCGCCGCAGGTCCACGCCGGCGGGATAGGCCGGCGGGATTTCGCCGGCGAGAAGCTGGTGGATCAGCATCATGCGCAGGCATTTCTCACAATGCCCGCAGTTGCCGCCGGTGCTGTCGTCCTGCCAACAGACGCGGACATGGCGATTCAGCTCCGGCCAGTCCGCCAGGGCCTGCATCTTTTCCAACCGGGTACTGCCGGCGCCGTCATGGCGGATGGCGAAGTCGGCGCTGGAGAGCAGATGATCGGTCATCGGGTTTGATCCCAACGGCAGCCAGTCCCGGGCCGCCGAGTAGTGATGCCCGCTGGCGATCAGTCCGGTGCCGGCCTCCTGGCGGTAGTACCGCTGGATCGCCGCCAGCATCGCCCCGTAATTCTGCATGATGTGGCAGGCGCCGACAAGAAAGCGATGGTTGCAGGAAACGAAGGTGAGCTCCAGCCCGAGACTGGAGACGATCGCCGTGTTGTCCGCCGCCGCCCGGGTGAAATCCGCCGGGCGATCATACAGCTCCATGCCGTCGATCATAATCACCCGACGGATGTCCAGGCCGCGACGGCCGTTCCAACCCTCCACGTGCGACCGCAGCGTGAACGCGGCATCGTACCCGCCGGAAGACGTTGTCACGGCGCCGGGAAGGGGCCGACGGTCGCTGTCGTCAACGACTTCGCCGACCTCGATCGCGATCGGTTGAAAGCGCGGCTGCAGCGGCGGATCAATCAGCCGCCAGGCATCGTGGAATTCCTCCAGATTGGCCAACAGACTCCCGGGGACCTGCCCGTGCACCACCAGATCACGGCGCTCCTGCATGGCGGTCAGCAACACCAGCATCAGGAACGACGCCAGTTCGTCGGGCTCGATCACCGGCGGGTCCTGGAACTGGACCCAGAGTTCCTCCTGAGAGACGACGTTTTCGCCGTCGCGACGTTCAACCACGCACCGATGGCGCCGGTCGCCGTCGAAGTCCTGCACTTCGCCCGAGTGCAGGTGCATTGTTCGGCTCATTTCAAATCCTTTCTGTTTCAGCTTGCCGGCTCGTCCGCCGGCCCCGGCCGCGCCGGATCGTCGCTTCGCCCAGCAGCAATTCGGGGGTCCGGGGGGCTTTGGCCGACGGGCCGCGCTGCGTTCAGAACGGCAGCCCCCAACGACGTCGCGTTTGAGCCGGCGAGGGACTGCCGGCAACAGGCTGGTCCGCCGCGGCGGAACGCTCACCTGCCACTTCCCTGGCGCCGGGACTCATACACGGAACAGACATCGCCTGTGCCAAACACTCCTCAAGTCAGTGCCATTCCACGCTAGCTCGGGATCACGATGCTGCTGTAATCGCCTTCCGGTTCGGGGTATTGCAGCTTCAGGCGTTCCAGAGTCTTGATCAGGATGCGGGCGATGATGACATCCCGCGACCACTTGCGATTGGACGGGATGACATACCACGGTGCTTGCGGCTTGCTGCATTTCTTCAGCGCCGTCTCGAAGGCGTCCATGTAGTCGTCCCAGAGCTCACGCTCTTTCAGGTCGTCCGGGTTGAACTTCCAATGCTTGTCCGGCCGGTCCAGGCGTTCCTGAAAGCGCTCCTGCTGTTCGGCCTTGCTGATGTTCAGGTAGAACTTGACGATCGTGGTGCCTGAGTCGGCCAGCAATTTTTCGAACGCGTTGATCTGTTCGTAACGCCGGGCGATGACCTTCTTTGGCGCCCAACCATGGACTTTGACGATCAAGACGTCCTCGTAGTGCGAACGGTTGAACACGTGCATCATGCCCTTCGCCGGCGTGGCTTTGTGAATGCGCCAGAGAAAATCATGGGCCAGGTCTTCCTTGGTCGGCGCGCGGAACGGGATGACTTTGACGCCTTGGGGGTTCAACGGGCCGAGCACCCGGCGGATGGTGCTGTCCTTGCCGCCGGCGTCCATGGCCTGCAGCACAACCAGCACGGAATGTTTTTCCTCGGCAAACAGCATCTCCTGCAATTCGTCCAGGCGGGTGTGCAGTCTGGTCAACTCGGCCTTGGCGGACTCCTTGTCTTTCAAGCCGAAGGTGTCGTCCGGATCGAACCGGCTCAGTTTGAATGAGCCCTTGGCCGGAACCAGGTAGTCCTTCAGATTCGGCTTCTTCTTGCCTGTTTTCTTACCCATTCGTTTTCCCTCTCAGTTGAGTGCCGGGTGGTTTTTCAAAGCATGCAGCAGGACGCCCCAGAGAATGCCGTTGAGCGTCAGGAACATAAACCACAGCAGCAGCATGAGCAAACGGTGCGGGCTCCACGGCAGTCGCCGCAGCGATCGGAACAACAGTCCCAGCCCCACGCCATACGCGATCGCCGCAAAGGCGGCATAGACGACCATGACTGCCGTTCCCCCCGCATCCCCTGCCGCCTGCAGCCAGACAGCCGTCAGGAAGAAGACCAGAAGCACTGCGGCGCCGCCGCTGAAGCCGTACACCTGGAACCTTCCCACCCGCCGCAACCTCTGCCAGTCGCCGGTTGTCGGCAGCCGCTCAAAGAAGCGGAGAAGGCCGAACGCAGGTACCGCCACGACCAGGGCCAACAGCTGACCGCCGCGAAACATGACCACGCCGCAAACACCCGCCGACACCGCCCCCCAGATCGCCAGCCAGGTACCCCAACCGCGATTGTGCGCCTGATGTTGATAAAGACCAAACAGGAGAATCGCGATGGTCGGCACGAACAGCACGGCAACAATCAATTGCATCGGCGATACCCGCTCGGGGTCGTCCCGACCAGCCGACGAAACGTCCGGTTGAAGTAGCTCAAATCGTGGAAACCGCAGTCGCAGGCGATGCCGACGACTTTGTCGGACGTGCCGCGCAGCAATACCATGGCCGCCTGAATCCGCCGCTCCTGCAGATACGTGAAAGGCGTCTTGCCGGTGTATTGCTTGAAGGCGCGACACAGGTAATTCGGGCTCAGCCCGGCCACCGCCGCCAACCGGTCCAGGGTGATCTCCTCGCGATAATGCTCGTCGATAAATTGACGCACACGTTCCAGATTCGGCTTGGCGGTGTTCTGCTCGCCGGCGGACAACTGCACGCCGGATTCGGCCGCATACCGGCAGGCCTCGATCAGGAACAGCCGCAGATAGTCCAACGCGGCCCTTTCGTAACCCAGCGGCTGCGCGACCAGTTCGCGGTGCAGGTTGCGGGCGACATTGACGATGCCCGCGCCGTCGTTCAGTTCAACCCGCAGAATGCGGTTCAGTTTATTGGCAAACCGCGGCTGCAAAGGGATCAGTCGGTGGACATAGTCGTTCAGCGGCGGCGGTAAAACCGGCAGCACCAACCGGTCGAGATCCAGAAAAATGTTCATGATCTCGATGCCGGCGGCGTCGGTCATCACACTGTGATGCTGGTCGATATGCGTGATTCCCAAGGTCGGGCCGGAACTCGGGAAACGGTCGTCGTCGATTACGTGGACGGCGTTGCCGCTGAAGATGAAACTGATCAGCACCACGTCCAGCCGATGGGGGCTGTATTGTTGATTGACGTAGTTCGGGAAGTGCCGGGTTGCCAGGCCCAGAGCCGCCAGCGTCGGATGCGACCGGTTGCGGATCGTCAGTGCCCGGATGTCCCCCGGGTTTGCCGCCTGCTTTGCCATAAGATCGTCCGCCTTTCAACGGCAAATATGGACCGTTTTGACCTGACGGCAAGGGCGAGGGCCGGCCGCACGTAATGCGTCAGGCACGTGGCGCGGCTCGCGCGTGCCGCCTTCCTGCCGCCGGCAGGCTTGACCTGCTGGAGCAGTGGTCGACCGGCGAACTCGACGCGGCGGGTTGGCGAGGTCCGCGGCGGAGCGCAGCGAAGATCCGGCGATACAGGAATATCTGAACGGCATTTCGGGTAAGAAGGCGAGTCGGCCGCAGGCGCAGGGCACGGTGAAGACCGCTTCATCTCGCCTCGTGGGGATCGCGGATTTCGGAGCTGTTCAGCGAGTCGCCAGGAAGGCTTCAGCCCGACGGATCTTGTCGGCGTCGGCCCGGATGATCAGGATCCGGTCTTCGGCGTTATATTCGACGTCTTCGGCCCGGGCTGACGACAGGGTCATTCCGGCGCCGCGTTCCAGTGCCCGGCGGGCGTCGCCGGCGGACACCGGATCGTCGCGCCCCAGTTTATCTTCCTGCCACCGCGTCAGCCGCAGGAGACGCACGGGCTTTCTGCCGGTGTACGGCCCGCGGCGCACAGTTACCTTCCTGCTGCCGATCTCAACCTGCAGATCAGCCGCGCGGCAGATCAGCCGGAAGCCGTCGCGAACGGACAGGTTGTTGGCGTAGATGCCGACTTCAGCGCCGACCTTGCCGGCCCGGTTTTCGACGGGAACGCGGCCGTGCTTGCCCATGGCAACCAGGGCGTCGTTCACCGACAGGCCGTGAACTTTGACGTTCGGGATCATGGTCTTCGCGAGCCGCTGCTCCAGGTCGCTTGGGCCGGCGGCGCCGCTCTCGGCCGCCGCCGCGGCGCCTTTGGAGCGAGTGCCGTACTTGAGGTGGCGGTTTCTGGCCACCGTCATGTTAACGCCGCCTTCCGGCTTCTCCGGCTGCGGCAGCGCGGGACCGAGCAAGGCCTTGTTTCGGCGTTTGGCGCCGAAGGCCAGGAGTTCCTCGAATTCCTTCATCTGGGAAGCATTGCCGCTGACGCTCAGCTTGTTGCGGCGCCGATCGAATGTCATCCGGGCCACGGCGATGCCCAGGCTTTCGAGTTGCGTCTTGAGTCGCAGCAGGCGGTCGCCCGAGGCTTCATTGACGGTGACGGTTTTGGTTATCTGCGCGTCGTCGGCGGGTGCCGGGGTCAAGATCATGCCGCCGGCATCCAACGTGAGATCCAGGCCGTTCTTCCGGGCCGCGGCCCAGACCAGTTCGTAGGCTGCCGGATCGCGGTGCACGGGGCGCTCGGACTTCTTGAGAACCGCGGCTGTCGTGTTCTCGTCATACAATGCCTTGCCGGGCAGCGGCCGGCCCATGGCGGGCTGATCCTGCTGCGGCAGCAAGACAACCATGTTTGCCTTGCGGCCGGCATCCGCGAGTTCTTCGTAGGCCATTCCGGCCCAGACATAAATGGGTTCAACGACTTCGTCGGCAGTGCCGGCGCCGCGGCCGGCGCCGCCCAGCTGCTTCCGGCGAGCCTTCTCCGCGGCCCTGGCCAGTTCTTTGGCATTCCGGGCCGGAGCCCAGGCAATGCCGGCCCGCGGTTTCGGTGAACGCTTGGCCTCCTCGGCGTCGGTCTTCGAGTCCGCCGCGGGCGCCTGGCCCAGATGCAGACCTCCCGGAGCTGAATCTTGCTGCGGCTCTGCGGCAGCGGGCCTCTCGGGCGGGGCCGGCGCCGATTTCTTCATTGGCGCGGGCGCCAGTTTCTCCAACTCGCGTTCCGCCGCCTGCCGCAGGGCCATGCTTTCAGCGGCAAGCTCCTCCCGGCCGCGGGCAGCATCCTGCTCAACCTGCTTTTTCACGACGTCGGCCCGTTCCAGCGTCGCCTCTGCCTTGCGGGTCAACTTCGCCTGCGCCTCTGCCTTGGCGGCTTCCGCCTGTTTTCGGACGTCGGCGGCCTTGTCGGCGACAAGGTCTTTGCCGGCGTCCGCCAGGGCGTCAACCGCGCTGTCGTCGGCCGCCGCCGATTTGGCCGCCCGCCGTTCACCGCCGGTCGGCGCGGCAGCAGTCGGGGTATCGGCGGTTGACGAAGCCGCCGGGTCCAATGCCGCTTCAGGGATCTCGCCGACGGCTTCGCGCTGGGCCACCACGGTCGGCGCCGGCGGCTGGTTCAGTGAAATCACGGCGGTGACCACCAGCACGACCAGGATGCTGGCGGCCAGGCTCATCCAGACGCCGCGCGGGATCCGGATCGGTTCCGGGCCGTCGGCCTCCACGGCGACCGCCTCGTTGTACACCGTCCGCAAGCGATCTTCACTGAGATGTTCAGGGGCGGCAGGGACGTCGGCAAAGGCCGTCTCAATGTCTCCCACCACGCGCTGCAACTCGGCG
Organism: uncultured Lentisphaerales bacterium; assembly: GCA_964384625.1. Taxonomy (GTDB): domain Bacteria; phylum Verrucomicrobiota; class Lentisphaeria; order JABSQK01; family JABSQK01; genus CAYLNH01. The sequence goes on from CAYLNH010000172.1 coordinate 6,278, forward strand.
AGTTCTTCGCGGCAGCCGGCGCAGCTTCCCACATGCGCGGCAACCAGCTGCCGTTCCGCCTCGGACAGTTCGCCGAAGTGGTAGTCGGTCAGCTTCGCTTGGATGTCATTGCAGTTGTCCATATTCTGCACCTTACGAGAGGGTGTCGGAGAGCCGGCCCTTGAGCTTCTTCAGCGAGTTATGGAGAATGAACCCGACGTTGGTGACGGTCAGCTCCATGATCGCGGCAATCTCTTTGTAGGACTTTCGTTCGACCACCTTCAGATAGATGATTTTCTGCTCACGTTCCGGGAGGTCCTTGAGGAGCTCCCAGGCTTTGGCTTCCGCGTCTCGTTTGACGGCTGTATCGGCCGGGTTCTCCTGGCGGCGGGCGGCGCTCTTCTGCAGGGCAGACTGCATCGCCTCATGCCGCTGGTTCTTGCGGATGTAGTCCAGCGCGAGATTGTGGACTACCCGGTATAACCAGGCCTTCAGATTGTCGATCGCGGCGCGGCCTTCGCGCCGATGGCGCATCAGCCGGATGAACGCTTCCTGCACCACGTCCTGAGCCAGATCGGGACTCCGAAGCAGACTGGTGGCGTAGCGCAGCAATGCGGTTTCATGCTCGGCGACGACCGCCGTAATTTCGTTCGACAGGCTTGTTGTGGAAACCGTCTCCATCCCGATGCTTCTTTTTGGGGGCGGTTCATGTTGCCTGTCCCAGTGACCTTTTCTTGCCCTTGGGACGCCCAGGAACCGTGGATTATTAGACTGTTTGCCGGAAATTTCTCCCGCCGCCTACTGTAGCCGGAACGGCTGGGGCTGTCCAGTTGGTTCAGCGCCGACCGCATGCCCTCGTGTACTGCCTTTCTTTGCACCCAGTCCCGACTCTCAGGAGGTCGGGAACCTGCGGTACTTGAGGATCTGTCACCGACATGAAGTCCGAACCGTAAAGGTGCGGGATCTCGACGCAGAATGGAGAGGGCAGCAGACGAGGGCTTACCACCGACCGGGGGGCCGGCTGCCGAGAATAGGCAATGAGGCGAACTACCTCACCTCAATGACCGAAAAACAGGCTACGGAATTTTCGACCCGTTTGCTGCGGGGGACTTCTCCGCGACCGAGCTGGATTCCGCAGCGGCCGGCGACAGCGGCGGCAATGACGGTTCGCCGGCGAAATAGGGATAGAACACATAGCGCCCGCCCTCCTGCGCCAACAGCGGATCACCGCGTTTGGCGCCGACCATGATCGGGCCGTAGAGCCGATGTCCGCGCAATCCCAGGCCGACGGTCGGATAGCCGGAGATGCTGCCGGCCGCCAGCTTCTGCGCCTGCGGCCAGAGCGCCAGGGCCACGGTGCGCTGTTCGTCCACCGAAAGCTTCTTCATCGCCGGCACGTAAACCAGAAACATGCAGTACTTGCCGCGCCGCAGGCAGTAGACTCGCGGCATCTGGATCTGCTTCGGGTCGGCCTCCGTCGGGAACCCCAGTTCCTCCCCCAGTTCGGCAATGAAGTGCGTGCGCAGGTGCTTTGCCAGACGCTCCGCTTCCGGCGAATTGCCGTTGTCGTCCGCGCCCTTGGGGTCGACCAGCATGCAGTCCGCAAGGAAGACCTCGCGAAAGCCCGCCGTCTTCGGATCACCGAGTTCCTTCTTCGCCTGCCGATCGTACAGGCGGTTGACGCGGATGTAGAAATACACCCCCATCGTTCCCAGGAAAACGACAATCACAAACAAAATGAATCGGATCCGTCCCAAGCGTAACTCCGCAGTTCAGATATTGCGACACACCTCACGCAACGCCAACGCCGCCGGTTTCGGGCGGCCGTACATGTCTACTATAGCCGTATTTGCCGTACATGGAAAGCTGTCGTGGCCCATCCACAGGAGCAGGCCGCCGACCGCGGGGAAGCGGTTCTTCGTCTCGGCCATGGCCTTGACCAGGGCCCGGGCCTGCCGTGACTGGCTCCAGTCGACGTATTCCTCCAGGCTTTCCGGGGCGCGCTCCTGCTCCTGCCGGAAGGTCTCCCACTCGATCCACCAGTTGGTCCGGCGCCACAACGGATTGTCAACCGTTCCCGGAAGTTCCGGCAGGTCCCCCTTGCTGCCGCGGATGATATCCGCCGGGGATGCCGAAGGCGCCCCGGTCTCGGAGCGGAACAGCGCGTCGTCGTTCTCCCAGTAGTCGGCCCAGCCGACGTCATTGTCCATGCGCCAGGGGCCGTGCACATCCCAGTGCAGGTTCTTCCCGAAGTCCTCCCGGCGGGCTGTGAACCGCGGCCCGCTGGACGAACTCGGCAGGAACCGGCGGTCCGGGTCCAACGCCCCGACGACATCGGCCAGCCGCCGGATCAGCGGATGCGCGCAGGTCACCGGCAGGCCGCAGCCCTTCCTGGTCTGCGCCAGGTCCTGCTGCAGTTCGTTGCCGCCGCACCACACCGCCAACGAAACATGGTGCCGCCGCCGCGCAATGTAACTCCGGGCGATCGCGTCCATCGCATCGATTGCTGCGGGATCCTCCGGCGGCCAGTTGTCCATCCCCGACGACGACAGCGGGAACTCCTGCCAGACCAGGAGCCCCAAGCGGTCGCAATGCCGATAGAACACGTCTGTGCCCAACACCGCCCCACCCCACACACGCAACATCGTGAATCCAAGGTCCGCGTAGAGCTCCAGGCGCTTCACGTACTCCGCCTCCGGTACGTCCGCGAAGTTCGGCCGGATCGGCGTCCAGTTCACGCCGCACAGAAAAATCTGCTTCCCGTTCACCGCGCAGACCCAGGGGTCGGCGTCCACCGGCGCACCCGCGCATGATTCCCAGACCAGATGTTTGAAACCGACTTGCCGCTCCATGCAGTCGTGCACGGTGTTTTCCGTGTCCAGCAATTCGATCTTCACCCGGTACAGCGGCTGGTCGCCGTGGCCGTTGGGCCACCACAACGCCACGTCAAGTCCCTGCCGGCGGAAACCGCGTTCATACACGTCCAGCGCGACTTCTTCACGACATACTTCGCCATCGTCCCCGGTCAGCGTCAGGCGCACGCGGTCCGCATCACCCGTCGCCCCGCCCCGGACTTCCAACCAGCCGTGCGGCAGGTCCGCGCCGGCCCGGACCGTCGGCGCCGTCAGTTCCGTGCCGTCGCCGACGTCCAGACGAATGCCGTCCCAGATGCCGATCTGGACCAACCGGCTGGTCCAGTCCCAGGTGTAGTTGAACCGCGTCTTCCACTCGGTCATCTGCGAGGTAAATCCGAATTGCCCCAGCCAGCGCGGGGGGCAGTCGAAGACGATCTGCAGCGTGTTGCCGCTGTCCTGCAGGTGCGGCTTCAAGTCAAACGTGTGCGGCACGAACGTCCCCTTGAAGGTCGCAATCTGTTCCTGGTTCACCAGGATCCAGCCGGAGTAATCCAGCCCGTCGCAGACCAGCCGGACCTCGTCGTGCTGCAGCCAGTTGTCCGGAAGATCGGCGAAGTAGATCCAGTGCCGGTTCTCAACCCACTCGCCCGCGCGCGCGTCCAACCCGACGTTCCAGTCGGGGATCAATTCCGCGTCCAACAGGGCCTGCTGCACCGATCCCGGCACCGGCGCCGGCACCGGGGTGACCTCGGACCGGCTGTCGGCGCCGATCTCCATGCTCTTGCCGAAGCGCCAGCCGTGCGGGGTATAGCCGGCCACCTGCCAGCGCAGCGTACTCAAATCGTAGGTGTGTTTCATGATGGGCTCTGGAGTGATGGAGGGTTGGATGGGTTGGAGTGATGGAGTATTGGATGGCTGAGACTCTGCCCACCACCGGTCCTGCGTGCCGAAGGAACGATGATCGGGACTTCGGGTCGGGCGCTAAACATGGGCGCTGCCGGCCGCAATGCAAGTCCCCGCAAGGATTGCATTCGCCGCCGATTCAGGGCAGATTACGGCATGTCGGATGGGTCTACCCAACGCAAACTGAAACGCCGCGGCTATCTGTTGCTCGCGACGGCCATCCTCGTCCTCCCGGCGGTCGGCGCCTGGTACGGCATCAATACCCTGACCGCCAACCAGCTCGACCTGATGCAGATGATCGAGATCGGCGATGTCGACGGCGTCCGCTACCATCTGCACTGGCGCCGCGAACGCCTCGACTGGGCCATCTGGCCGGGCAGGTCACCGTTGTATCGGGCAACAGAACTGGGCCGAGCAAAGATTGTTGAGGCGCTGCTGCAAGCCGGCGTCAATCCGGATTCTGTCGACGCCGAACGCGAAACCGCTTTGCGGCTCGCCGTCCGGGAAGAACGTGCCGCAATCGTGGAAACGCTGCTGCGCCACGGCTGTCGGACAGACATCTTCGGACAGTCGGAATTCGCCCCACTGCACTACGCCGTTTTCGAGGAGAGCCTGGACATCATCAGGCTGCTCCTGAAGTACGGCGCTGACCCCACAGCCCGATCCAGAGATCCGATGCGGCTGACGTCCCTCGAACTCGCGGCGGCGGACGGCAAATATGATGGGGCAAAGGTCCTGTTGGAGAACGGCGTCCCCATCGATCACCCGGACACTCGGGGGCGGACGGCCTTGTACTGGGCGGCCTGGGAGGGACAATCCGGTATCGCCGACCTGCTGCTCGAACACGGCGCCGGCGTCAACCACAGAGACCACGAAGGCAATACCCCCTTGCATTTCGCCGGAGATGCCGACGTTGTTGACGTCCTCATGAAACACGGCGCTGACGTGAAGGCAAGGAGCCGGAGCGGCAATACCGCGCTGCACCAGCAGTGCAAATTCAAGCGCGACCCGGAAACCGTAGCGGCCCTTATCTCAGCGGGAATCGAGGTCAACGCCAGAAACGATGACGGACGTAGCGCCTTGATGATCGCCGTCGACTGGGAACTGGATGATGATCCCTCGGCAGGCTGGGACCCCAGGAGTCACGGGCCCAAAGACAGACGACGGGAAAAACGGTGCAGCGTCCGAATTGCCCGGGTTCTTCTCCGGGCCGGCGCCGATCCGAACGTCACCGATCGCTTCGGGCGAACGCCTCTGTTCCATGTGCTTCGCGACGGCGACCGTGAAACGGCGGAATGCTTTATGGCCCACGGCGCGCCACTGCGCGGGCTGGCCTGGCCCAGTGCGTTGGCGTTTGCCGGCGACCAACCGGCATTGGAGCAACCCGATCGTCATTTCGACGAAACTTACGAGCAGCGGTATCGACCGGACGACCTGACCTGGGCCCCGTCATTCTGGGCCATTTTCGCGGATCATCCCGCTGCTTTTGATGCGGCTCCGGGGGGCCACGGCGAGGACGAACACTGGCGCAGCGGCATCAGTCTGGCGGCGGAATGGGGCAGCACCTCCTGTCTGCGAAACTGGCGGCTGCACAAAAAGACACTGAACCCAAAACACCGGCAACGCGTCCCCCTGATCGAAGCCGCCCGCTACGGCGAGCTCGAAGCCGCCGAAATACTCATCCGCAACGGCGCCGAGATCAACCGGACAGACGACCTCGGCCACGCCCCATTGACCGCGGCCCTCAAGCGTAGGGACGTCGCGATGGTCAAACTGCTGCTCAAAGCCGGGGCCCACCCAAGCCGCAGGCTCGAAACGAAGATCAGCTATCGCCGCACGGTCCTCACGGAGCCGCCGATGAAACTGGCGGTCCAGTCCGGCAACATCGAGATCGTCAAGGCGATGCTGGCCGCCAAAGCAAAACCGGGATACTGGGGCTCACTTCCGTACAACCAGCCCAGTGCGCTCGCCATTGCCCGCGAAATGCTCGCGGCTGGCGGCTCGCCTGAGCACGCCCTGCAATGCCTCTATTATGTCCAGGACCCCGCCCCATTCGTCGATCTCTACCTCGACGCCGGTGCCGACGTGAACGCCGTATCAGAGGGCGGTTGGACACTGGCACACCAGGCCGCAGCGCCGGTCATCCGGGCTCTCGCAAAACACGGAGTCGACCTGAATCGGCAGAATGACGAAGGCTGGACACCGTTGGAGTTGGCCGTCATGAGCGGACAGGACTCAATCAGCCGCCAGCGCGCTGCCAGAGCGCTCCGCGAACTGGGCGCCGCCGTCAAGGGACTGCCGCCCGAACATATGCTGGCGTTCGCCGGTGACGCGGCCGGTCTCAAGGACCTCCTTGCGCAGCGGCCCACTGCCGTTCACACCACTTCTCGGGGCAAGTGGACGCCGCTGCACTGGGCCGCCTGGCGCGGCAATCCGGCAACCATCAAGGTCCTCCTTGAACACAAGGCGGACATCAGCGCCAGAAACGGATTCAAGTACACTCCTCTCCACGTTGCCGCATTCTGGGGCAGTGCAGAAGCGATTCAGCTGCTGATTGACGCCGGCGCCGACCCCAACGCCCCGGCGCAATACGAGTCGAGAACGCCGCTTGTCCTGGCGATCCGCAGCGGCAATCCGGAGACGGTCCGCCGCCTGCTGGCGAATGGCTTGGCGTTGAATCCTGCGGACAAGGACGTGCTGCCACCGATCGCGGCGGCAATGCCAAAGCCCGCCGTCTTCAGCGAGTTGGTAGACGCCGGCGCCCGCATGCGGGGAGGCCGACCGTCCTCCTGGATCTATGAAGCCGTCGATTCCGGAAATCCTGCAGCGCTGAAATGGGTCCTGGCCAACTTGGGTGATGACGTGGGCGATCTTGATTCCCGCCTCTCGCTATGCCGGGGGAACTTTGCCGATGAACTGGTGCAACTGCTGCTGCAGGCGGGGGCGTCGCCGGACGGCACACCGGACCAGACGACCACGCCGCTCCACACATTCGCAAAACGGGGCGCCGTGGAACTGGTCCGTCTGCTCATCAAGGCCGGCGCTCGCGTCAACCTGCTGGACGACCACAATCACACACCATTGGAATGTGCTGCTGCCGCCGGGCATAGGCAGATTGTAGAACTACTGAAACAACACCAGGCAGAAACCGGGGCCTCACAGATTGCCGCCGGTCGCCGACAGGTCCTGGCAACGCCGTTCTGGAAACTGGCGCCCATCCCGCAGGCATCGCCCTATCACCCCGTGCGGCCGGCCTTCACCGGGCCGCGCAGTGTGTTTGATAATCCCCCGACAATGACCGGCGCTGCCAAAGAGGCAGAGATTATCTGTCTCGGCCGGGCCGCGAGCTTGACCAAGACCGCTGATACGACAACCGTGCAAGCGGGAGATGCAAGCATGTGGCACTCGGAAAAGGCTGCCGTGTGGAAGGCTGATTTCCGTGTTGCCCACACCTTGAAAGGCGAGCCTGCGGAGACGCTTTCCGTCTCCTATCCCTTCTATCCGAAACCCAAGGTGATCGTGAGCTCGGTTCCGAAAACAGCACAAGTACCATCAAAGGATGCGTGCATTCTGTTCCTCGACAAGAATGGTGATACTACCTGCAAGCCGTACCGCCACGATTATTACGTCTTTCCCGTCAGCAAAGACGCCTTGCGAAGCAAGGCAGACACTGTGGCGGGCGCCTTCATGGACAGCCTTCGCGGAAGCGGCTTAACCGCCGAGATGATCGACCAACACTTCGATGCTCTCCACAAACTGCTGCCGCCCGAGAAGTGCCGGAGCTTCGCTTTGGAGATAGCCAAAAGTGCGAACCCCATGACGGCTGCCTACGCCTACCTGACATTGATCAAACTCGACGTTGCCCCGCCGTCCGCCGGCTTCGCCGACGTAGCCGACCAGATCGCTGGCGACTCGAATGAAGAAATCGCGAAACTCGGCCCGCGACTGGTGAATGAGCTGATCAAGATGATCAAGTACCGCAAGTGGTCTGATGACGGCCTGCAGGTCCTTCACACGATCCTGCAGAACCCGGACTCACGCGTCTTCGCACACGCGCTGACCGCCGTGGCGGAGTTCGCCCGGCCGGCATCGGAGAAGCCGTTGGTGCGTTGCCTGCAAAACCAGAAACTCTCGGTGCGCAATCAATACTGGTGCCTGGTCGGATTGTCGCGCATCCGGCAGGAGGACCTGTGCGGCGGCCGCTGGGAGACGTTTAGTAAGGCCCCGCAGAAGTACGTCAACGCGGCATTGACGAAGTATCGGAAGTAGGCAGAAGTTCATTGGCAGGTGGATGAACCGCCTCGGAGAGGCGGGCTACTTTGTGAGTGGCCGCCCTTCCCATCATCTCTTTCTCCCGTATCTTTCTTTCAGCTCCCTAACTGAGGATGAACGAATGCATATACGGCATGAAGCGGCAGACTGGTCGCAGTACAAGATGAATATGCGCGAGCCGCATAACGAGTTGGAACCGATCGAGCAGGAGATTGCCGTGGTCGATGCCGCCCTGCAGGCGTTGGTGGAGGCCGGCGTTCTGCCGACCAGCGATTACGAGAAGGATCTGTTTCTGGCGTTTCGCAACGCCGTGAAGGAGAACTTCGAAATTCCGTGGACCGCGATCTCGCCGCGGGTGCAGCGGCTGATCTGGGCCGTGAACGCCATTCATCAGCCGCAGAACCTGATTGCGGTCGGCGTCTTCTGCGGCTTTACCTTTATCTCGAACGCCGGTGCGGCAATCGGCCCCGGCGCGGCCTTCGACGCTGACCGCGTCATCGGCATCGAGATCAACGAAGACGACGCCGCGCTGGCGCAGCGCAATGTCAGCAGTATAGACCCGACAGGGAAGGGGCAGGTGCTGGCGGTCGACGGCGTGCAGTGGCTGCGGGACGACCCGGAACCGGTGGACCTGCTGTATCTCGACGCGACAGCGCCTGGCGAAGAGGGGAAGTCGCTGTATCTGCGTCTGCTGCAGGCCGCCCTGCCCCGCATGAAGTCCGGGTCTTTGGTGCTGGCACACAACTCACAAAACGCTGCAGACTCGCTGCAGGAGTACCTGCAGACCGTGCGTGACCCGGCGCAATTCGGCGCCGGCATCAACTGTGTGTTGGATGACCAGGGCCTGGAAGTGTCAAGCGTGAAATAGGGGTGTGAGTTGGCAGGGGGAGTGTCGAGTGTGGGTGATCGACTGTAGTCGGGAATGGCGCTGAATTAAGATGATCTTGGGACAGGCAATGTCTTTTCCGTGTA
>CAYLNH010000173.1:0-14926 GCA_964384625.1 uncultured Lentisphaerales bacterium
CAAACGGAAAAGCGGCGCGGAGGCTTGACGTTGCACTGCGCTGGGGGCACAAGCAAGATGCTTGTGATACAAGCGGAAAAGCGGCAGGCACAAGCAAGATGCTTGTGATACGAGGAGGTGGAGAGGCGGCGTGAAATGGCGAGGGAGAGGCATCAGGACTGTTTGAAGCAGTGGCTCTGAGTGCGCTGAAACGGGGAGAACGGGCGGTTCTTCGGGACAATCCGGGCAGTTGCCTTGCATCGGCAAGGGGCATGGGTACTGTAGGCGGCAATGTCGGGCCGGAACGATGGCGTTGTCGGAACTGCTCCGCCCTGCATTCAGGATTCCTCCCATGTCGGGGAGCTCCTGTGTCGTACAACCAGCCCGCCGACCGCGGGCGCTGTCGGGAGAAAACGGAATGGCAATGTCAAGCACTGCGCTCCTGCCGTGCCCGGATTCCCTCCCGGTTGCCTGTCTACTACTTCATCCAATCTGGGAGGACTCCACCCGTGCCCAAAATCGCGGACATCGACAAAGTCATGATCATTGGTTCCGGTCCGATCGTAATCGGTCAGGCCGGCGAGTTCGACTATTCCGGCACGCAGGCGTGCAAGGCCCTGCGGCAGCTCGGCTACAAGATTGTTCTGGTCAATTCCAATCCGGCCACGATCATGACCGACCCGGTCATGGCCGACGCCACCTACATCGAGCCGCTGAACTTCGAGCGCATGGTCGAGATCATCGAGAAGGAACGGCCCGACGCGGTGCTGCCGAATCTCGGCGGTCAGACCGGTCTGAATCTGACGTCCGAGCTGCACGCGAAGGGGGTCCTGGAGAAGTACGGCGTACGCGTCATCGGCGTCCAGGTGGACGCCATCGAGCGCGGCGAGGACCGGACGGCGTTCAAGAACACGATGGACTCGCTGGGCATCGAGATGTGCCGCAGCAAGGCGGTCAACAGCGTCGCGGAAGCCGAAAAGGTCGCGGCGGAGCTGGGCTATCCCGTGGTCATCCGGCCGGCCTACACGATGGGCGGCACCGGGGGCGGCCATGTCTACAACGTGGATGAACTCCGGGTGGTCGCGGCGCGCGGCATCCAGGTGAGCCTGGTCGATCAGATTCTGGTGGAGGAATCGGTTCTCGGCTGGGAGGAGCTCGAACTGGAAGTCGTGCGCGACGCCAAGAACCAGCTGATCACGGTGTGTTTCATCGAGAACGTCGACGCCATGGGCGTGCATACCGGCGACAGCTACTGCACGGCGCCGATGCTGACGATCAGCCAGGAACTCCAGGACCGCCTGCAGAAATACTCCTACGACATCGTGAAGGCGATCGAGGTGATCGGCGGCACGAACGTGCAGTGGGCACACGACCCGGAGACCGACCGCGTGGTGGTGATCGAGATCAACCCGCGGACGTCGCGGTCGTCGGCGCTGGCGTCGAAAGCGACGGGCTTCCCGATCGCGCTGGTGTCGTCGATGCTGGCCGGCGGCATGACGATGGACGAGATCCCGTATTGGCGCGACGGCACGCTGGAGAAGTACACGCCGTCCGGCGACTATGTGGTGGTGAAGTTCGCCCGCTGGGCGTTTGAGAAGTTCAAGGGCGTCGAGGACAAGCTCGGCACGCAGATGCGGGCCGTCGGCGAGGTGATGAGCATCGGCAAGCACTACAAAGAAGCCTTTCTGAAGGCGATCCGTTCGCTGGAGAACGGCCGCAGCGGCTTGGGCTTCGCGAAGGACTTCAACCAGAAGCCGCTGCCGGAGCTGATGGCGCTGCTGGCGGAACCGTCGAGCGAGCGCCAGTTCATCATGTACGAAGCCCTCCGCCGGGGCGCGTCGCTCGAGGAGCTGCACAAGCTGACGCACATCAAGCATTGGTTCCTGGAACAGATGAAGGAACTGGTGGAGCTTGAGGAGGAGATCCTCGCGACCAAAGGCGAGGACCTCCCGGACGAGCTGCTGGAGCGGGCGAAGAAGGACGGGTTTGCCGACCGCTATCTGGCGCAGCTGCTGGATGTCGACGAAGCCGCGATCCGCGAGCAGCGCAAGGCAATGGGGCTGGTCGAAGGCTGGGAGCCGGTGCCGGTCAGCGGCGTCGAGGACGCGGCCTATTACTTCTCGACCTACAACGCGCCGAACCAGTTGGAGCAGGCAAAAGGCAAACGCAAGATCATGATCCTCGGCGGCGGCCCCTACCGCATCGGCCAGGGGATCGAGTTCGACTACTGCTGCTGCCATGCGTCGTTCGCGCTGAAGGACAACGGCATCCAGAGCATCATCGTCAACTGCAATCCGGAGACGGTGTCGACGGACTTCGACACGTCGGACCGGCTGTACTTCGAGCCGTTGACGGTGGAGGACGTGCTGAGCATCTACGAGTTCGAGCAGCCGGAAGGCATCATCGTCCAGTTCGGCGGGCAGACGCCGCTGAACCTCGCGAACGAACTGCAGGACGCCGGCTGTACGATTCTGGGGACGACGCCGGACAAGATCGACCTGGCCGAGGACCGCGACCGGTTCCGTCAGATCATGACCAATCTCGGCATTCCGCAGCCGGAGTCCGACATGGCCAGCAACCTCGAGGACGCGCTGAAAGCGGCCGACCGCATCGGCTACCCGCTGATGCTGCGGCCGTCGTATGTCCTGGGCGGGCGCGGCATGGAAGTGGTGCACGACGAAGACATGCTGCGCGAGTACGTCGCCGCCGCGGTCGGCGTCACGCCGGAACGCCCGATCCTGATCGACAAGTTCCTCGAGAATGCGATCGAGGCCGAGGCCGACGCGATCGCCGACGGCACCGACGCCTTTGTGCCGTCGGTGATGGAGCATATCGAGCTTGCCGGGGTTCACTCCGGCGATTCGGCCTGCGTGATTCCGCCGGTGAGCATTCCGGAGAAGCACCTGGAAACGATCCGCGAATACACGCGGAAGATCGCGATCGAGTTCGAAGTGGTCGGGTTGATGAACATCCAGTACGCCATCTGCGGCGACAATGTGTATATCCTGGAAGCGAATCCGCGCGCGTCGCGCACGGTGCCGCTGGTGTCGAAGGTCTGTGGTTTGTCCATGGCGCGCGTGGCGACGGAGATCCTGCTGGGCAAGAAGCTCAGCGACTTCGACCTGGCGGCCAGGGAGATCCCGCACTACGGCGTCAAGGAAGCCGTGTTCCCGTTCAACATGTTCCAGGAAGTCGACCCCTTGCTGGGGCCGGAGATGCGCTCCACCGGCGAGGTCCTCGGTCTGGCCGAGACGCCGGGGCTGGCGTTCTACAAAGCGCAGGAAGCGACCAAGACCATGCTGCCGACTGAGGGCACGGTGCTGATGTCCGTCAGCGAACGTGAACGCGACGGGCTGCCGGAAGTGGCGCAGGCGTTTGTCGACGCGGGCTTCAAGATCGTCGCGACCGACGGCACGCAGGAGTTCCTGGCGGCCAACGGCATCGCGGCGGACTCGATCAGGAAGCTGCACCAGGGCCGGCCGAACATTGTCGATGCGATCGCCAACGGCGAGATCCAACTGGTGGTCAACACGCCGATCGGCAAGTTGAGCAAGAACGACGACTCCTATCTGCGGAAGGAAGCCATCCGCCATTGCGTGCCGTATGTGACGACGGTGGCGGCGGCCAAGGCAACGGCCAACGGCATTGCCGCGTACAAGGCGGCATCCGGCCAGATGAAGTCGCTGCACCAGCGTCATGCCGACATCGGCTGACCCCGCAGCGGACTGAAGCTCAACGGCTGCCCGTCCCCCCGCGGCGGGCAGCCGTTTTCATTTTTTTTTGCGGTGTGTCAGTGACGACGCGATACAGCCGCCGGCCGTCGGGACGGTGCCGACGGACGCCGTGTTTCGCATCTCGAGTCTCGTGTCTCGCAAAGGAAGGGACGGGGCAGTCACGACGCGATCCAGCCGCCGGCCGGCCCGGACGGGGGATCAGCGGAGGCCGTGGTCTTTGAGGAAGGCTTTGCGGTTGCGCCAGTCCTTGGAAACCTTGACGTGGAGTTCGACGTCGACGCGGATCTCGTCGTCCAGCAGGTCGGCGATGCGGCCGGCGGCGTCTTTGCTGATGCCGCGGATCATCTTGCCGCCCTTGCCGACGACAATGCCTTTCTGCGATGCCGCTTCGACGTGGACAGTGGCTTTCACCCGCAGTCTGTCGCCGCGCTCCTTCCATTCGTCGACTTCGACGAAACAGGAGTGCGGGATTTCCTCACGCAGCAGTTCCAGCAGGGATTCGCGGATCATCTCGGCGCCGAGATCACGGAGATAGACGTCGGTCATCTGATCGGCCTCGTAGAAGAACGGGCCATCCGGCAGACGCTGCCGGACGTCGTCGAGGATCGGGTCCAGGGTAGCCGGGTCGGTGGCGACGATGTTGTAGTGGGGGGTGTCCGCACCGAGATATTCGCGATAGGCGGCTTCCATCTCGGCCCGAGCCGTCGGCTTGGTCAGGTCGGTTTTGTTCAGCAGGAGGAAGGTCGGCTTGCCGGCGTTGGCGACGCGTTCGGCGACGAGCTTGTCCTCCTCGCCGGGCGGCCGGGTCGGGTCGGCCAGGCAGAGGATGACATCGACATCATCGAGGCCCTGCATGACGGACCGCAGCATGGCCTTGCCCAGTTCGTTGCGGCCGCGATGGGCGCCGGGGGTGTCGACGAAGATGATCTGGCTGGATTCGTCCGACAAGACGCCGATGCAGTTGCGCCGGGTCGTCTGCGGCTTGATCGAGACCGCGGCCAGGTGGTAGTCGAGCACGGCGTTGAGAAACGTGGACTTGCCGACATTGGGCCGGCCGACAAGGGCGACGTAGCCCACTTTGCCCTTGGGCCAGTTCCTGATCTTCTCCAGGTCGATGTCGCCGATGTCGCTCACTGAAAGGAATTCCGCTCCTTGAACCGCCCGGCGGATCCGGGTGTCGATCGCGTCAAACGCTGAAGAGTTTGGCCAGATCGAACTTGGAATAAACGTCCATCGCGAACAGCGTCTTGGTATGGCGGACGCCCTTCATGTGCAGCAGTTTCTCGGTGACGACCTTGGTCAGCGTCGAGTTATCCTTGACGCGGACGACGCAGATCATGTCGTATTCCCCGGCCACCGGGTATACTTCGGTTACTCCCTTTACCTTTACCAGCCGTTCGGCCAGCCCCTTGACGTCTTTGCCGTCCATATTAATGAGGACGAAGGCATTGACGATCTCTACGTTTTTTCCCGGACTCACAGGACCTCCTTTCGAGTTAAATGAGACGCATCGATGATCCAGCCGCCGGCGGCGTGTACCGGCCGGCGCCGACAATGGAAGCAACGAAACCAACAGCCCGATCTCGCTGTACCGCACGTGGCGTCCACGCGTTGGCGAACAGTAACGCCTCCGGCCCGACTTGTCACGCGGCGGCGCCCGGGAATTTGCCGAATGCACGTCCAATTCCGGGGCGCCGGGGAGAAGTGCACACCCCGTCGCGGCGGCATTACCGCGGGGAGGTAAGCCCTCGTCGGCTGCCCCCTTGCCTTCGGCATAGCAGTTCCGTGCCCTCTTCAGCGCCGAAGCCAGGATGACGGAATGGTGGAATAATGGAAGAATGGAATGATGAGTTTGAACTCAGAAAACGGAAAACGGATTCCGGCGCCTGCCGAAAAGCATTTTCGACGGCCATCGCCTCCCGGTCCGGCAGTACTCCAACATTCCAACACTCCTGGACGCCGCGGGAGCAATGACCAATGACGATGTTCCCGACAGAAGTCAGGGAGGCGCGGTCGAGACGACCGCGACCACGCTCGGAAGCAGATCGTCTGCGACGGTCCGCAGGACTTCTGTCGGTGGTATCATCCAAGTACCGCAGGTTCCCAACCTCTTGAAAGTCGGCAAGGGATGCTGAGGAGGCCGGCAGACCAAGGCTTCCCCCGGGAGCCGTCTTTGGTTTGACAAACACCGCCCGCAAGGGTATTTTTCCTGCTCCGCTAGTTATTCATTATAAACAGTTTATGAGGGTCGGAGAAATGAATTTCGTGCGACAACTGGCTGTCTTGGGGATAGTTACCGGGAGTTTACTGACGGTTTCGGCGCAGGAGTTGTTTCCGGACATCGGGGCCACGGAGAAGGACGACCCGGCATTGGAGCAGGCGGAGCCGGACACGGACGCCGCGGAAAAGCCGGCGGTCGACCCGGCGGTCGCGACGCCGAAGCTGGATCCGGAGCAGCCGGATACCGCCGCGCCGAAGCAGCCGGCGCCCGACTTGCCGGACACCGAGATCGATCTGACGGCGGCGACCACGAGCATTTCGAAGGGGGTGGCGTACCTGCGCCATCTGGCGGCGCAGAACGAGAGCGGTCTGTTCATCGATCCGACGCGGCGGCGGCGGGTGGTGGAGACGAAGACGGTGGAACGCCGCTATCGCCGCAAGGTGGTGGAGATCCCGATCTACAAGTACAAGTACGAGGAGTACGAAGTCCTGGTCCGGAAATCGGGTTCTTCGGTGACGAATGAGAAGTTGAAGAAGGTCACGCGCAAGCGGGTGAAGAGCCGGGTCAAGGTGGGCACGAAAAAGGTTGTGCGGACGGTTCGCGACCCGGACGGCCCGATCGTCAAGATCCACAAGGTCCCGGTCTACGATCGCGGCGGTGACGAGCAGTTGTTCACGGGGTTCTACGCGCAGAACGCGCAGTGCATCTACGCCTTGATTCGCAGTGGCGAAGATCCGGGGTCGGAGGTAATCACGAAAGCTGTGGACCGGTTGAATGTGTATCTGATTGCCTTTGGTCTGCCGGACCACACCGCGGATCTGGCCTGGCTGTTGGCGGCCTATTCGAATCTGCACGCGAACCCGGAGAACAAGCTGATGGTCCGGCGGTTTTTGAACAAGCTGCTTCTCGGCCAGGTCGTCCACCGGGATGCGGCAGGGATGTGGGGTCCGGTATGCATCAACCACGAGTTGCTGGCGGAGATGATCGCGTACGAACAGGACCTGTACCGCCGCGAGATCGGCGTCTGGGAGAGCCGTATCGCAGCGATCCACAAGAAGGACGGGGTGAAGAAGGGCGAGGAGGCCGAGCACAAGCCCGGGCCGACCGAGCGCAAATATCTGGAGAAGGTGGAGGCCGGCAAGGAGATCCTGAAGAAGTACTTGTACTACTATCGTGACGTCTCCGTCAACGGCCGGCAGTTCGAGAAGATCCACCGGCCGGTGGAGATTGTCCCGGGCGAGGACGTCCAGCAGAAGTTGGGCTGGGGGCTGGAGAAGGTGTTCATTTCCGGGTTGACATTCAACATCTACCTGGAGCAACTGGCGGATCTGGAGTCGACGGCGCTGGCGCTGTTTGCCCTGTACGAGGCGAAGTCGCACGGACACTGGATCAAGCAGCCGCAAGTGCCGCCGCGCCCGGGGACACGGAAGGCATTCCTCGATGCCCGTTCGTCGCAGGAGGTGGTCGCCGCCGCCTATGAGCGATTGAAGGAGATGCGCCGAAAAGAGGGCTTCGCCGCCGGCATCATGTGGCTGCCGCAGCACAGTTACGATGATCTCGATCTGCCGGGGCAACCGGTGGACGACGACATCTTTGTTGAACTGCCCAACGGCGAGCCGACGGCGGCAACGAACGCGGCCGGCTACGCCGCGCTGAGCTACGCCGCCTTTCTGAGGGGTTCGGTCGCGTCTTCCTCCCGCAGCCGTTCCGAGCGGAACCTGCGCCAATCGCTGGCGGCGTTGACCAAGGATAAGGCTCCCCACCCGAAACATCGACTGCCCTTTCTGCAGGCGATGGTCCGGGCCATCCCTTTCCACGAGCAGCCGGTGAACAACAACGGCGATCAGGACGTCCGCAACGCCAACGCCCTGATCGGGCTGCAGTTCGAGACCGGCGCCTGGTATCCTGCGGGCCGCGGCCAGGTCTATCGCACACCAGCCGAGAATCAACGCTGGGCCTTCCTGCGTGATTTCCGCAAGAAAAACAAGGGCGACACCCGGTACCAGTTCTTTTACTGGCGGCACTGGGGCCGGCATAACTACCGAAATATGCCCCGCCGCGACCTCGGCACCACCACCGAAGCACTGGTCGGTTTGTCCTGTTGCACAGCCCCGCTGGTCGTGGCCGACTGGGACTCCGGCAAAGACAACCTCGACTGGGTCGTCGACGCCGTCGCCGACCTGCCCCGTACCGACGGCAAGCCCGCCCGCTACGCGATACTGGACGCCGACTTCGATCTGGGTACGGCCGTCCGCGTCCCGGTCATCACCATTACCGGCAGCCGCGGCAGCCGGTTCTCCGACGCCGCGACGAAGAATCTGAAGACCTACCTGACCTACGTCAACGGCACAATCATCGCCACCGGCGACAAAGCCTGGCTGACCGGATTCCGCGGCTTTCTGAAAAAGACGATACCCGACACGAAGGACGTTCGCGTGCAGGTCGGCAAAGGCAAACTGCCGGCAATGCAGAACGCCGAAGGCCGGACCATCGTCGTGTTCATTCTGCCGGAGCGCGGCATCACCGGCTCCGTCCGCCGCCGGATCCTGACGACGCTGCTGAAGAAATATTCGGCCAACGCCCTCCGGGCCGCCGACGATCTGTTGGACGAGGGCCAGGTGACGGAAGCCATCGAAGCATTGGTCGCTGCCGAGGAGGACGCCGAAGGCGATGACGACGACGACGATGACGACGACGACGGCAAGGGTCAGGCAGTCGACGCGGAGAAGGCCGGGGACCAGCCGCAGGAGATCGACTGACTGCGATTTCGCGGGCAAGCCGCGGGGGAACGGATCAATCGCGGTCGACTTGGCGCGGCAGGGGCGCCGTGTATGTTGCCGTATGCAACGCGAGGACTGCAAATACACACCGTTCTACTGTGAAGAGAACGTCTGGCACCTGGCTCAGGAGATCCCCGGCCGGGCGTCGCAGGTTGTGCTGATCTCCAACCCGGCCAGGGAGGTCCTGATGTTCCGCCAACGCGGGTTCCGCGAGGTTGCGGTGTGGGACTACCATGTGATCCTGGCGGTTGACGGCGTGGTCTACGACCTGGACACCAGCCTGTCGTTTCCCTGCCCGGTGACGACGTACCTGGCCCGAAGCTTTGCGGCGGACGCGCCGGCCCGGCACGCGCCGTGGTTCCGGGTTGTGGCAGCCTCCCGGTTCGTCGCGGAGTTCGCGTCGGACCGCCGACACATGCGGGACGCCGCCGGCGGTTTTCTGCACGCGCCGCCGCCGTGGCCGGCGATCCACGCCGCGCGCGGCAGCAATCTGATGCAGTTCATCGACATGCAGCGGACGTTCACGGGGGTCGTCTACGACTTGCCCGCCGTGGGTGCGGCATTGGCGCCGGCGGCTCCCCCCGGTGACGGCGGGGCCTGACGCGGCGCGGCGGCTTGACGTTGCACTGTGCTGGGGGCACAAGCACGGATCGCTCTTCGTCCCGACCTATCGACAGTCGGGACTTCGCCGCGACACGCGCTTGTGAGACAAGCGGAGACGCGGTGGGGCGGCGCGGCGGGACGCGGCGCGGCGGCGGACGGCCGCGGGGCGGACCGCAGGACTACAGCAGGTTGGCGGCGAGCTCGGCCAGGTCGCTGCGTTCGCCTTTTTCCAGCGTGATATGCGCTGCCAACGGTTTTTTGCGGAAGGCGTTGACGACATAGACAAAGCCGTTGGACAGGCTGTCCATGTACGGATGATCGATCTGCTCGGGGTCGCCGGTCAGGACGATTTTGGTGCCGAAGCCGACGCGCGTGATGATGGTCTTCAGCTCCAGCGGCGTCAGGTTCTGGGCTTCGTCGATGATCATATACTGATTGGGTATGCTGCGGCCGCGGATATAGGTCAGCGGTTCGACTTCGACATCGCCGCCTTCCATCAGGTCGCGGGGCAGTTGGCGTTTGCGGGCGTGGCGGTCGATGTCCTGCAGCAGTTCGATGGCGTCGTGAATCGGCTGCATCCAGGGCCGCAGCTTCTCCTCGACGTCGCCGGGGATATAGCCGATGTCGCGGCCCATGGCGATGGTTGGGCGGGCGACCAGGAGTTTGTGGTATTTTTCTTCCTTGATGATCTTGAACAGACCGGCGGCGACGGCGACGAGGGTCTTGCCGGTGCCGGCCTTGCCGCGCAGGGTGACCAGTTTGATATCGTCGTCGAGCAGCGCATCGAACGCGAAGCATTGGGCCAGGTTCAGCGGGCGCACGCCGAGGACGCCTTCGCCGTAGTGGTGGATGGCGGTGAGGGTTTTGCCGTCTTCATCGGAGATGCGCCCGATTTCGGATCGGGTTTCGCCGGCGGGATCACGCAGCAGGAGGTATTCGTTGGCTTCGTAGCTGCCGTCTTCGAAGGTGTAGGTGCGGTTTTCGCGAAAGCTGTCGAGCACGCCGGCGTCGACCTCGATCTCCTGGAAGCCGTTGTAGCCGTTGGCGGTTCGGAAGAACGCCTCCTCGTAGTCCTCGGCATAAATGCCGAGGGCATCGGCTTTAAGCCGCAGGTTGATGTTCTTGGTGATCAGGATGGTGGCGTTCTCGGGCTCATCCCGATTCAGGGTGACGGCCAGGCTGAGGATGCGGTTGGCGCCCTTTTTGCCGTCGGTAATGCCGGTGCCGCTGAGGACATTGTCGAAGGTCCCGGTGACGACGCGCAGGAGGCCGCCGTTCTCGAGGCGGACGCCTTCGCCGAGCTTGCCGCCGCGGCGCAATTTATCGAGGTCCTGGACGACGCGTCGGGCATTGGCGCCGAGGTCGGACATATCGCGTTTAAAATGATCGAGTTCTTCGATGACCTCGATCGGGATCAGGATATTGTTGTCGTCGAACTTGTAGAGGGCGTTCGGATCGTGCAGCAGGACGTTGGTATCCAGAATGAAGTTCTTGCGCATAGAATCGGTTGGGGGGTTCTCCTTCGCCTCACAGCCCCGCGGGGCCGCCAAACCGTGGAATTCAGGCTCACAAGCCGGCCCTTTGAAAGCACTGAAGTCCAGATGCAAAGCCG
Source organism: uncultured Lentisphaerales bacterium (assembly GCA_964384625.1). GTDB lineage: Bacteria > Verrucomicrobiota > Lentisphaeria > JABSQK01 > JABSQK01 > CAYLNH01. The sequence goes on from CAYLNH010000173.1 coordinate 10,930, forward strand.
GCGGTTCGATGTATAGTAGCGTTTCCCGCCCAAAAAACAACAATCGGCATGAAGTGGCCGGGGAGACGGGGTAACCAGGACGTTCAGGCAGCCATGATCTTTCGCGCCGGAAATCTACAATTCGACCTTTCCCGGAAGCTGCTTTTGCTGGGCATCGTCAATGTGACGCCCGATTCCTTTTCGGACGGCGGCGACACATTCGATGCGGCGGCGGCGATCGCCGCCGGTCTGCGGCTGGTCGAGGCCGGCGCGGATGTGCTTGACATCGGCGGCGAATCAACCCGGCCGGGGGCCGCGCCGGTAGCGGCGGCGGAGGAACTCGAGCGGGTCGTCCCGGTCATTGAAGGCTTGCGCCGCCGGACCAGTGTACCGATCAGCATCGACACAACCAAGGCGGTCGTGGCGCGATCGGCGCTTGCCGCCGGCGCCGAGATCATCAATGACATCAGCGGCTTCCTGCGGGACCCGGAGATGGCCGCCGTCGCGGCCGAGACGAAGGCCGGCTGCATTGCGATGCATATGCGCGGCACTCCCGAGACGATGCAGCAATTCACCGATTACCGTGATCTGATCGGGGAGATCAACGAATACTTCCGCGAACGCGTCGACGCCCTGCTGGCGGCCGGCGTGGACCGTGAGCGCATCTGCCTGGATCCGGGCATCGGGTTCAGCAAGACCGTGGAGCAGAATCTGGCTTTGATCAATCGTCTCGATGAATTCGTCGTGGCCCAGCAACGGCCGATCCTGCTGGCGCCGTCAAGGAAGTCCTTCATCGGCAAGCTGCTGAAGCTGGACCACCCGAAAGACCGTGTCTGGGGTACGGCCGCGGCCGTGAGCTGCGGCATCATGCGCGGCGCCCGCCTGGTGCGGGTGCATGACGTGGCGGCGATGCGGCAGGTCTGCGACCTGGCCCTGCCCATCGCGCTGGCCACGGCGGCAACGGAAGACGACGAATGATCTCCTTCGATCCCCATTACAACGACGACCCGAAGAACACGGTCGAGTCGATCGGCCGCAACCTGATCGAGACCGTCGCCAATTCCGGCCGCGCCCTGTTGATCATGTTCGAGGGGTTCTTCTGGTTCATGCACGTCCACCGCCGCCGCGAAGAAGTCGGCCGGCAGATGTACAACATCGGCGTCCGCAGTTTCGCGGTGACGGAGATCGTGGCGTTGTTCACCGGCATGATCCTGTCGCTGCAGGCCGGCCTGGAACTGCGCAACTACCATCAGGAAGTCAACGTCGGCATTATCGTCTCGCAGACGATGTGCCGCGAGATGGGCCCGTTCATGACGGCGCTGATCCTGGCGGCCAGCGTCGGCAGCGCGATGGCGGCGGAACTCGGCACCATGCGGGTCAGTGAAGAGATCGACGCCCTCGAGGTAATGAGCATCAACCCGATCCGCTACCTGGTCATGCCGCGGCTCTTTGCCCTGTTGATCATGACCCCGGTCTTGACCATTTTCACCGACGTCGTCGGCACCTTCGGCGGCGGGCTGGTGGCGAAGACGCAGCTGGGCGTGTCATGGATTGCCTACTACCAGAATGTCCTGCTGCTGCTGCAGACCAAGGAGATCTACGTCGGCCTGGTGAAAGCCGCCGTGTTCGGCGTGATCGTCGCGACGGTGAGCTGCTACCAGGGGCTGGCAACGACCGGCGGCGCCGTCGGCGTCGGCAAGGCCACGCGGCGGTCCGTGGTCATTTCGTTTCTGCTGGTCCTGATCACCGGTTACTTCATGACCCGACTGTTTTACGATTGATTATGATTCGTCTCGAGAATATTCATAAAACGCTGTCGAACAAGGAGGTCCTCCGCGGGCTGAATCTGCACGTGGAAGAGGGCGAGACCATGGTCATCGTCGGCGGCAGCGGCACCGGCAAGAGCGTCAGCCTGAAACACATTGTCGGGCTGATGCGGCCGGACGAAGGCAGCGTCCAGGTGGACGGTCATGAGATTTCCACCGCCCGCGGCCGCAAACTCGACCGGATCCGCGAGTGCTTCGGCGTCCTGTTCCAGTCCGGCGCGCTGCTGAACTGGATGACGGTCGAACAGAACGTGGCGCTGCCGCTGTACGAGCACACGAAACTCGGCGACGACGAGATCCGCACGAAAGTGCGCGAGAAACTGGAGATGGTCAGTCTGGACGGCAGCGAGGAGAAATATCCGTCGGAGATCTCCGGCGGCATGAAGAAGCGGGTGGCGCTGGCGCGGGCGATCATCACCGAGCCGAAGATCCTGTTGTACGACGAGCCGACGTCCGGGCTGGACCCGGTGATGTCGCGGCACGTCGACAAGCTGATCGTCGAAATGCGCGAGCGGCTGAATGTCACCAGTGTGGTCGTGACGCACGACCTGCACAGCGCCTTTTCCATCGGCGACCGCGTGGCCATGCTGCACGAGGGCCGGGCCATCGAGGTCGCCGCCCCGAAGGATTTCGCCAAGAGCGAGAATGAGATTGTCAGAGAATTCATCAAGGCCCAGTTCGAAATGGGCACAGTGGAGGGTATCGACCTATGAGCGGCAAACGCAAAGTCGGCATGAAACAGATCACGACCGAATTCATGGTCGGCCTGGTCTTTATTATTGCCATGGTGCTCCTCGGCTTTTTCACGATCGTCCTGACCAAGGACGCCGGCCTCTGGGGCCAGGAAATGGCCGATGTGCAGGTGGAGCTCACCGATGTCGGCGGGCTGGCGAAGGGCGACAAGGTCCTCCTGCGCGGCCTGGAGATCGGCAAGATCTCCAATGCCGAGATCTCGCCGCACGACCCGAAGAAGATCATGCTGACGGCGACGGTGAAACCGGAATACGGCACCTTCGGCGAAGGCTACGTCGCCGAGATCAAGAGTTCCTCGGTCCTCGGCGGTCTCTATCTCTACCTCGAACGCGGCGACGTCAGCAAACCGGTGCAGATGCCGCTGGAGGGGAAAGAACAAGTCGACGCCCTCAGCCAGGTCGGCGAAGCGGCCCGCGATCTGCGGAACTTCACCAGGCTGCTGGACAACAAAGAGTCCACCCTCTATAAGCTCGCGACCACCAGGGAACTGCACGACGAAGCCCTCGCCGCCATGAAATCCGTGCAGCAGGTGGGAGTCGCCGCCGAAGAAGTCAAAGCTGTCCGCGGCGACATCAAGCAGGCCCTCAGCGAATTTGAAAATGCCGGCAAATCCATCTCCCAGGCCGGCAAGGACGTCTCGACGGCGGCGAGCAAGGTCAGTGCCGCCGGCGACAGCGTCAGGAAGTGGTCCGACAACCTCGACGGCGCCATCACCGACGCCCGCAAGGGCAAGGGCACTGTCGGCGCCCTGCTGGCCGACGACAAAATGGCCAACGACCTCAAAGCCGCCATCACTGATATCCGCACGGCCGTCAGCAGTCTGACCGGCGAGAAATCGTCGATCGGCAAGATGATGCGCGACGACGGCGCGCTGTACACCTCGATCAAGGGCGCCTTCGACGATGTCGGCAAGACGTTCGAGAACGCCAACGAAGTCGTGGCCCACGTCAAGAAAGGCGAAGGCACCTTCGGCAAGTTGTTTATGGACGACACGCTCTACAAAGACCTGCGGCAGACGATCCGCGACGTCCAGGGCGCGATCAACGACTTCCGCGAGCAGGCGCCGATCCTGACCTTCGGCAGTTTCATCTTCGGTTCGTTGTAGGGGGTCATCGGGCACCCGCCGGGCGGGACCGGGCCCCGGGACACACGTAACCGGCCACAAGCGAACACCGTGTGCGGCCCGTGTTGCGCGAAGCAAGCGCGCGTCAATAACGACGCGCAACGGCAACCGGCCCGCGGCAAGCGGCAGGAGCGGGGGACGGCTGGCCCATTGATGAGCTTCTTCACCAGGCGGGCAAACCACCTGGGGTCGTCCGGTCGAACCGATTGCCGGCAGCAGACACCAGCAGCAGTGACAGGCGCCCGGTCCGTAAGCCCTCGATTACTGCCCTTCTTTGCCTCGAGCCCCGACTCTCAAGAGGTTGGGAACCTGCGGT
>CAYLNH010000174.1:0-14645 GCA_964384625.1 uncultured Lentisphaerales bacterium
CAGGCGTTACATGGTCCCTTTGGGAAATGACCGAAGAACTCGGCACTGTCAAGTTGATGAGCAAAAAGAAGGATAACAAAAGACGGCCGGCGCCGGAGAACGATCTGCAGTTCCTGGCGACGGTGGTGAACGGCCTGGACGATCCGGTGTTCGCCAAGGATGAGCAGCACCGGTGGGTCCTGCTGAATGATGCCGCCGTCGCCGTCATGGGAAAGCCCCGCGAAGAACTGCTCGGCCGCAGCGACTACGACCTGTTCCCCAAGGACCAGGCCGATGTCTTCTGGGCCAAAGACCAGGAGGTCCTCGACCGCGGAAAAACGGTCGTCAATGAAGAAGAAATCACCTGGCACGGCAAACCGCATATCATCTCAACCAAAAAGACTCTTCTGCTTGATGAAAACGGCGCGAAGTTCATCATCGGCACGATTCGCGACATCACGGAGCGACGCCGAATGGAACAGGCCTTGATCAACAGCGAAACGGAGTTCCGCACGCTGGTCGAAAACGTCAACTTCGGTATCTACCGCAACACCGGCGGGCCGCATGGCAAGTTCCTCAAAGCCAATCCGGCGATCGCCGAGATGTTCGGCTACGATTCGGTGAAGGAGTTCATGCAGGTGTCCGTGTCCGACCTCTATCAGAACGCCGAGGACCGCCGGGCGTTCGTCGAAGCCGCCCTCGAGAACGGCTACGTCAAGGACCGGGAACTGCGGCTGAAGAAAAAAGACGGCACACCGATCTGGGGCGCCTGCACGGCACGGATCAAATACGATGCGGACGGCAATATCATGTGGCTCGACGGCGTCATCGAAGACATCACAGAACGCAAAGAGGCCGAAGCCGAGATCCACCTCAAGCGCGATCGCGCCCAGCAATACCTGGATATCGTGGCCTCCATCATTCTGGCGCTCGACTGCGACGGCAACATCGAACTGCTGAATGCCGGCGGCGCCGAACTCCTGGGCTGTACCGCGGAAGACGCCGTCGGCCGCAACTGGTTCGATCATTTCATCCCCGAAGAGGACGGCTTCTGGCTGCGCGAAGGCTTTGCCAGACTGCTGACCGACGACCCCGCTCTCGAACGCGTGATCAACAACATCGTCACCGCCGACGGCGAACAGCGGCTGATCCAGTGGCACAACAGCCTGGTTCGCGCTGCCGACGGCACGGTCGTCGGCACGCTCAGTGCCGGAGAAGACATCACGGATGTCGACGAGGCCAAGCGGCAGTTGCGCGAGAGCCGGTCGCAACTGCAGGCGCTGTTCGACAACATGATGAACGGCTTCGCCTACAACCGGCTGCTCCGCGACGAGGACGGCGCGGCGGTGGACTACGTCTTCGTTGAGATCAACCCGGCCTTCTGCCGTTTGACCGGTCTGACCCACGACGAAGTCGTCGGCCGCCGCGCCACCGCCGTCTTCCCGGATCTGCCGGAAGCGGAGTTTGACTGGATCGAGACCTTCGCCCAAGTCGCCGAAACCGGCGAGCCGCTGACCGTCGAGCAGTACTTCGCGCCGCTCGGACGCTGGTTCTCGGTCCAGGTCTATCGACCGATCATGGACCACTTCGCCGCGATCTTCGAAGACATCAGCGCCCGCAAGGAAGCCGAGAAGGAACTGCTGCAGAGCGAACACCGCTTCCGGCAACTGTTTGCCCAGGCCAACGACGCCGTCTTTCTGCACCTGCTCTCCGGCGAGATCATCAATGTCAATTCGAAGGCGTGCGAGTTGCTCGGGCGCGAACGCCGCGAACTGCTGACCATGTCCATGACGGATCTCTATCCCCGCGACTGTTTCAAGGCTGCCCGCGCCGCCAGCAAGACCGTTGAACACCAGGGAGACGTCCGGTTTGAGTCGAAACTCCGGCATCAGGACGGTCACGATATCGACGTGGAAATCAGCGCCAGTATCATGGACCCGGCAACCGGGCTGGTGCAGGGCATTGTCCGGGACATCACCGAACGCCGGCGCGCCAACGAAGCGATCCGCAGCCTGGCGCGGTTCGCCAGCGAAAACCCGTACCCGGTCCTGCGCATCGATCGCGACGGCGTCCTGCTCTACGCCAATCCGGCCGCCGAACTGCTCCTGCGCACCGCCGGCATGGCCGTCGGCGGCACGGTTGCCGATGACTGGCAGCGCCTGACGCGCGAGGCCCTGGCCGCGGAAAACACCATCGTCCGCGAGATCCGCTGCGACGACCGCGTCTTCTCGCTGACCCTGACCCCCGTTGACGACGCCGGCTACATCAATGTCTACGGCGCCGACATTACCGGCCGGCGGATGCTGGAGAGCCAGTTGCGGCAGCAACAGAAACTGGATGCCATCGGTACTCTGGCCGGCGGCGTCGCACACGAGATCAACAACCCGATCAACGGCATCATGAATTATGCCCAACTGATCAAAGACCGGTTGGGCGAGGACCATCAACTGACGGAGTTCGCCGGCGAGATCATCAACGAAACCAACCGGGTGGCGACGATCGTCCGCAATCTTTTGACGTTCGCCCGCTGGGAACGGCAGGAACGCACGCCGACGGCGGTCACCGAGATCGTCGATGCAACGCTGTCGCTGGTCCGCACGATCCTGCGGCGGGACCAGATCGAACTCCGCCTCAACCTGCCGGATGACCTGCCGCCGCTGCCCTGCCGCAGCCAGCAGATTCAGCAGGTGCTGATGAACCTGTTGACCAACGCCCGCGATGCGCTGAACGAGAAATACCCGGACGCCGACGAGGACAAGGAAATTGTGCTGCAGGCCGAGACCTTTACCGAAGACGATGCCCAATGGCTTCGGCTTTCTGTGCGTGACCACGGCCCCGGCGTCTCGGAGGACATCCAAGACCGGGTCTTCGACCCGTTCTTTACCACCAAACCGCGGGGCATCGGCACCGGCCTCGGACTGTCGATCACACACGGCATCGTCCGCGAACACGGCGGCCGTATCCGCATACAAACCGAACCGGGTGAATTCACCGAATTCCAGGTCGAGCTCCCGCTTGACCCGGATGCGTCCCCACTCCAGCGGACGGAAGGAGAAAACTGATGGCAACCATACTTGTAGTTGACGACGCCAAAACCATACGCCTGACGGTGACGGAGTTCCTCCGGGACGCCGGCTACGAGGCGATCCCGGCCGATAACGCCATAGACGGCTTGCGGCTCGCCAAAGAGAATGACGTCGATGTCGTCCTTTCCGACATCGTCATGCCGCAGATGACCGGCATCGACCTGCTCCGGGAACTGGTGCAGCACACGCCGCGAACGCTGGTCATCATGATGACCGGCCTGCCGACGGTGGATACCGCGGCCGAAGCCGTCCGCGCCGGCGCCTTTGACTACCTCTGCAAACCGGTCAGCAAGGACGACATTCTCCGTGTTGTCCACAATGCCGTGCGGCTGAAAGAGGCCGAAGACGAACGTCTGCGGCTGGAAGAGGAGAACGAACAGTACCGGGAGCATCTCGAAGAACTGGTTGATCAGCGGACCGATGCCCTGCGGGAAAGCGAGAAACGCTACCGCCGGCTCGTATCCCATGCGCCGGTCGGCATCGGCGTCGTCCGCGACGAAGACCTCATCTTCACCAACGACACCTTGAAGACCATGCTCCACCTGGACGCGGCGGCGGCGCCGAACTCCTCATTCATGCAGTTCATCGCGCCGAACCAGCGCGACAAAGTCCGTGCCCTGCTGACCCAGGTCCTGCGCGACGAGACGCCGTCGGAGCTGCATGAACTGGCAATGCACGTCGGCGACCGGGACGGCGTCTTCGTGCGGCTGATTGCGATCCCCTTCAACTACGGCAGTCTGCCGGCCGTCCAGATCGTCTGCATCGACATCACCGAGAGCAAGGAGCTGGAGCTGCAATTGCACCAGGCCCAGCGGCTGGAAGCGATTGGCCGGCTCGCAAGCGGCGTCGCCCATGACTTCAACAATCTGCTGACGGTCATCCTCGGCGAGGCCCAACTGCTGGACCTGCTGACCGAAGACGAAACGTCGCACCGCAAGACCTCGGAGATCATTCATGCCGGCGAACGTGCGTCGCTGCTGACCCGGCAGTTGCTGGCCTTCAGCCGCAAACAGCCGGGGGTCCTGGAGTTGCTCGACCTCAACCGGGTCGTCAACGATGTGGCAAAAATGCTGCGGCGCCTGCTGGGCGAGGACGTTCGTTTGACCCTGAAACTGGACGACAACATCGGCCTGATCAACGCCGATCCCGGGCAAGTCGAACAGGTGCTGATGAATCTGGCCGTCAACGCCCGGGACGCGATGCCGAACGGCGGCCGGCTGGAAATCACCACCGCCCACCGCACGCTCGAACCGCAAGTCGTCCGCAACTGGAGCGGCGTTGAACCCGGTGAGTTCGTCCTGCTGACGGTACACGACAGCGGCTGCGGCATGGACGACGAGACGGTCGCGCATATCTTTGAACCGTTCTTCACCACGAAGAACGCAGAGGAAGGGACGGGGCTGGGACTGTCCACCGTCTACGGCGTCGTCCGCCAGGCAAACGGCTTCATCGACGTCAAAACCCGGCTGCACGAAGGGACGTCGTTTACGGTCTATCTGCCGGTCTGCCCGGGCAGCCGGGACGCCGCCGAGAGCAGCAAGCGCGACGACATCCCCAAGGGAACCGAGACTGTACTGGTCGTCGAGGACGACACCGAATTGCTCGCCGCCGAGACTGAATTGCTGGAGCTGCACGGCTACACCGTTATCCCGGCGGAGAACGGTCAGGAGGCCTTCGGCAAGTGCCGGCAAAACGCCGATGCAATCGACTTCTTCCTGCTGGACGTGGTGCTGCCGGATATGAACGGCGTGCAGTTGCTGGCGTACCTGCGTAAGATCAAACCGGAAACGCCGGCGTTGTTCGTTTCCGGCTACACCAGCAAACATGTGGTTCTGGCGCAGATGCTGCAGCGCGATGAGCACTACCTGCAGAAACCGTTCTCGCCGTCGCGCCTCGTCCGGCAGATCCGGGAGGTCCTCGATGCTTGACATCACTGTTGTGCTTTCTCCGAATCGCGTTCTGCCGCGGGGCGTCCAGGGAGGTGCTGACCGTGCCGTTGATTGACCCCATCCCCGCCGGCAAGGACCTCCTTGACAAGATCCTGGGGACTGCCGTGGGCAATGACGTACACGACGGCATCCGGCGGTCGCTGGCCGTCGTTGCGGCGGCGCTGCAGGTCCGGGCGGCGTTGCGCTGGCGCCGCGGCCCGGGCTTTCCGTACTGCGAGAACCCCGACGGCCTGGAAGACCTGTGGCAGGACGGCGACGCCGGCTGCCTGGCGCCGCTGTACCGCGCCGCCGTCGGCGACGGCGCGGAGGCCCCCGGGGCGGTCTGGACCGCGGCGGCAGCCGCCGAGGACGGCCCGCTGCAGCCGGCTTTCCGGGCGGCGGCGCAGGCGGGCCGGCAGTCCTTCGCCGTCATTCCGTTGACCCCGGCGACCGGCACGGTCATCGGCGTCCTCGAGGTAGTCGCCGATGACGCGCTGACCCGGCCGGCGGTGGAGCAGCTTGTGCAAGCGGCGCCGGCGTTCGCGCTGCTGCTGCAGTACCGCCGGGCGGCGACCGGCCGGCGGGCGGCCGAAGCGAAATTCCGCACCGTGGTCGAGCTGATTCCGGCAATCACGTATATCCTCAGTCTCGATGCCGGCTTTACACCGATGTATGTCAGCCCGAAGATCGAGCCGTTGACGGGATTCACGGTGGGTGATTTCATGGGGCGCGCAGACTTCTGGCGGTCGCGCATCCATCCGGGCGATGCAGAAGCTGTGTCGCATCGGCTGACTGAAGCCTGCCGCCGCCGCCGCCCATTCGACATGGAATATCGTGTGCTCGATCATGCGGGCGAGACGTTGTGGTTCCACGACCGGGCCCAGGTGGCGGTCGATGAGGACGGGCGGGCGCTGTGCCTGCAGGGGATGATCTTCGACATCAGCGCCCGGCGCCGGGCCGAGGCCGAGAAAGCCGGCCTGGAAATGGAGATGCGCCAGGTACAGAAGCTCGAAGCCATCGGTACGCTGGCCCACGGCGTCGCGCACGAGATCAACAATCCGATCTACGGCATCATGAACTACGCCCAATTGATCGTCGACGACCTCGGGGTCGACAGCCGTCTCGGCGCGTTCGCCGCGGAGATCATCACTGAAACGCAGCGCGTCGCCGAGATCGTTCGGAACCTGTTGACCTTTGCGCGACAGGAGAAGCAGTCGCACAGTCCGGCGCAGATCACGGACATCATCGACGGCACCCTGTCGCTGATGCAGGCAGTCATGCGCCGCGATCAGATTCTGCTGGAACTGGACGTGCCCGACGATCTGCCGCAGCTCAAATGCCGCAGCCAACAGCTCCAGCAGGTGTTGATGAATCTGATGACCAACGCCCGGGACGCGCTGAATGAGAAGTACCCCGGGTACGATCCCGACAAGATTATCAAAATCACCGCGGCGGCCCGGGAAGCCCGGGGACAAGTCCGGATCACCGTCGAAGACCACGGCATCGGCATCCCGATCGCGATCCGCAACCAGCTGTTTGACCCCTTCTTCACAACCAAACCAAAGGACCGCGGCAGCGGCCTGGGGCTGTCGATCAGTCACGGCATCATTCAGGACCACGGCGGGCAGCTTTCGGTCGAAAGCGATGTCGGCGAATTCACCCGTTTCCATATCGATCTGCCGCTTGACAACGGCTGGTCGAATCACGGCGGGGCCGCTGGCGATTCGACGCATTTAACGCAAGCTTGAGGAGTATCCGGCATGGCACGAATACTGGTAGTTGACGATGAAAAGAGCATCCGGCTGACGCTGCGCGAGTTTCTCAAGCACGCCGGCCATGACGTCGAGATCGCCGCGGATGCCGACGAAGCAACCGAACTCCTGCAGCAATCGTCGTTCGATGTGCTCATCACCGACCTGATCCTGCCGCGCGTCACCGGCGTGGAACTGCTCAAACGCGTCCGCTCCCTGGAACTCCCGGTCCAGGTGATCATGATGACCGGCGAGCCGACGGTCGAGACGGCTACCGAAGCCGTACGCTCCGGCGCCTTCGACTACGTCGCCAAACCGATCGCCAAAGACGACATCCTCAAGACCGTTGCCAACGCCGCCCGGTTGAAATCGCTGGACGACGAGAAAAAGCGCCTGCAGAACGAGAACAAGCGCTATCAGGAAGAGCTGGAGATCCTGGTTCACAAACGCACGAGCGATCTGCAGGATGCCTACGACCAGTTGCGCAAGGCCATGCAGGACCTGAAGCAGACCCAGAAGCAGATCATCCAGCAGGAACGTCTGCGCGCCCTCGGCGAGATGGCCAGCGGCATCGCCCACGACTTCAACAATATCCTGGCCGTCGTCCAGGGCTTCAGCAGTCTGCTGCTGAAGAACGTTGACGAACCCGACCCGGCAAAGCTGAAGAAATACCTCGAGATGATCAGTACCGCCGCGGTCGACGGCGCCAATGTGGTTTCCCGCATGCGTGAATTCTATCGCCATCGCGAAGCCACCGAGACCTTCAACCAGGTCGACCTCAACGAACTCGTCCCCAAGGTGATCTCACTGACCCAGCCCAAGTGGAAGGACCAGGCACAAGCCGCCAGTGTCTGCATCCGCATCGTCAAGGAACTGGATGACGCCGTACCGCTGATCTTCGGCAATGAAGCGGAGATCCGCGAAGTGCTGATGAACCTGATCATGAACGCCGTCGACGCCATCGCCGGCGAAGGCTGCATCACCGTCCGGACCCGCAAAGCCGGACGCGAAGTCGTCGTCGAGGTAGAGGATAACGGCAAGGGCATGGACGAGGACACATGCCGCCGATGTTTTGAACCGTTCTTCACAACCAAAGGCGAACAGGGCACGGGCATGGGCCTGGCCGTCGCCCACGGCGTCCTCCGCCGGCACGACGGCCGGCTCGAGGTCGAAAGCCAAACCGGCAAGGGCACAACCTTCCGCATGTGCCTGCCGGTTCAGACGCAAACGCAGACCGCCGCCGGCCCCGCCGACCCGAGTCTCAAACTCGAACACCCGCTCCGCATCCTCGTTGTCGACGACGACCCGCGGCTGCGGCTGCTGTTGACCGAGTACCTCAGCGCCGACGGCCATACCGTGACGCCGGCGAACGGCGGCCGGGAGGCCCTGGACACATTTGCCCCGGACAGCTTTGACCTGGTGATCACAGACCGCGCCATGCCGGACATGAGCGGCGAACTCGTCGGCCAGGCGATCAAGGCCATTGTCCCGCAATTCCCGATCATCATGGTCACCGGTTTCGGCAAGATCATGAAAGACAATAACGACGTTCCCGACGGCGTGGACCTCATCCTCTGCAAACCGGTTGAGCCCGAGGACCTGCAGCGGGCCATGGCCCAGGTCATGGCGCCGCCGGCAGCCGACGACCGTTGAAACACGCACCGCCACAAACCTGAAAAACCGAAAGCTGAGATCTCATTGTGTCAACCATACTCGTAGTCGACGATCAAGAGGCCATGATCGAGCTGATTTGCGCCGGGCTCGAAAGTGAAGGCCATGAATTTGTCTGCGCTTCGAACGCGGACGACGCCTATGCCCGGTTCACGGCGAAGCCGGCCGACCTGGTGATCACGGACGTGCACATGCCCGGCCGCAGCGGCATCGACCTGTTGCGGGACATCCACAAGGACTACCCCCTGACGCCGGTGGTCATCATCACCGGCAAAGCATCGCTGGAAGCCGCGGTCGAATGTCTGAAGTCCGGCGCTTCCGACTTCCTGACCAAACCGATCGACTTCGGCAAACTCAAGGAGGTCGTCGAGGGCTGTCTCAAGACGGGGCCGGACGACGTCGGCACCGTCATCATGCCGGGTAATCCGAGTCTGCGGGTCATCGCCGGCTACCGGGTCAAGCGCACCCTGGGCACCGGCAATTGCGGCGTGGTCTATCTGGCGGAGAGACAGCTCGAGGGCAAGAGCCGGAAGGTCGCCCTCAAGGTCCTGCAGGACGGTCTGCCGGCAGAAGCGCGCGACCGTTTCACGCGCGAGGCGGAAATCGTCGCCCGATTCGACCACCCGAATATCGTCCGCATCTGGGATTTCGATGTCGACGAAAACGCCAGGATGCCGTACATCGCCATGGAATATGTCCCGGGGCTGACACTCAAGCAGGAAGCCGCCCGCAATACCTGGGACTACCCGCAATGCGTCGCGATCATCAAACAGATCGGCGAGGCGCTGGGGACGATTCACGCCGCCGGCGTCTGCCATCGCGATGTCAAACCCCACAATGTCATGCTCGACCGTTCCGGCTGCGTCAAACTGATGGACTTCGGCATCGTCCGCACCTTCGATTCGACCCTGACCGCCCGCGGCAACCTGCTCGGGACGCCCGCCTATATGGCGCCGGAAGCGTTCAGCACGGACCCGGTGGATCTGCGCTCCGACCTGTTCTCTCTCGGTATTGTCGCCTATGAACTGCTGCTCAACGAACTGCCGTTCACCGGCAATTCCGTCACCGCCCTGGCCTTCGGCATCTGCACCGAGAAACCCCTGGCGCCGCGCCGCTGGGATCCGGATTTCCCCATCCCGCTGGCCGATATTCTCGCCAGACTCCTCAAGAAAGACCCCGGCCAACGCTATCAGCAGGCAGCGGACCTGATTGCCGATCTCGACTGCTTTATGACCAACCGCCCGCTGCAATTCGCCACCAACAGCACCGACGACGATTGGACGTAGGAGACGAAACATGCCACAGACCAGGATTGTACTGATTGACGACGACCTGCCCATGCTCGAGTTGGGCCGGGAGGTTCTGAGCGGTGAGGGCTATGCGGTGACCGGGCTGTCCGACAGCCTGCAGGCACTGGATATCGTGCGCGACAAAAAGCCGGCAGCAGTCATCACCGACCTGCAAATGCCGGGGAAGGACGGCATGCAGCTGCTTCGCGAACTCAAGGAGGAGTTTCCGGAAATGCCGGTATTGATGCTCACCGGTCACGGCACCGTGGAATCTGCCGTCGAGGCCGTGCAGTACGGCGCCGCCGACTACCTCGCGAAGCCGTTCAGCCCGGACGAGCTCTGCCTGCGCCTGCACCGCGCCCTCAACGAACAGCAGTTACGGCTGGAGAATCAGACCCTGCGGCTGGAACTGACCAAACAGAAAAGCGGCGGCGATATCATCGGCAACAGCCGTGTCATGCAGCAGATCTTCGGCACCATCGATCGCGCCGCCCCGACCGACGCCAGCGTTCTGATCATGGGCGAATCCGGCACCGGCAAAGAAATGGTGGCCCGGACGATCCATCAGAAGAGCAAACGCAGCGAGCACCCCTTTGTCCCCGTGGACTGCGTCTCCTTGCCCGACAAACTGATTGAAAGCGAGCTGTTCGGTCACATGAAAGGCGCCTTCACCGGCGCCGTCGACGACAAGGAGGGCCTGCTCGAAACCGCGGAAGGCGGCACCATTTTCCTCGATGAAATCACCGAGCTCAACGTTGAGTTGCAGGGCAAACTCCTCCGCGTTCTGCAGGAACGCCAGTTCCGCCGCGTCGGCGGCCGCGAACTCCATGACCTGGATGTGCGCGTCGTCGCCGCCACCAACCGCGACCCGCAGGAAGCCATCGCCCAGGGGCGTTTCCGGCAGGACCTCTACTACCGGCTGAACGTCATCCCGATCGAGCTGCCGCCGTTGCGCGAGCGCGGCGACGACGTCGTCCAGCTCATCAACCATTTTCTGCGGGCCTATGGCGAAGCCAACGGCAAAGAAGTCCGGACCGTGCAGAAGAAGGCGCTCAACAAACTCCTGCGATATCCCTGGCCCGGCAATGTCCGGGAACTGCAGAACATGATGGAACGCCTGCTGATCCTGGCTCCCGCCGACGAGATCACGGTTGACGATCTCCCCGATGTCATCCTCAACCCGCCGCTGCAGACCGCCGGCGACAGCGTCGTCAATCTCGGCCCGGACCTCTACGAAATGGCGTTCAAGGATGCCAAGAATCTGATCGTCAGCCAATTCGAGATCGACTATCTGACGCATCTGCTGCGACGCCATAACGGCAACATCTCCAGCGCCGCCCGCGACGCCGGCATCGACCGCAAGACGATCCACCGGCTGGTCGCGCAACACAACATCCAGGTGTAGCCGCAACCGTTGCGGGGACGGGGAGAACGAGTCAGGCGGAATCTCAGCACCCGTCACCGGCAATGTTTGCCCGCCGCCCCGCTTTCCCCAGACCCCGGCCCGACCGCCTGCCGGTCGGGACCCTGCCGCGTGTCTGAAAAATCCCGCGACCTTGTGGTGAATGGCGCTCCGTCAAGCTGGGTTTGGGATGATCCACATCCCTCACGTTCCGGCCACCACGGAGACAAGCTCCGTGGTGGCCGGAAACGTAGTTCAGGAGGTCCTTGAAAGAGGTGCCGTTCAACCGTAGTGGGCCGGATTCTTCCGGGAGTCGCCGCATCGGCAGGTGTGATCCGTGCGATGTGAAGCTTGGGGGACTCGATGGGATCGAACCGGGACCATCGTCGCCCTGCATCGAAGTTGTCCCCCGACTGCCGCAGATTGAGGGACATTTGTGTCCCGACGGCCGCCGGCCGGCCGTTGACATGCCCTTGGCTTTGAGGCTGGCGGCGCCGGCGGCAGCGGTCTGGCATCGGCGTTGCTCATACCCAACCGTGCCCGTCACCAACTCGGGTGGCGGCGGCAGGGAACTTGAGTACAGGAGAAATACGACATGAAAGTCCTGGTAGCAGATGATTCGCGAACCGTCCGGTTCATCCTGATCAGCCTTCTGCGCGATCTCGGCGTGACCGACGTCGACGAAGCCGAAGACGGCAGGATCGCCTGGCAGATGTGCCAGCAGAACAACTACAGCGTGGTCCTCAGCGACATTCACATGCCGGGCATGACCGGCCTGGACCTGTTGGCGGCCCTGCGGAATTCGATGAAAGAACGGCTGCGGCAGCTCCCGGTTGTGATCGTATCATCGGACAGCACCTACAACTGCATCGAGAAAGCGAAGCAGCTTGGGGCCAAAGGCTACATCAAGAAACCGTTCGAGTCGGAAGGCGTCGCCCGCGCCCTGCGGGCTGCCGTGCCCGAGGAGTTCCGAAACGGCCGCAAACCGGTATCCCGGGTCGTCCATGTGGCCCGGGATACCGCCAACGGCGCTCCGACCCCGATCGTCACCGTCTCCAAATCCGCGTAACGCCCGACAGGCAGAGGGAAATGCCATGAACAAGAATACGCCAACTCACGAGGACGAGATCGTCTTCGACTTGGTTTTGCGCGCCGTCGGCCTGAGCGACGAACTGGTACCGGTTCTGGCCTGGTGGTGGCAGCAGTATGCCAAACCCGGCCAGGGCATGAAAGCCTTTCTGCTGGAACAGGAGGTCCTGAACCGCCAGGCCTGCGCGGACATCCAGCTGGTCCTCGACGGCCATGTGCCGCCGGACCGCGTCAAGCTCTTCCTGACCGAGGAAAATGTCGCAACACTGCTGGAGCAGATCCAACGGGCGGATATCCAGATGTCGGCCATATACATCCACTGGGATTCCGCCGAGGACGAGGCCGCCCGGGAGAAACAGGAGCACTGGGACGAGTTCAAGACCGGTGAGTTCATCGACTTCGGCGCCGGTTCGGACGATGATCCCGGTGCCGCGTTCGGCGCCGGCGAATTCATCACCATGCAAACCGACCAGACCCCGGAACTGGGGCGCGTGATGCTCTTCGAAGAACCCGATCTCCACAGCGTGACCGCTGCTTCTGACGACCGTTTCGACGAACTGGAAACGGCGCCGGCAAGCCACGCCGATTACATCCTCAGCGCGGCTGACGATCTATTGGACGCACTGGCCGCATCCTGACGCCGCCCGGAAAACACAAATGTGCCGCAAATCCCTGCAGACTGTGGGCTGCAGGGATTCCTTTTCTTTGCTGTCCGCCTGGCAAGACCGGTCGCAAACTGTTATGTTCCTGCGTGTTGTATGCCTACGAGCACGCGACCGCAGGGTATCGGTGAGGAGACCATGGCACACGTCCTGATCATTGACGACGAGAAGAGCATCCGGCTGACGCTCCAGGCGTTCTTGACGGAGCTCACGGACCACGACGTGACGGAGGCGGAGGATGGACGCACCGGACTCGAGCGGCTGGACGAACAGGCGTACGACGTCATCGTCACGGATTTGATCATGCCGGGGGTCAGCGGCTCGGAGCTGCTGCGCCGGCTGCGGGATGCCGCCCCCCGGGTGCCGATCATTGTGATGACCGGCGAGCCGTCTCTGGCGACGGCCGCGACCGCAATCCGGATCGGCGCCTTCGATTACCTTTCCAAGCCGGTGAGTAAAGACGCCATCGTTGACGCGGTCGCCCGGGCCGCGGTCGAGAAAGAGCGGGAGGACGAGTTCCAGCGGCTGCAGGCGGAGCGTTTGAAACGCCAGGAGGAGTTGGAACGCGAGGTGGACCGGCGGACCCGGGAACTGCGCCGTTCGGAGGAGCAGTTCCGACGCGCGATTGATGGGGCGCACACGGTTGTTTATACGTCTTCTTCCAAGGCCGGCGGCCAGTACTACTCCGACAATGTCGAGCAGGTCCTCGGCTATCCGCGACGCCGGCTGGAAGAGTACCCCTGGACCTGGCATGAGGCGATCCACGCGGACGACGTCAAGGAGATGGACCGCCTGCTGTTGACGCTGGTCCCCGGCAAAGCGTATGAGATCGAATATCGGTTCCAGCAGGCCGACGGCCGGTGGATCTGGCTGCGCGACCGGTTTGCCGCTCGCCAGGCTGCCGGCGGCGAGACGATGATCGACGGGATCGCCGTGGACATTACGGCGCAAAAGGACGCCGAGGCACGGGTGCGGCAACTCAGAGAATTCTATCTGATGGTCCTCGAGAGCATCCGTGAAGGCATCTGGGTCACGGATCCCGACGACCGCCTGGTCTTCTTCAATCCGGCCCTGGAACAAATCTCCGGGCTGACTGCGGACCGGGCGATCGGTCTCAGTGTGACCCAGGATTTTCCACCCGAGACAAACGGCGAGTTCCTGCCGTACTACGTTCAGGCGCGCGAGCGACTCGAGCCGGTGGAATATCAAGCCTGTGTCAGGACGCCCGGCGGGCGATCGACCATCCAGTGCGGCTGGCTCGTGCCCTGGGTGCGCAACGGGCAGTTCGCCGGCATGATCTGTTCGATCCAGGATATCACCGAGCAGCGCGAAGCACAGGATGCCCTGGAACGCAGTGAGAGCCGGTTCCGCGCCCTCTACGAAGCGATGACCGAAGGCCTGGCCCTGCACGAAATCATCTGCGACGAGAACGGCGCGGCGGTAGACTATCGGTTGACCATGGTGAACTCGCGCTTCGAAGCGATCACCGGGATCCAACGCGTGGATGCCGTCGGCAAGTTGGCTTCCGAGCTCTACGGCGCCGACGAGCCGCCGTTCCTCGAGCGCTACGCCAGGGTTGCTGCAACCGGTGAGCCGGACTCGTTCGACACCTACTTCGAACCGATGCAGAAGCACTTCCACGTTTCCGTCTTCTCGCCGCAGCGCGGCACATTCGCCACCGTGTTTCTTGAGCTGCCGGGATAGATGGTCTCGGCGGAAGTCTTTCCGCCACGGATTGCCCGGGGTTCGCGGCTCGCGGCAGGCGGTGGAAGGGTCGTGTGCTGCAGC
>CAYLNH010000175.1:0-14630 GCA_964384625.1 uncultured Lentisphaerales bacterium
CCCTGATTTGAACTTGAGTGAAGAGAATTGACCATATGGATTTGAAGGTATTGTTGGTCCGACCGCATCCGTATCTGCCCACGTCACAGTGGCTGCAGAGCATGATCCGGCTCGAACCATACGCCCAGGAACTGATCGCCGGCGGCATTCAGGAACCCCATGATGTGCGCATCTGTGATCTCGCCGTGGAAGACGACGACCCGATCGGCGCATTCAAACAGACGCTGCAGGAGTACCAGCCCGACCTCGTCGGCTTCGGCGGCTTCTCCAGCCAGTTCAACCAGAACAAGGAACTGGCCGGCATCGTGAAGGACCTCCTGCCGGGAGCCATAACCTGTCTCGGCGGCATCCATCCCTCCAGCTATCCAACCGACTGCAAGTGCCCGGAGCTCTTTGATTTTATCGTCCGCGGCGACGGCGTCTCCGCGATCAAACAGGTCGTGGCCGCCCTCGAGAACGACGAACACCTGCCGGAGACGGAATGGATCCTGCAGCCCGGATCCGAACGCTTCGACGAACTGGCCGCCCTGCCCCCGCCGGCGCTGAACTCCGACGGCATCACCACCAAACCGCGACGCGACCTGGTCGATATGTCCAAGTACTTCTGCATCTGCTACGGCCGGCCCGGCGAGAAAGTCGAAACGCTCTTTCCCGAAATCGCCTGCGTCCGCACCAGCGTCGGCTGCCCGATGCGCTGCAGCTTCTGCGTCGTCCACTTCCTGGCCAACGGCAAGTACCACCAGCGCGAAGTCGCCGACGTCGTCGACGAGATCGAGTCACTCGAGCAGGACTACATCTATTTCGTCGACGACGAGACCTTCATCAACACAAAGCGCATGCGTCAGATGGCGGAGATGCTGATCGAGCGCGGGGTGGAGAAGCGCTACATCTCGTGGGCGCGCAGCGACACGATCTGCAAGCATCCCGAGCTTTTCGAGCTCTGGAAGAAGGCCGGCCTTGAGTTTGTCTACATCGGCTTCGAGTCGCTGGAGGAAGACAACCTCGACGCCTACAACAAGAAGGCGAGCGTTTCCCAGAACCGCAAGGCCCGCCAGATCCTGCGCGACCTCGACCTGAACATCCACGCAGCCCTGATGGTCAATCCCGATTTCACCAAAGAGGACTTCCTCACCGTGCAGCGCGCCATCAAGGAACTGGCGCCCGCCGAATTCGCCTTCACCGTCTACTCGCCGCCGCCCGGAACGCAGGAGTTCCTCGACAACCTCGACAACTTCATCTGCGACGACCCCTGCCAGTTCTACGACTGTCTGCACACAATCCTGCCGACCAGACTGCCGCTGAAAGAGTTCTACCGTTATTTCACCATCCTTTACGCCATGGGCGCCGCCAAAATCCCGGCCAAAGTAAACAAGGTGAAGATGCCGCTCAAGGACCACCTTAAATTCGCCGTGGGCGGCGCCAGGTTCGGCTGGCAGATGTACCGCATGTACCGCGAGTACGACAAGAAGCACTGGTAGGTGGATCCTGGGGATACCAACCGCCCCAGGCGGGACACCACGATGGACCTACCCGTTCATCTGAAACAAACGGGGGCCGTTGCGACACAGACGCATCCGGACAAAAAAATGGGCCCGGGCAGCTAAATGCCGCCGGGCCGCGCGGGCGTGATGCCGCTGTTCCCGCGCGCCGCAGGGAGTCCGTCCCTGTGGCCGTTACTACGATCCTTCATGGACGGCCGGAATTCAAACGAATGCTGCGAAAAGATGTGAGCGGCGCCGCGGAGTTCATCAGTCCCGTTTGGCGGTGAAACACTCCCAGCCCTCAAGTATGGGAGAAAGCCTGCGGATCACCGATTACCGATCACCGATCACCGATTACCGATTACTCGTTTCGGAACAGTCGTCCGACATGTATCATGAGCATCCGTGCTCATGCCTCCGAAGCACAAGTTGACGCTCGCTACGCTCACTGCTGTCCGTTGGGCAGCCATAGTCTGTCGTCGTCTGGGACGCTTGTGATACAGCCAAAGTTCGCGCCTGTTCGATCGCTGACGGAATGAGAACATCATTGAGGTGCCGATCACCGATCATCCGGCGCCAAGCCGTTTCATCCGGTGCAGGAACTGCAGCTGGGCGTTGATGGCGTCGGGTGGGAAGATAATGTCCCGGCGGTCGGCAAAGGCTTCCGTCAGCCGCTTCTCGAGCTCGTCGCGGTCGAGCGCCGGCGAAAAATAATAGACCGAATCGAGGAGGTCGTCATCGGCTTTGATCACGTCTTCCTCAACGGCGCGTTTCCACAAAGGGGTCCCGGGCAGGATACGAATCCCCATGAAGATAAAGCTCGCGGTCTCCTTCAAACTGCACAGATTCTCGATGCCTTGCTCTACCGTCTCCGGCGTTTCATCCGGCCCGGCGAACATAAAGGAGTGCGTCGTCGTTATCTCATGGCGCCGGAAACAATCGTTCATGGCGATAACATCGGCAAACGTGAAGCCTTTGCGCAATGCCGCCAATGTCGTGTCGGTCGTCGCGTCGGCGCCGATCTCAGCTGATTCCAGGCCGGTCTCCTGCATCAGCGCCACGATCTCGTCATCGACTTCGCGGCCGGGCGAGAAGAATGCGGTCCACGGCACACAGACGTCGCGCGCATGCATTGCCTCAACCAACTGCCGATAGCAGCCGTCGGCATCGTTGAACACAGAGTCGACAAAAAAGACCTGCCGGACACCGTGGTTCTGCATCAGCGCTTCGATATCGTCGACGACAGCGTGTGGATCACGCGGCCGCAGGCAATGCCCTTCGAGGATCGGATAAGTACAATAGACGCAATGCCGGTCACACCCGCGCTTGGTCTGAATGGGAGTGATCCCTTCGCTGTTGACGTAGTATTGGAGCAGTTCGGCATCATACGCGCCCCCGGCGATGCCGGCATCGACCAGCTTCGTGCCGGCGTGCAGGATCTTTTCCGCCGGCGGTTTGCCGGACTCCAGTTGCCTGATCAACTCCAGAATCAGTTCCTCGCCTTCGCCGACCACACCGTAATCAGCGTCGACGCGCTGGAGGATGGCCTCGGGCATGATGGAAAAGCCTGAACCGCCCAAGACAACGGGCGCCCGGCATGCAAGTCGGATCGTCTCGACAATCTGCTCGACGATATCAAGGTAACGCAGTTCGTGGGCCGCGTTGGTGTTGTCGATATTGCGGATTGAGATTCCGACCAAGTCCGGCTGCATCCCGGCGGCCTTTGCCGCCAACGGCTCCACGGCGTGGTGCCGGAGGAAATCAAAGACATCGACATCGTGCCCGGCTTCGCGCAAGGCGTTCATGATGACCGAGAGCCCCAGCGGGTAGACCGGATACGGATCGGTGGCCGTATTGGCGGAGATCAGGAGGACCTTCACGTATCGACCTCCTGGAGCACCAGGCTGAACTGCGCCACGCATTCGTCACCGCGGGTCATGGCAACTTTGGCCTGCATATCGTTGGTTTCACAGGAAACGGTGATCGGGTCATCCACACCGACGGGACTGAGGAACTTGGCGCGCTTGAGCCTGGTCAGCCGCAGATTCTTGCCAAGGGCCTCCTGCGCCATCAACACCCCGGCCTGCACCAGGCAGACGCCAGGCAGTACGGGGTTGTCCGGAAAATGCCCCTGGAACCCGACAAACTCGGCCGGCAATGACAGCCTGGCCGCGGCGCTGCTGCCGTCGGTGCGAATGTCGGTCAGATGTTGTTTGAGTTCGGTTTTCATTGTTTGTCGGGTTTGGGATCGGGGCCCCGCAGGGGCGGAATGCCTTTGGCACGTGGAAGCCGCTCCTACATTCTCGGACTCGGATCGTTACATTTTCGGAGGCGGATCGCGGCGTGGAAGCCGCTCCTACATTCTCGGACGCGGATCGCGGCGTGGAAGCCGCTCCTACATTCTCGGAGGCCGCTCCTACATTCTCGGAGGCGGATCGCGGCGTGGAAGCCGCTCCTACATTCTCGGAGGCGGATCGCGGCGTGGAAGCCGCTCCTACATTGGCGGATGCGAAATCGCTCCTCTGTCTACAACTCTTGTTTGACGCGGATGATCAGGCGGTAGCGGAATTTGCCGTTTTTCAGGACGATGCCTTTCGGGTAGATTCCCTGCTTGCCGGTTGTGTAGTCAAAGTAACGCACGCGGCTCAACCGTTTCCAGCCGCGGTAGACACGCTTCTCGACCAGCTGCCGGTCGTACCCGGCAAAAGTATACTCGATCCGACCGTTGTCGGTCTTTTCAATCAGCTTCAGCTCGTATTTGCCGTGTTTGATCTTGTCGATCGTCTCGGGTGTCCAGTCGAAATAGATGTAGCGGATGTCCTGACCGACGGCTTGCGAGATCTCCTGCGTGTATTCGCCGAAGGCCGGCGCGGCGTTGTGCACCGTGATCTTCTCGGCTGTGCCTTCGAGATCGAAGAGCTTCGCGCCGGACAACGTCGAGCACGCCAGCTTGAAGGTCTTGTTCTCGATGTCGACCTCCAGCACCCCCAGACCAACCATCTCCTTGCCAAAGAACTGGAACGTGACGCTCTGCAGTTGTTTCAGTTTCGGCGGCACGGTCTTCTGGAAGTTGTCGCGCACGGCGACTGGGTCCGCGCAGGACAGGTCCGATTTCGGCATCGGCTCGAAGGGGACGCTGCCACAGCCCACAAGACAGGCGAGCAGCAGTCCGAGCGCTACTCCAGCCCATCGGTTGTAGTCGGTTGCAGTCGGTTGCAGTCGGTTGTCGTCGCGGCCTGTTCCGGCAGGAGGAAGGCTTCGCCTTGGAGGAACCGGGGCGTTGCCCCAGACCCCGGCAGGAGGCGAGCCGCCCCCTGCACCCGGCAAATTATTGTGCTTCGCACGAGTCATTCGCAGAAATCTTCCTTTCAATAATCAACCGGCTGAACGCCGGGACGACGATGATGGCCGCGACATAGCCGCCGGCGATGCCGCCGAGCAGTGTCAGGCCGATCGAGAACAGCGCCGGATGTCTGGCGGACAACAAGGTGGCCGCACCGATCAACGTGGTGCCCGCCGACAAAGTAATGGCCGAGAACGTACCGACTTTCAAGTTGTGCGCATACGAGTGCACGGCAAAGATGCCGTAGTCGATGCACAGCCCGATCACCACGATCGCAGCGAACAAGGTCACCACCGTCATGGGCCGTCCCAATGCCGTGGTCAGCGCCAGGATACAGACAACACCGAAAGCCACCGGCACGAGCGAGATCAACGTCATCCTGATGTTGCGCAACAGGAGCGCACACGACATCAGCACCAGGCTGCAGGCGAGGATCGCCACCCGGGAGATCTCCCTGGAGTAGTCGTTGGTCAACGTTTGCGAGATCGAAGCGCGCGAGATGATCATCGGTTTGTACTTGTCCTGCGGCAGGTCCTGCAGACGTCTGATATTCCCCTTCGTATCGGGGACATAGGTGAACGCGTAGATCCGGTTGCCCTGCGGCTGGATAAAGCGCTGCTGCAGTTCCGACAGGATCTGGTTGTCCTTCGGATTCACGGCGATCTCCGCGGGCGGCTCAGCGAGTTGTTTGAGAAACGGATCAAAGGCGTCTTCGGTAAACCCATATCCGGCGCCGGCTCGTACCAGGCGGCGGCGCACGGCCGCAATCCGTTCGGGCGTCCAGAACTGCTTCCAGTTTTGCAGGTTCTGCCGGCGTTCGTCGGCGGATTTCCAGATGCGCGCGAAACTGACCACTTCGACGTCCGGCAAACGCGCCGTGATCTCGTGATAGACCCAGTCATTGGCCTGCAGCGCGCCCTCCAGATTGTCGGCGCCGACCACAACCATGGCCTGGCCGGCATCGCCCTGGCCCCAGACTTCCTGGAAGCGTTCCTCCTGCTCGAGGTATTTCTTCTCAGTGCCGTCGAGCAGGGCCATGTCGCTTTCGAACGAGGCGCAGGACAGACTCGGCAGCAGGGAGACGAAGGCCAGCAGGGCAATCGCGCAGATCACACCGGCCTGGCGCTTTGTCCAATCCGGCAGTTTCCATCTGCCGGCGCCGGCGTCCGCCTGGTGCTTGATGAACGCCGGCAGCAGCAGTAACGCGATCGCCACGGAGAACACGATACTGAGCAAGGCCAGCCAGGCGAGCTGACGGTAGCCGGGGATCGCGCTGAACAGAAACGCCGCGAACACGCCGGACGTCGTCAACGCCCCGAGGACGATCGGACGCATCACCCGCCGCACGGCGTCAGCCGACGACGCCGTCCGTTTCACCGCGATGTAAATATGAATGCCGTAGTCCACGGCAATACCGGCGATGACGCTGCCGAAGCCGATGGCCATCGGCGACAGCGTGCCCATGACGACGGCGCACAGACTGAGCGCGCCGACGACCGCGACCATGGGAATCGCGAACACAGCGCCGGCCCGCGGATCGCGGAAGTAGAAGACAAACAACGCGATAAAGGCAATCGTCACGATGGTCAGCGTGACGCGGATGTCGCGTTTGATCACGCGTTCATTGCTGACGGTGTGCTGGTGACCGCAGACAATATCGACTTCCGCCCAATCCGGCAATTGCGCACACTGCTCATTCAACAGCGCCAGGAGGTCCTTGGATTTGCCGGAGTCGGTAAAATCCACGTTCGTCTCGATGACCACCATGGCGTAGTTGCCGTCGCGACTGAGGATATGGCCGTCCTCAACCCGCAGGTCATAACCGAACGACGTGGCCAGATCGCGCAGGCGATGGAGGATGTCCATACGGATATCGAGCGGGTCAGAGCGCAGGCCGGACAGCATGAAGCTGCCCTGCGGCTTGAGCAACTGCATGTACTTGCTGCGGATCTTGCGGTTGATCTGCTTTTGCGTCAGTCGCGCTTCCATCGTCTTCAGATCATCCGCGTCGATCAACTCCGGCGCGCGTTTCAGGAACTCGCCCATTTCGGTAATGACCTGTTCCTGTTTGAAACCGGTGACAACACGATCCACCAACGGCGATTCCAGCGATGCCGCCAGCGCCTCCACAGCCCGGATGAACTCGGCTTGGGAGACGTCGGGATCGCTCTTGTGTACCGACAGCACCGCCTTGCCGGAGAAATCCGTATCGCGCAGGAAGGTGATCGTAGCCAGCGTCTCACTGTTCTCGGGCAGCATTACCGTCAGCGACGGATCGAGGGACAGCCGCAGGAAGCCGAGTCCACTCAACAGCAGGGCAGCCAGAACCGCGGCGGCAACCCGAACGGGGTGCTTCTGCAGCGCCGCGAACCAGGATGCCAGCCGGTCATTTGCCACGACCGAAGTCCTTCCACACCGAGGCCGGGATGGCTTCATTCAATTTGGTATTCGAGAAGGCGATCGTCGTTGTATCCCCGCTCAGGTAGTCGATGGAAATGCGGTTGACGTATTTGCCGTCTTTCTGGATCCGGACGGTAACGAGTTTGACGGCCTTTGCCGCCAGACTGCCGTCGCGCGGGCGAAACTCCAGGACCATCGGCTCGACCTGTTTAACCGCCATGTCATAGTCTTTCTTGAGTTCGCCGAAGCGGCCCGAGAACCAGGCTTTGATCTGCCCCAGCACCTGCTTGAAAATCGGGTTGCTGCCGACATCGAAGGCCTGCACTTTGTTCGTGTCTTCGTCCCACTGTTTCGCCTGTTTGTCATCCATCATCAGCTCGAACCGCATAGGCTCGTCATTGCGCCACAGCAGGCGGCCGGGGGCCTCGAGCTTCAGATGTCCCTTCAGCGTCAGCGTCTGCTTGAGAATCTTCAGCCGGCGTTTCTCGACGAAGTCGGCCTGTACCGTCTTGATGGTGGAGAAGCTCTTCTCCAGCTTGTCCAGTACGGCTTGCTCACCGGGGGCGTCGCCGCCGACGACGACGGTCACGAGCAGTATTGCAGAGATGATCAGAGACCGAATCATGATGATTCTCCTTCAGGTTCACGATACACTTTGATCTCGCCCCTGGCGATACATTCATCGCCGTTCAAAACGGTCCCCACCAGGATACCGAAATTGTCGAGCTTGGCGTCCTTGAACATGTGAATGGTCAGGACATCGCCGACAGACGCCTGTCCCAGGACCTCGAGTTTTTTCGCACCGATCAAGAAACCGAGGCCCTGTTTGCGGCAGCGGTTTCGAAACCCGTCATCCGCGGCGGTCGCCTGCGCCATCAACTCGAGATAGGCGGCGTCCTCGACCTTCCCCGGCGCCTGCAGGAAGGGCCAGTCGGCCGTTACGGCGGCCTCGACCCAGCTGTAACGATCGCCGATCTCCAGGATGCGGTCCACCAGACGCATGGGTTTCCGGTGCGGGATGACGGTCTCCGCCGCCAGCGGCAAGCCGTCGATATCGTCCCGGCGCTCGGCATTTCGCCGGCACAACGGGTCGGAAGCGAGATAGTCGCCGGTCAACTCATAGGCGACAGCGCGGCAGCCGCCGCAGCGATTCAGCAGGTCGCAGTCGGCGCACGGCCCCGAGATGGTCTCGCGCCAGGCACGGATGTCCTCCAGCACTTCACTGTCGCGCAGAACTTCAACCAGGGTCTGTTCGTGCAGATTGCCGATCACCAGATCGATGCCGGGATCCGCGAAAACATTGCCGTCACGGTCAACGCAGCAGGAGAACAGCGGCGCCGCGCACCAGGCGTTGCTACCGGCCAGCGGATACTCATCGCCGGCGGAAACCAGCTCGACAGCATCCTGGATTGCGTCGGCGTTCTCGCGCAGCCAGAACCTGTCGACGTCATCGAGTTTCGTGCCGACACCGGCGATCTGCAAATCCACCTGTTGCTCACGCAACCACGCCGACACTGCCGGTAGTGCCGTTACGCTCTCCCGGCAGAGCACAGTACTGCATCGTCTTGGCTGCTGTCGCTCCGGAATCATGTTCAGGGCCTCCTGCAGGGCGGCCTGCGCCGCGACGGCATCGCGCTCGCGCCAGAAAACGCGGTTCAAGGCAAAGACGATCTCGGCGGCCGCCGTATTCAGCCATTCGACCTGTGCCTCGGTCAACTGCCCCGGGATCAACTCGACCTCGACGGTCAGTGCTTCCCGGCCGATGACCTGCAGGAGGTCCCCGGCTTCAGCGGTGTCCCCGACTCCGCAAAGCGTGACCCGGCGGACGCCGACGGTCTTCGCCGCGACAATTAATTCCCGGCGCTGCGTCGCGGTCAACGGTTTCGCCGCCGGGCTCTCCAGTCGCGGGAATCTGGGTTTATCGTGTATGGCGCCGAACGACAGACGCAAGGCCAGCAGTTGCCGTTGCTCGACAGCCGCCAGGATATCCTGCCATGGAAACTGCCCGGGCGCGATCGTCGGCGCCGATGGCGGCGCGGCGGCTTTGCCTTCCATGCGTTTGAGCTCGGCGTCGATGACGTCATGCACATGGTTCTTCAATTGGAACGGCGACATGTCTTTGTAGTCGTCATACGCGATCTGCGGCAGTCGCCGCACGCGGATGGTACAGGGGCTGAGAATCAGCGAGCCCTTCGGCATGAAGGTGCCGGTACCGGACAGGCAGATCGGCACGATCGGCGCCTGCGCCCGCAAAGCCAGGCGGAACACGGTACTGTGGAACGGGCCCATCTCGCCGGTGGTCGAACGCGTACCCTCGGGGAACGTGGCGAGATTGATGTTGTCGTCGAGGTACTCCTTGCCGCGCCGATAGAAGTCCGCGACCTCCATTTCGCGGACACTTAGGTAGCCGGCGCGACGCGCCATCCACCCGAGGAAGGGCAGGCGGAAGGGCCAGGCATTCGGCACCTGGATCGTCTCGCCCGGGGGGAACGCCATCATAAACGGGTCGGACGACGACCGGTGATTGCAGACGTAGATACAGCCGGGCGTCGGCTCGCCGCCGTGGTCTTCGTAGACGATCTTGACCCAGGGCCAGAGCAGCCCGAGCATGATGCGGCCGTAGACTTTGATCAGGTTCCGGAACTTGCGCATGGCCGCCCGGTGCGAGATGAAGGGCGCCTGCACCAGCAGATAGAGCGTGAGCAGCGGCGGAACCAGGACAAAGGCCAACAGAAACAGCGGCGGGTAGGTCAGATTAAGGAGAAGTTTCTTCAAATGATACGCCCAGACCGGGCTTCAGAATGAGGCCCGCACAGGAGCCGGGTGGCTAGCCGGATGTGTCGCCCCCTTGTTCCTCGCGAACAGTAAGGATGTAGTCGTAAAGATCGTTCAGCGTTCGCACCTCGCGGATGCGCGCATCGCTGCGGGCGGAGACGCCGAACTTCTTCTGCAACGCCACCACGAGATCGACCATATCCAGACTGTCCAGCCCGAGGTCCAGGAAGATATTGGCGTCCGGCACGAGTTGGTCGCTGTCAATTTCGAATTCGTCGGCAAAGACCTCATTGGTCATGGTGACGATTTCATCTCTGAGCATGAATCGGTTCCTATCTATTCAGCTTGCCGGCAGACGAGTGCCGCATTGATGCCGCCGAAGGCAAAGCAATTCTTCAGCAGCACATCGATATCCAGTTTCCGCGTTTCGCGAACGTGGTCGATACCATCGCATTCCGGATCGACATTTTCCAGGTTTCGCGTGGCATAGACCTCGCCGGTTCGCATGGCTTCCAGTCCGGCAACCAGTTCAATGGCGCCGGAGGCGCCGAGGGTATGGCCCAGGTGGCCTTTCAGACTGTTCACCGGGACGCGATCGCCGAAGATCGCCCGAATGGCCTGGGCCTCGGCCGGATCACCGTGCACGGTGGCCGTCGCATGTGCGCTGACAAAATCGATGTCGGCGGTTTCAACTGCGGCATCCGCCATGGCGCGATGCATGCAGGCCACCATCGCGTTCGTATCCGACTGCGTGATATGCGAACCGTTGCCGCAGGTGTGGTAGCCGACGATTTCACCGAGGATTTCGGCGCCGCGGGCTTTCGCGTGTTCGTATTCTTCGAGCACCACAACGCCGGCGCCCTCGCCGCAGACCAGGCCGTCGCGGTCCGTGTCGAACGGGCGCGAACTGCACTGCGGCTGGTCGTTATACTCGGTCGAGGCGGCATAAATAATGTCAAACGACGCGGTCACGGTCGGATGCAGTTCTTCGGCGCCGCCGCAGAGCATACAGGTCTGACGGCCGTTGCGGACGAGGTCGAAGCCGGCGCCGATCGCCTGCAGTCCGGAGGCACAGGCGGCGGCGGTCGCCAGCACCACGCCGCGGATGTTCAGGTACTGCGAGACGTTCATCGCGGCGGTGTGCGAGATGCTCTGGAAGAAACTGGTGGACGGCAGCAAGGTCAGGTCGTGGTCCGGCAGCATGATCTCGAAGGCCTCACTGATGCTGGCGGCGCTGCCCATGGTGGAACCGACGACGGCGCCGACGGCGCCGCTGCCGAGGAACTCGGGATCAAGCCCGGCCTGGGCCACGGCCTGGTCGGCGGCCTGGGCCGCAAACAGACTCAACCGCCCCATGAACCGCCGGGAAGAACGCGGGATCGCGTTGGCGTTTTCCAGCGGCGCCGGGGCGCCGGTCAATGCCTGCAGTCCTTTGTATCCGGACCAATCCGTCATCCGCTGGACCGCACTCCGGCCGGCCGCCAGCCCGGACATCATCGCCTCGACGCCGATGCCCAACGGCGAAATCACGCCGGCGCCGGTTATGACTACACGCTTCATCTACAGCTTTCCAATTATCGACTTCTGGTACAGGTCCCGGTCGAGCATGGTCCGAACCACGATGAACGACGACATCATGGCGCCGACGACGCCCGGCTGCAACGCGCTCTGCCCCGCCGCAAACAGGTTCCGCAACGGCAGGCGGCCGATGCATTTGATCTGACCGACCTGCTGGCGGATACCATAGGCCGAACCATCGGGGGAGTTCAAGTAATCCCGGAAGGTCAACATCGAACTTGACGTGAACGGTTTCAGATCGCCGAACTTGTGGCCGACCATCGCGTTCACGCGTTCGCACATGCGCGTGGTTTTGCGCGCCTTGTACTGCAGGTACTCCTGCGGCCGCCGACCGGTGTGCGTCTCCGCCCAGGCCGCGATATTGGCATACTCGCTGACCTCCAGAGCCGTCACGGCATGGACCGGCTTGCCGTTCAGCACCTCCCTGGACCGGATCAGCACGATGGCCGAGTCTTCTTCGCGCTCGGTTGCGTGGACCATCCGATTCACATCATCGCTCGGATAGATCGAGATGATGTTCGCCGTTGTGTCGTACAGCGTGCCGAACAGACCGAATACCGCGAAGAACCCGGAGGACGGCTCAAAGTCCGACAGCCGGTGGATGAAGCCGTTGCTGATCTTGTCCGGGGGCAGAGTCTGCAGCATCAGATGGGGGTGGATCGCGAAGACCGCCGACTCGAACGTGACTTCACGGCCGTCGCTCAAACGGAAGCCGCCGACGCGCTTGTCCTTGACATCGAGACACTCCTCGACCTCGGTCCTGCAGAGGATGTCGACATCCTCGGTTTTGAAGGCGTCGGCAAACGCCTCGACGAAGGCATCGCCGCCGTTCTCGACTTTCGCCACGGATTCATACATGCCGATACAGATGCGGCTGTGATCGGCGAAGGACACGTCGGCCGGCGCCGACCCGTAGCACATGCAGAAGCCGCTCAGCAGGGCCTTCAGCGTGCGGTTGTCGGTCAGGCCGTCAAGGACCTCCTGCAGACTGACGAAGTCCTCATCGAGCCGATCCACGGACATGCCTTCATGGCGGATATTCATCGAGCCGGTCTCGCGGCAGACGCTCTTGACCATGTCGAAATAACGTTCAACGGCCTGGGCGTCGCCGGGGAAGTAATCCTTGAGCTGGCCGATGATTTCGGGGATGCCGGCGGGGAAGTTGTAGAGTTTGCCGTCCGGTTCCATCATAAACTGATTGACGGTGCCCACCTCGGGAAAAACGGGGACAATACGATCCCGCATGTCGAGGGCGATCAGCATGTCATCGAGCAGGCCGCCCGGATTGAGGGAGCCGGTGAAGTGGAAACCGGTATCGAAAGGAATGCCGCGATAACGAAACCGCCGCAGGCTGCCGCCGATATACGGCGCCTTCTCGACCAACAACACGCGCCGGCCGCATCTTGCCAGCAGCAGCGTCGCCGTCAGCCCGGCGATCCCCGAGCCAACCACAACATGATCATAGTTCTCGGCCATCGACGTTCTCAGTTATCCCGGCGCAGTTTGCCGCTCGGCGTGCGCGGCAATTCGTCAACCATCGTAATTGTCTTCGGCGATTTATAGGACGACAGATGCTCCAGGCAATAAACCTGCAGTTCCGCCGGTTCCGCCGGTTTCTGCAGCACGACCCGGGCACACGGAAGCTGCCCGTAGCGCGGGTGGTCCTCGCCGTACACCAGCGATTCCTTCACCGCCGGATGCGCATTCAGAACAGCTTCCACCTCATACGGGTAAACCTTCATGCCGGCGAAATTGATCATATTCTTGCAGCGGCCGACAATGAACAGGTTGCCGTCGTTGTCAAACCGTCCGAGATCGCCGGTGTGAAACCAGTCCTCGCGACTGCGGGGCGCCCACGGCGAGACGTAGCCCCGGTAGATGCCGCCGCCGCGAAGGCAGATCTCGCCGACGCCGTCGTCGTCGGGGTCAGCGAGCTTCACTTCGTAATCCGGCAGAACCTTGCCGACCGACCCAGGAATCGCCGCAGTGTGGCGATTGACGAACGGCAGACCGACCTCGATGATGCCGTAGGCCTCCGCCAGTTCGAAATCAAACTTGTCTCGGAAACGGTCCGCCGTCTCCTGCGGCAGACGCATCGCCGTCGAGATCGCCAGGCGCACGTTCTTCAACGCTTCGCCCGGGAACTGGTCCGACGCGCACAGCATATGGTAGTGCAGCGGCGCGGCATAGATGAACGTGCCCTTGCCGGCCAGCAGCGCGCCCTGCAGCACAAACGGAAAGTCGCGCTGACACAAACAGATACGGGCGCCGCGCAACAGGAACAGCAGGATGCTGACAACGAAGTGGAAGCTCATCGACAGGACCCAGAGAATCGTGTCGTCCGGCGTGATCGCCAGCGCTTTGTCGGCGTTGTTCACGCGTTCGTGGATCGCCGTATGCGTCAGCAGGACCCCCTTCTTGCTGCCGGTCGTCCCGGAGGAAAACCGGATGAACGCCGGGTCCTCGACTTCGTCAAGCCAATCAAAGGTCGCCGCGACACCGGTGTCCACCAGGCGCAGACCGGTGCAGATCCAGACGCCGGGCGTCAGGTCCCCGGCCGCATCGTCAGTGTGCAGTTGCGGGTCGAAGATCAGCAGGTTCACCCGCATCTGTTCCAGCAGGTCTGCTACTTCCTCCGCGGTCGAAGACGCATGCACCGGCACCAGGACCCCCTGACAATTCAGTATCGCCAGGCTGGCAATGATGTAGTCGACACAATCCGAGCAGAACAAAGCCACCCGCATCTTCGGCCGCAGCCCCGCCGCCTGCAGATCGGCGCTGATGGCGTCCACCTTCGCGAAAAGCTCGCCGTAGCTGAGATCGAAATCCTCGTCACAGACGGCAGTCAGCGCCGGATTCTGCCCGCCCGGTCCCTGCCGAATCGATTGTACAATGGTCTGGACCACATTCACTCCTTGCCGGGGTCTGAACATCGCGCCGCATCAAACCCCGAATATAGTCCGATTTCAGGTGAAATCTTACCCGGTCAGGCAAATTCGTAAGCCCTCGATTACCGCCCTCTGTTCTATGTAACCATTACGTTTATGCTCAGA
>CAYLNH010000176.1:0-14593 GCA_964384625.1 uncultured Lentisphaerales bacterium
ACTCCGGCAGGAAAAAGGCAAGTTCAAAGCCTACTGGGACGGCCACAGTTTTTATAAAAATGCTATAGGGGGCGGAGAAAACGGCAGGTCCGATGTAGGACGGCAGGAAATCGCCGAAAGTGCTGCCGGTCAGAACCAGCGCCGAATCACGCACGGGAGTAGCAGGGCAACTCCCACAATCAAAAGCAAGTCAATCCGTTTCTCGGAAGACGGACGGAAATTGCAGCCGCCACTACCGCTGCCGCCGCCAAGCAGTACTCCGCCGCCGCCATCGCCGCCGTCTTCGCCCAACACCGTGACGTTGGTTTCACCCGTGATCGCCGCGCCGTAGGAATCAGTGACCGTGACACGAATAACGTGGTCGCCGGCGGCTGAGAAACTGGCGCTGACGACGTCACTGGTGGTCGTGTTGTTGGCACTGCAGGTCATCGTCCCGGGGCCGTCAATCTTTTCCCAGAAGTACGTCAGGTCGTCATTGTCCGGATCTTCAGCCAGGACATTGAGGGTTGTCGCGGCCGGCAGCGTCACCGGATCCGGGTCGGCGTAAGGACCGCCTGACAGAAACTCGGGCGCATGGTTCTCAGCTACCTCGATGGTGACGGTGGCCGTGTCACTGCTGCCCTTGGTGTCGGTAACATTGAGGATGACCTCGTAACTGCCGGGAGTGGCGAACGTGTGACTGGCGGCGGCGCCGGTGACGGCACTGCTGCCGAAATCCCAGACGCAGGTCAAGGGGTCGTCCTCGGGATCGGTCGAGCCGGCGGCGCTGAATTCAACCGTCAACGGAGCCCGACCGGAAACGGCGCTTGCCGTGATCTTCGCGACCGGCAGGGGGACGTTGCCGCCGGCGTCGATGGCGTTGCGGATGGCCGCCAGAATCTGCAGGTTGGTCGAGACTGTCTGGCTGAAGCCCGTGAGCGAGTGCATGAAGATGATGCCGCGCAGATTACGTTTGCGATCGACCCAGGGCCAGGTACCGAACGCCCCGGGACTGGCTACTTCAAGCACATCGCTGCCATCTTCGACCATGATCCACGAACCGAAGCCGTAGTCCGGACGGAAGCTGTTCGGGTACTGGGCGGTCCCTGCGGGCCACGGGGAGGAGTACTCCGGCAGATCTCTGGTGGCGTTGGTAAAGAAGTTCCGCATCGTCCGCGGCCGGAGGAAGACCGTGCCGTCGTTCTTGACGCCGCCGTTCATGATCAGGCGGAGGAAGCTGAGGTACTCATTGGCCGTGGCGCGAGCGCCGCCGGCAATGAGCGGGTTGACCGGCAACAGTTGGAAGTCAGCGCCGGTCATCCCCAGGGGTGTGAACAACTCTTGCGCCGCCAAGGTGCGCCAGTCGGAATTGGCCGTCACTTCGCAGATCCGGCCAACCGCCTGCATACCGTCGCCGTCATAGGCCAATTTCGTGCCCGGCGTGAAGACGATAGGGGTATTCTCGGCGATCAGGTCAACGGACTGCGCCAGCGTCAGATCCCATTGCGTCTCATAGTTCGGATCCGTAAGGTAAAGCCCGGACGTCATGCCGAAACACTGACGCACAGTAACGTGTCCCTTGCTGTTGGTGTTGAAGATCGGCAGGTGTTTGCCGACTTGGTCGTCGAGTCCGAACTTGCCCTTCTCAGCCAAACGCAGGACCACAGCCGCAGACAGCCATTTGCTCGCCGAGGCCAACCCCTTTTTCGTATCGCGCCGGATGTCGCCGGACTGATAGGTGTAGATTTCGCGGTCGCCCTGCTGCAGCACCACGACCACCCCGCCCTGATACTTATCCAGGTTGTTGTTGAGTAGTTGGGTAACGGCAGTGAAGTCATAGTCTGACGGTTCGGCGGCCCTCGCCGCGAAGGCGGCAAGGCACAACAGGGAAGCGAGGCAATGACGCAGCATGGTGATTCTCCTCAGGTTTTGGCTTTTCTCAGCAAACGCGCCGCCGTCAGGGATCTTGCCCAGTTCAGTCAGAAAACGTCACGATCCCCCATTGCGCCGGCTCGAGGCGGGCCTCGGAGGGGATGTCGGAGACGATCGCCGTGTTGCGGTTGGACCAGTAGACGCGGTTTGCGACGCGGCCGCCGGCGGGGTCGCCGAGCAACGCCCCGAAGTCCATGCGGGTGGCATTACCTGAGTCCGGTCTGCCGCCAAGGAGGTCCCAGGGGATCGCCGCTTCGACCACGTAGCCGGTCTGCGAGCGGCTGATCGCGTACTGGAGGTCCTTCGGCGTCAGCTGACGGACCTCCTGCATGGTGTGCGCGTTCTGGCGGTTGGCGCCCTCGAACGCGTCGAACCGATAGGATTTCGGCGTTTTGGATTTCGGCCGATAGAGGATCCCCAGATCCTTGCCGCGCTGACGCGTGAACAGGATGCGACAATCACCAACAAGCAGTTTGCGGCTGTCGATGTTGTTCGCCGTCGGCCGGAACATCAAGTCGACGGCGTCGTCCTTGAACGCGTGCTCCCAGCGGTCGGCCATGTTCTTCATCGGTGTTTTGTCCTGCACCTGCCAGACAACGTAAAGGTTTTTCGCATCCCAGGCGTAACGGACGAGGCCGCCCTTCTTGATCGGCGTCGGCAGCGCCAGTGGTTTGACACCGTTCCAGTCATCGAGCTTGCCGTCGACAGTGAATGCCTGTTTGCGTTTGGCGATCTCGGTGCGCGGCGTAATACGCCTGGCGTTAAGCCGGAAGGCCTGGATCTCCCTGGCGCGGGCCACGTCCGCTTTTGTTACGGTGAAGCTGCCGCCGGGCAGACGGCGCAGGGAGTCGATGCCCTCGACCTGCAGCACCCGGCAGTCCAGGAAGCCGGTGGTCAGCAGGTAGCGACCGTCTTTGAGACGGCAGAACCAGCCGCAGAAGGACTCGCCGCCGGGCGCCATGTTGTTGACCAGCACGCCGCGTTTGGGGTTCTTGGGCCAGGGGTCGCTCTGGCTCCGGGAGTCCTGCATCAACTGATCGACATACAGTCCGTCGCCGGTAACGAGATAGCGCTGGCCATTATCGCTGATGAACGCCACCAAATCACCGACCGGTGACGGCGCGACGCCGCAGTGCTTATTCATCGCGATCAGCACGCCGGGCTCCGGCATGCGATCGGTCCAACGTTGGGTCTTCTCGCCGCGGTACCAGTACTTGGTCTGTCCGGTCGTCTTCTCCGGTTGCAGTTTGGACAGCTTGCCGCCCTCAGCGAAGAACGTGCCGTCGGACAGGCCGGTACCGGCATAGAAGTTCGGCATGATGTCGAAACGCTTCCGATCGTAGATCGGCGTGCCGCCCTTGGTGAACGACTGGACGCGGTAGGCCTTGGCCGGGTGGGTCTTGAACGCCTTGCGCTTAGCACCCTTGAGATTGCGCGGCGGCGTGATTGCCCGCGCGTAGATACTCAGGTCCGGGCCGATGCCGTTGCCCCAATAGGAATTGGCGCCCCAGCATTCGCCGACTTTGCCTTGGGTTATCTCGTTTGTCTGGACTTCGAAGTCGTCGTTGCGATCAACCCAGAGCAGCGGCGCGATGCTCTTCCAGACGGTCTTCCGCCAGCGGCCGGAACGGACCTTGCCGCCGTAGTTGAGCCAGACACAGAGGGCCCAGAGTCCATTGGGCCGTTTGCGGTAGATCCGCGCCAAGTGGCCGCGGTGCTGCGCCAGATAACTCCTTCCCTTGCAGACGAGCAGTTGGTCGGCCGTACCGGGTGTGATCCCGTAGTTCGCCACGTTCAAAACGGCGGGCTTGGCGTGACCCTGGCCGTGCGCCGGTGTGGTGTCGCCAACCGCCCGGCCGGGCCCGAGCAAGCCGACTTGTTTCAGCTTCCAGTCGCCCGTGTCGAGGTCGATCTTGAACACCATGTTGCTGTAGAATGCTTCGGTCGGATCCAGCGGGTTGATCATGCCGCCGCCGCCGTAGTAGGTCCCGCCGATGAAGTCCTTCAGCCATTTCTTCTGCTGCCAGTCCCAGATGCTGACGCGCTTGCAGCCCTTGATGTCCTCGGCCACCCAGAGGCGGCCCTGACTGTCAACGCCCAGACCACTCGGTTCGAAGAAGCCCTCCGTCGGGTCGTAGAATCCCGCCAACGTCCGACCGCCGGCTTTGCCGAGGCGACCGGTTTCACGGAATCCCTTGCCCTGCGGCGACAGCAGAACGATCTGGTGCCGCGGCGCGCCGAGACCGACGAACACGTTGCCCTGGGGGGCCACCGTCAGACCGATGGCGGCGCCGAAGTCCTTTTCGTATACAGAGGTCATCTTGCCGGTTGTCGGGTCCGCTGCGAACACCCCGGTGGCGGCGGCCAACAGCAGCGTGCCGTCCGCCCGCAAAGCCATCGGCCCGCTGACCGGCGCGGTCCACTCGTCCAACTTCGCCAGTGTCTTCAGATCGTGCCGCCGCAACTGGTGAACCGCTTTGTCGTCCTGTTTGCTGCGGACCGAAAAGAACACCCCGGCTTCAGTCGCGGCCATGCCGAGGATCGCATCGGTCTGGGGCGCAATGCGAACTTCGGATACCATCTTGCCATTCGCCAGTTTGATCGTGTCCGGACGAAAGGTCCGAGCATTGGCGACGCCGATATTGTTGAAGCGGTTGGACAGCCGGTAGACCGTGTCGCCGACTACCGCGGCCAGCTTGCCTTCCCCCGCAAAGCCCTGCTTGGCGCCGGTCTCGTCGACGAAGACTGAACCATCGCCGGCTTCGCTGACGATGCCGCCGAGGAACAGGAGGTCCTTGCGGATCGGCACCACAGTACGCAGGTTGGCGTGGTCCGGCCCCCAGCCGCCGGTGCCGTCGTTGGTCTTCCACGGTGTCGAGTTCGGCATGTAGTAACTCATCAGCCAGCGCACGTCGATCTGGTCGCGGGCAATCCCTTCCCACTGGTATGTACCCGGCGGCAACGGTTCGTTCTCGTCGGACAATGCATCAAACTGGAGGACGTGTTTGCCCTTTGTCAGCCGCTTCGCCGCTTGCCAGCAGCGGACGCGATTGCCCCTGGCGTCATTGACGGCCAGCGTTACATAGCTGTCCTGCTTCAGTTCGATGGGGACGCTGACCGTGCCCTTCGGTTCCGGCAGGAGTTTCTTCTGCCAATCGGGCATGGGCAAGGAGATGCTGTTTTCTTGCCGCAGCAGGAGCGGCCCCCAGGAGCTGTCGCGCTGCCAGAAGCGGCCGACCGTGATGGTGCCGGGCGCCAGGTTGTCTTCCAGCCGCGGAAACATACCGCTGTGGCGGATGCGGCTCCAGAACAACTCCATTCCCATCCGCATATCCTTGGCGCCGGCGCCCGGACACTTGCCGTCGCGCGTGATCGCGCTCCAGGGGATCTTGACTTCCTGCGTGTAGCCCTTGCCGTCTTTGGCCAGTTGGAACGCCATCTCGGCGCCGGCCTGCAACGGGTTGGCCGGGCGGTCCACATTCATCGACTGCGCCTTCTGCCCCGGCGGCATGAAGCGCTGGTAGGTGACGTACATCGCCGGTTGTTTCTTCGGCGTGTGATACCACATGTTCAGATGGCAGAAGAATTTGTTGATCCGGAAACGCAACTGGACGCAGTCGCCCTCCCAGCTGTGGCTGCCGTGCGTTTTCGGATCCCAGTGATTCTGCAGCGGCGTGCTGTCGCGGAAGACAAAGGACATGTAGAGATTCTGCTCGTCCCACATCCCGGCCACACGGCAGGACTGACTGTCGACCAACTCCGGGGCGTCCTTACAGGAGATGTACTGTCCGGAGAGATCCCAGTCTTTCAGGTCCCCGTCGATCTTCACGGTCTTGGCGGCCGGTACCACGTGCAGGCCGTAGTTCCGGGTACGTTCGCCGGCGATGCCGACAATCATGGGGATGAGCAAGAGGCCAAACAGAAAGCGGGCAAATGAACATTGAGACATAGGAGGTCCTTTCTTAAGCATCAGCAGCGGAGCGATGGAATTGCGGAGCGATGGAGTTGCGGAGCGATGGAGCGACGGGGGTGAGCTCACAAGACCAGAACGGACTCAGACATTTACCGATAGGCATTATGCGTCTTTGTCCCTCTTCTCGTGGGCTGTAACTCATTGTCCGACAACACTCCAACATTCCAATACTCCATTACTCCATGGGTTGCCTGTGATTCCAATACTCCAATGATTCTCTTGTTTCATACCATATCAGACGCCGTCGGAAGCGCAATGTTCCGCAAAAGAATCTATGTTTCGCAACAATATCCCAAAAGGTGCTTACTTGTCCCATCTTTCGGCTTGTCGGGGTTTCCTCGCCCAGATCTATTGACAATAATCATCTATAGTGTAGAATATTGGAAATGAGATTTGATGCATTTGTTGATCTTGTGGGGTCGCTTCCCTGTTTCGACCTGGCAACGGTGGTCCAGCTCACCGGTGAGCCCAGGCAGAGCGTGACCAACCAGCTGTGGCGCTGGTGTCAGGCCGAGAAGCTGATTCCACTGCGACGCGGGATGTATACTCTGGCAGATCGCTATCGGCGGGTTCCTCTTTCACCGGCCGTTCTCGCCAACACGCTCTATCACCCGTCCTATCTGAGCGATGTGTGGGCCCTGAGTCACTTTGGGTTGATCCCGGAAAGCGTACCGTCCTGGACCTGTGTGACCACCCGGAAGACGAAGACGTTTACCAACCCGGTCGGTCGTTTCGTTTACCATAACGTCAAGCAGGATTTCTTCTTCGGATATCAGGCCCTGCCGATCGCCGGCGACGACATCATCGTGGCCACGGCCGAGAAGGCCCTGCTCGACTTCTTCCATCTGCGTCCCGGCGAATGGACAAAGGCGCGTATCGCCGAAATGCGATTCCAGCAGACCGACATTGTCGATCGACCGGCATTGCGCAATATGGCGGCGCGAATGGGGAAGCCGCGGCTGCTGCGGGCAGTAGATGTATGGCAGCAGGTCTGCGACGAGACAGACGAAGGAAGCATTGAGCTATGAGAGACCAGGCCATCGCGATTGCCATGAAAGAGCATGATCCGGAGCGCCGACGGAATGCCCTGCGAGAGTATGTCCAGGCGTGTGTGCTCCGCTCGCTTCACGAAAGCGAGGCCTTCCGCGCCATTGCCTTCGTCGGCGGGACCGCTCTACGGTTTCTGGAGAACCTGCCGCGCTTCTCCGAGGATCTGGACTTCTCCCTGGCAAAGGACGAGAGCTACGATCCGGTCGCGTGGATGGGGAAGCTCAAAAGGGACCTGTCGCTGGCCGGATTCGACCCTCTGGTTCGCTGGAACGACAGCAAGACCGTACATACGGGCTGGGTCCGTGTACCCGGTCTCCTCCAAGAGGCAGGCCTGTCCGGGCATGCCAAGCAGAAGCTCTCCATCAAGCTGGAAGTCGACACCCGCCCCCCGGCCGGCGCCGACACCGCCCGGGCCGTCATCACCAGACATTTTACCTTTGTTGTCGGTCACTACGACCTGCCTTCGCTCATGGCCGGCAAGCTCCACGCCATCTTAACCCGCAGCTACCCGAAAGGACGCGATTGGTTCGACCTGTTGTGGTACGGCTCCCGGCGGCCGCCGGTGGAACCGAACCTGCCGCTGCTGCAGAACGCCCTGGACCAAACCGAGGGCGCCGGCGTGTACGACAGTGCCTCGTGGCGGATTCTTGCCGCCGCGAAGCTGGATACACTGGACGCGGACGCGTTGATTCGGGATGTACAGCCTTTTCTTGAACGGTCAGCCGATGCGCTGCTGTTGACCGCGGAAAACCTGAAGACAGTGCTCCACCTGAGAAACCGCTGATCGAAGCACTCCGAATCCACGACTACGGCGGTCCCGAGGTGCTCGGCTGCGAGGACGCCCCATCCGTTTTTCACGAAATATAGTTTAGGCGTGTTTTCGTGAAAGAAAGGATTGTCATGTTTGTTGGGCGTGAGTCGGAAATGGCGGCGCTGGAGGCCTTGTGGCCGCGGGGCAAGAGCAGTCTGGTTGTTTGCCGCGGGCGTCGCCGGATCGGCAAGAGCACGTTGATCCAACAGTTTGGCGCTCGTGCCGACCGCTTCCTGGAGTTTCAGGGACTGCCGCCCAGTGCCAAAGGCAGCGGAAACCAGGCGCAACTCGACGCCTTTGCCCGCCAACTGGCCGAGCAGAGCAGCCTGCCGGTGTTTCAGCCGGATGATTGGCTGCAGGTCTTTTCCTTCCTGGCCACTGCTATCGACGAAACGCAGCGCACTGTGGTTCTGCTTGACGAGATCTCATGGATGGGCGCGGGTGACGCCGATTTCGCCGGCAAACTGAAGATTGCCTGGGACACCAAACTGAAGAAGTCCCCTCGACTGATTCTTGTCCTGTGCGGATCGATCAGTTCCTGGATCGACCGGAACATTCTCAACAGCCCGGGCTTCATGGGGCGCATATCGCTCGAACTGACCGTTGATGAACTGCCTTTGGCTGATTGCAGCAGTTTCTGGGGCAAGCGTCGCCACCGCGTTTCGGCCCGCGAACGTCTGGCGGTGCTGGCAGTCACCGGCGGCGTGCCGCGCTACCTGGAAGAGATCGCTCCCCAGAGGTCTTCCGTGGAGAACATCCACAACCTGTGCTTCCGTCCCGAGAGTCTGTTGTACCACGAGTTCGAGAGGATTTTTGCCGACATCTTCGACCGCCGCAGTCAAAGCTACAAACGGATCGTCGGTGCCCTGGTCGATGGCCCGAAGACGCTGTCCCAGATTGCCGCCGCCATGGGAACGCAGCGAAGTGGTCCACTATCCGATTACCTTGGGGACCTGGCGGTGTCCGGGTTTGTCGCTCAGGATCGATCCTAT
Organism: uncultured Lentisphaerales bacterium; assembly: GCA_964384625.1. Lineage (GTDB taxonomy): Bacteria > Verrucomicrobiota > Lentisphaeria > JABSQK01 > JABSQK01 > CAYLNH01. The sequence goes on from CAYLNH010000176.1 coordinate 8,738, forward strand.
TCGCCGGCGACCGGCAAGCCGCTGCGCACGTCCCGTTATCGCATACGTGACAACTATCTGCGTTTCTACCTGAAGTACATCGAACCCGAGAAAGAGAAGATCGCGTCCGGCATCTACCGGGATGCGGACTCCATTTCATGGCTGAACCTGGAGACGATCTTCGGGATTCAATTTGAGACGCTGGTGCTGAACAATCTTCCCTTGGTCCTTCAGAAGATGCAGCTCTCGCCGGCCACGGTGGTGGCGGCCTCCCCCTTCTTCCGCAAGGAATCGAAAACGAAAAAGGGCGTGCAGGTTGACCTGCTGATCCAGACCAAGCACGCTCTCTATCCCTGTGAGGTGCGGTTTCGAAACCGAATCGAGGCATCCGTGATGGATGAAGTCCGGGACAAGGTCCTGGCTCTGGTAGCGCCAACGTCACTGTCAATCCGACCGGTCCTGATCTACGAGGGAGAGCTGGCCGAACCCGTTGCCCGAGAGGACTTCTTTGATCACTGCATCTCCCTACTAGCGGATCTCTTGTAGGGGACTTCACAGATTGCCTGGACGCGAGCGAACAACTCGGCTTGAGGACAGAAGCCCAAGGAGGCAGGCAAGCATGGCAAAGCGGAAGAAGAACCTGTCGTCGAAACACCAGGCATGGGTCGACGCGCGAAAGCGCTTTCACCTCTCCCACGCGCACGTGCAAATGGCACGCGAACTTGGCATGAACCCGAAGAAACTCGGCGGCAAGGCGAACCACAAACAGGAACCGTGGAAGCTCCCCCTCCCGGACTTCATTGAAGAGCTGTACCGCAAGCGCTTCGGCAAAACTCGCCCGGACGAGGTCAGGTCGATCGAGCAGATGGTAAAGGACACCAAACGGAAGCGGGCGGAGCGGAAAGCTCGGAAACGGGAAGAACGGGAGAGGCAGAAGGCCAATCCGAATAACGAGCAAGCAGCGAAACTTCGTGAGAAATACCCGGACATGCCCGCCTTGCTCACCGCCATCCGGGCGCGGCCCGGCATGTTCCTCGGTCACCAGACGGTCAATGGACTTCACCTGCTGCTGTCCGGGATCTGGTTTGCCGAAGACTTCCACGACCTGCCCCGGGCGAAGCGGCTCGGGGGCTTTGACAGTGAGGCGTTCGAGAGCTGGGTCGAGTCTCACCACAACCCGGAGCGCTTGTCTCTCAACTCTTTCTCGCTGGCCGCTCGGGTTGCCGGTGATGAGGCAAGTGGATTCGACCTGTGGTTCACGTGGTACGACTCATTCGTTGCGGTCCCGGGGGAGTCTCCCAAAGACGCCCAGAATACGCCCACCGCCGAGCACCTGTCGGCGCCGGCAGATCCACGTTCCGCGTCCCGGGCCGGAAAAACCAGTTGACCCTCGAATGCAGTCGACCGCAATCGGCTGCAGCCGAACTCGGCGGTGTCGGGTCAGAGAGTCTTCACTTCCCCAGAACCATCTTACCCCAGGCGCCGGGGAGGATACGGGCTTCACTGGGGGCGTCGGTCGGCGGGTCGGGATTTGCGTTGGCCCACAGGGCGCGGTCGACGACCCGACTGCCGTCGGTGTCGGGGACAAGAAAGCCGGCGTCGAACAGCAGGGCGCGCGGCTGTTTGGTGAAACCCAGTGTTGTCCACGGGATCCGGATTTCGGCAGTCCAGTCGGCGACGCCTTTCGCGGGGCCATTCAGTTTCACGGTCAGCGCGTTCTCCGGCAGCAGCACCACGCGGTTAATGCGCGTGGTGCCAACCGGTGATTCGACCACCAACTGGTTCTTGCCGGCGGGCGCGGCGTAGTCATAGAGCACCCCGCGCCACTTGCCTTCGTAGCGGGCGATCACCAGCCGGCAATCGCCTTTGATGACGTTGGTGTCCCGCATGACGCGCCAGTCGCCGGCGTCACGTTGGCGCCACTGCAGATCGAAGCCGAAGCCGTGCCGGAAGATGTAGCGCCAGTCCTCCGAGTTGTTGCCGGTGGCACTCCGGCCCTTGTAGGCCAGAATCAGATTGCTCTTGTCGCAGGCGGCGGCAAACCGGAAGGGCGCCTTCTCCGCGGCGGCCCGCGGAATCGGCTGGAACGCGTCCTTGGGCCACTCGCCGACGTTGCCGTCCAGCTTGAGTTTGGCGGCAGCGACAGCAGCCATCGACAATCGGTTCTTCCATTGATCCCGTTTCTTTGTTGCCGCAATACGCTTGTGCGCCGCCGCCAACGTCGGCCGCAGCGTTGTCGCTCTGGCGACGATCTCCGGTGTCACCTTGAACTGCCTGCGGTCGACCCGAATGCGGTCGAGGCCTTCGAGACGGGAGATGCCGTGGAAGCCTTTGCCCGAGACCACGTAGACGCGCCCGTTGTCGGCTTTGACGATGGAGCCGCCAAAGGTCTCGAAGCCGTGTTGGCGGCCGGTGACCTCGGTGCCGCGCTTGGCCGGGAGATCCCCGGACCAATGGCCGTCGGCGCCGGTGAAGATCGTATCCAGCAGGACGCGGTCGCGGGCGGACATCAGACACCAGGCGCCGCGATCGCTGTTGACCAACACGACTTCACCGACTTCGTCGTTGACGTAAACGGAGCCGAGGGTCTGGATCGGCGTGCTGATAATCTTGCCGTGCACGCGCGGGCAGAAGTCCGTCTTGTCGGTGGGCGGTGTGCCGCCAACCACGCTGCCGTCCAGCCTGAGACGATAGGGTTGGAGCACGGAGATGATTTCGTTGTCCCGTGAGAAGACGGTGCTGGGGCCGCCGCCGGGGCCCTTGACACAGAGCGAGGGATAGGTGCCGAGGTGATGGGCCGAGGGCAGCTTCGGGAAGCCGACCTTACGCGCCTTGGCAGACTCGTAAATCGGCGTGCCCTTCGCGGTGAACCGAGTCGGAGAAATGCACGAGCGCTTCCATGGATTCCAGACGGTCAGGTCCGAACTGAGCCAGTTGGTCCAGTGTGTAATATCCGCGCCGGGCACAGCGCCCGTCTCTTTGTCGAAGACCTCCAGTTCTTCATCCTGGTACTTGCCGTCATCATTGCGGTCGCACCAGATAAACCGTTTGCCGACGAACCCCGCTTCGACCACACGACGGTACCAGGGCATGTCCGGCTGGAGTACGAAGCTGCCGTCGACTTTGCCCATGAGCACCGCGGGTCGCCATTCACCGTTGTCCTGTTCGACCACGATGGCCAGTGCCCCCCCCTGGTAGACCGCCGGATCGCGAACGAGGTAACGGAAGCCGTTGTGCTCGACCGGTCGGCCCAAGTTGGCGAACGACGGATTGAGGAAAAGATAGGCAAGCTTGCTCTCACCCGTTTCGAAGTCGACGTCGAAGCGTTGGGAGCGGTAGTAAAAGTACTTCAGATCCTTCGACAGATGGCCGCCGCCGCCATACTGCGGCGGACCCAGGAACTGTTTCTCGCAGGTCCTGCCGTCGGCACTGAAGCGGGCCACGCGTTTGGGCGCCTGTGAGTACTCGGCAGTCCAGTACTTGCCGTTGCGATCACGGGTCAATCCGGTAACACATCCGGGGCTGGATGACCAGGCCCCCGAGCGGCCGCCGCCGAGTCGGTTGCGATCGTAGGGTCCGCTGCGGTGTGGTCCGCGTCCGAGCGCCCGAAGGACCTTGCCGTTCCGGTCCAGACAGTAGACCTTTTGTTTCTCGTCGGCGACCAGGATCTCGTCCGCCACGACCGACATGGCGGTCACCCGCGCCAATGTCGGCGCGGCCTTCAGCGGCTGCCAGCGGAAGCCCTGTTTCGTATCGAATTGGCCGCGCGCCAGTTGCCGGGTGCCGTTGCGGTTGAGCACGCTGTAGAGCGTGTTGTCGGCGTGGAGCGCGAGCCGCTCGATCTCGGGCCAGTTGCCGGTCCGCTGATCGCGGGCCTTGCCGGAAACCGGGTCGATCTCATACACAACCTGAGGATCGGGCCGGTCCCTGGCATCGACCAGGGCTAAGGGCAAAAGCCAATCGCAGCGCAGGTGGTGCGGGTTCGTCCGGCCGCTGCCGCGGAAGCCAATCCGGCCACGCAAAAAGGCCTTCGTGATACGCAGTCGCAGACGGCGGGTGGTGATGCGCTCCGGGAAGCTGAAGAAGTAACCGGCGTCCAATGTGGAGGCGACGGTCACGCCCCGCCGCTTGTTGCCGGCATGGCGGCTGGCAACTTCGTGCCAGGTGCCGTCGCGCTGCTCGGCTTCGACGGTGAAGTGCCGACTGGTGTTGTTCATCATCAGCACGCCGTCCATCGCGATGGCTTTGGGATAGGTGATGGTAACCGTAGCCGGCGCCGTCTCCAACACCGGCTCGGCTGTGGTGCAACGCCAGCCGCCGGGGCCGGTTTCTTTGAGCGCCTTGGCGCCCGCCGGCAGGGCCACCGTCGGCTTGACGACAACCGGCGCAAACCGTAAGGGCAGGAAGCGAACGAAGCGGTAAGCCGTGGGCCGGCTCTTGGGTGTCTTCGGCGTCCGCAGATAGACTGCGTGCGCGATGGTTCCCGGCGGCGCCGTAATAATCCGGTTACGCGGCCGGCCGAGTTTCTTCCAGGCCGTGCCCAGCTTGCCCTTGGGCCCAACCCAGGCGTGCTTGGCCGGTGGTTTCTTGCCGGTATGGATCCAGACTTCAGCGTTGTTCAGCAACACCACCGTGCCGATCGGCCGCGGCTTGGTGAACGGCACCAGCAGACCGTAGTGATCGCCCTGATCGACGGCCCGGACGAGGGCCATGTCGAACCCCGGGTCGCCACTGAAGACGCGCTTGAAACAGTCTTCCGGCAGCAACTGGCCGGGGTGTGGCTGGCGCGATCTGTTCTTCCGCGGCGGCAGCGCATGGTGCGGGTCGATCGTACTCCGGCCGACGCTGGATCTGAAGATGTCGGCGCGCGCCACCTCTTTGTGCAAATACAGAATACGTTTGGCGTTGGCCGTGCAGCGCACGCTGTAGGGAGACCCCGTGGGGGCCGCCCAGATCTTGCGGACGCGAAACGACTTCGGATCCACGCGGTAAAGCTCACGGCGCGGCCAGCCGGAGGAGTGGGCGTACTGCTTGAACGCAATGATGGCATCCCCGGCATCGAACAACTGGTGCGGCCCGCGCCAGCTCTCCACCTGCCTTCCCCAGAGCTTGTTGCCGTCCAAATCGGTGGCAATCAGGTTGTGGCCGTGTTCGGTGCAGATCGACGACATGAAGACCTTGTCGTCCTTCGCCAGCACCGCCGACGGCTCGGTGTGGTCACCCAGCCAGCCGCCCATGCGCGGCGCGCCGTCCTTTGTGAAACGGCCGGTATGCCAGGCGGGATGATCCAGCGGCGTGTCGCCGCGGGCGACCGCGAATTCGAAGAAGGCCCGCACGCCCGGCCCACAGAAGACCTTGAGGACCAGCTCCGCGCCGGCCGGCACCACATGTCCCCAGATGTCCAACCCGTCCCACGGCACCGAGTGTTTGCCGGCTTTCAGGTCGATCGCCTGCACCAGAATCCGAATCAGCATCCCGCCCCGGTTGTACAGCGCCAGAGTGACCCGGCTGTCCGTCGGTAAGGAGAAGGGAAGGTGCACCACCCCGGGCAGATCCAATGCGGGGCTGTTGCCGATGCGCTTCGGCAACGGCGTGATCTGCGTCGGCACTGCCTGCAATGGCGGCGGTGTTTCGGCGGCGGCGGGGAACGCTGGCGGCACGGTGTTTGCCGGTGCGTCGACAGCCGGCGGCAGGAGGTCCTTACGGCCGGCAAATCGTTGCTGGACATACAGGCCGGCGATTACGGCCAACAGGGCGACGACGACAAAAGTGACGCCAAGGTACTTCATGCGCTTGTTGCCTTCAGGAGCTGGGTTCATGCTTCTTAGGGTCCGCGCGGAAATAACTTCACATTTTGAGAGACTTTCAAGAGTCGCG
>CAYLNH010000177.1:0-14501 GCA_964384625.1 uncultured Lentisphaerales bacterium
TATCTAATTGAGCGACAATAGTTTACAGTTGTCAACCTTTAAACACGCACTCAAAAGTGATAAATATATTATCGCATGAAAAGATAGTTGTCAATCTCATCTGCCAGTCGTCCATGTTGCAGCCGGTTGCTCATTGTGGTGTTGTTTGCAGGCAGCTGGCTCGTGCAGGGACAAACACCCGATGATGTTCGCTGCGCCGGCCGTAATCGGTGCCGATAGGCGAAATCAACGCCGCTGTGCTGATCAAAGAAGTAACCGAAACGCGGCACAACCAACCACTCGGTTAGATTAAGCCCGGTCTCATCCTCGGCTGGCCGCGACTCGTCACTCCGCCGTCACGACCGGGGGAAATGGTTCCGTCGGCCGTTGGCTTTTGGGCCGGCCCAATAGATCTGCCCGAGACCGGTGACGCCTTCGTGACGGCCGTCGAGAGCCGGATCGGTGTACGTCGCAAACCAGGTCTCAAGCTTGGCGCGCATCTCCTGCACGCGATCCGCCTGGGCCGGCAACTCCACCAGGTTAAAGCGCTCATCCGGATCGCTTTTCAGATCGTATAGTTCGTGCGGGCCGTAGGGATAGCGATGCACGTATTTCCAGTCTTCAGTACGAATCATGCGGACCGGACCGTATTCGTCGTAGATCACCACGTCGTCGCGCACCGATGCTTTGGCGCCTTCAAGGATGGGCAGAAAACTTATGCCCGGTAGTGCGTCGGCGTTCGGATTTTTCTGATCGACCACATCGAGGAAGGTCGGCATGATGTCGTAGTGGCTCAGCATCGCGTCACTCACTTGTTCCGGTTCCACCACGCGCGGCCAACTGATCAGCGTCGGGACCTTGACGGAGCTGTCGTACATGTTTTGCGGGAACGTACCGTTGCCTTTGCCGTAGATCCCGTGGTGGCCCATGTTCATGCCGTTGTCCGCGGTGAACAGAATCAGGGTGTCCTCGCGCAATCCCTTTTCCTCAAGCCAATCCAGCACGCGGCCGATGTTGCGATCCATTTCGGTGATCGCCGTAAAATAGCCGCTCAAGTGCGAACGCCGATGCTCCGGTGACTTCGGCCAGAGACCATTGCCGACCCAAGGGTGTCTCTGTTCGATCGGAGTCGAGTTGAACGGACAGTTGTCGTAGTAGTCACTGTACGTTTCTGCGGGATGGTTCTCGCGGTTCCACGGCGAGTGCGGCGCAGTGTAATGCACGCCCAGATAGAATGGCTGCTCGCCATCCAACGAGTTAAGAAATTCCAGGGCGTGATCGGTGATCACATCGGTCACGTAGTTCTCTTCTTCGTACACCTCGTCCCCACGAACCATCGGCGCGTTGTAATACGGCCCGCCGCCTTTGGCGTGGACGTTCCAGTAGTCGTATGACTTCTGCACGGTATGACAGGCACCCAGATGCCACTTGCCGCTGAGCCCGCAGGTGTAGCCCGCCTGCGCCAGGAAGTCCGTATAGCTGGCCTGCCCGGCGAGGTACTCGATCTCCTCGCCCTTGCCCTCCGGTTCGTACTTCTCGCTCGTAGTGTCACCGGCCCGCAGCCAGTCGTGCACGCCGTGTTGCGACGGGATCCGGCCGGTCACGATCGACGCGCGCGCCGGCGAACACACGGGGGACGCACAGAAAAAGTTCGTGAACCGCACACCGCTTTGTGCCAGCCGGTCGAGGTTTGGGGTGCGCAGTTCCGGGTTGCCGGCGCAGCCCATGGCCCAGGCCCCCTGGTCGTCACTGAGAAAAACGATGATGTTCGGTTTCGCTGCCATTCTGTACCTGTTCCTTTCTGCAACACACTTGTTCAATGTATCATGAGCATCTCTGCTCATGTCCGAAACGCAAGGAGAGGCGCCGGTGATATATGAAGATCTCCCTGCCGGTTGATTTATTGTATTTGATCAGTCCTCTATTTTGGTTGAACTATACTATTGCGTGGACCAAAGTATCTATCCATACGATGACTGATCAAAAACATATTGAATCTGATCAGACCTTGAACTGGCACCGGCTGCTCTCCGGAGGGGAGCCATCCGGAATCCTCGCCGGTGGAATCACCACTCGGCGGCCGGGGGACCGGCGGCGGCGGGACGCGACAGACATCTTCGTGCTGGGCTATGTGATGGAAGGCACCGGGACGTTCACGATTGCCGGCCGATCATTCACACTTGGACCGGGAGATGTCTTCCAGCGCTACCCGGGGCTGCCCAACCGGCTGCAGTGCGATCGTGGTGCCTGGACGCATTACTGGCTGCGCCTGGACAGCGCGCTGATGACACGCCTGGGCGAGTTGGGCTGCGTCAATCCGACGCAGGGAGTCCTGCGCCCGGGGTTGCAAGAAGGCTTGATCGCACAGTTCGATGCGTATTTCGCGGAGGCCGTCGCGGCAACCGATCAGGAACTCCCGCGCATCCTGTTGAATGGTGTCGATCTGGTGCAGGCGGTCTACGCCAGGCATCGGGCCGTCACCGGCAACCCCATGCCGCTGGCGGAACAGATGATCGCCCGCCTCACCCAGGACCTGACGTATCGTGGTTCACTCGAGGACCTCTTCGCCGACCTGCCGGCGAGCTACTCGAAGCTGCGCCGGATGTTCCGACAGGAAATGGGAACGAGTCCGGGCGAATATCGCATCCGATGCCGCGTTGAACGCGCCTGCAGCCTGCTGCTCGCGCCGGACGCCTCGGTCAGCGGCGTGGCGGCGGCCCTGGCCTATCCGAACCCCTACGTGTTCTCAGCGCAATTCAAGCAAGTCGTCGGCCTGAGTCCGAAGGCCTTCATGGCACAGCGCTAACTAGCCTCACCTGCCGCGAAAAGGGTGCGAGGTGTAGCCTGGGCGACCACTGCTCCAGCAGGTCAAGCCTGCTGGCGGCAGCAGAGCAGCACGCGGGGGCCACTCCCCATGACTGACGCATTACTGCGGAAGCTCAATCGGACTGGATCTTTCGCGCGGAACGGTCATACTGGGGAATGCAGATCAAGTCAAGATACGGCGACCGATTTCTGACGCTGGACGTGCCGGCTGGGAGCATCGTCTACGAACCCGGGTTGCCTGCGGCAACGGAAGCGGCGGCCGCCATCGTTCTGCGGGCCTGCGAATCGCCTTGCGGCTCGGACCCGCTGACGGACTGCCTGGCGGCCCGCCGCCCGGAAAGCGTCTGCCTGGTGGTCTCGGACATCACACGACCGATTCCGTACACGTCCTTTCTGCCCCAGTTTCTGGCGGTGGTGGAGGCGGCCGGCATTGCCCGCGACGCGATCACAATCCTCATTGCCACCGGCATGCATCGGCCGTCGACGCCGGACGAGCGCCGCCGGATGTTCGGTGACGACGTCTGCCGGTGCTACCGCATCGTCGGCCACGAAGCGGACAACGAGGAAGACCTGGTCGCCCTGGACAGCCCGACGGTATCCGGGGCCCGGGTCCGGGTAAACCGGCACTATGTGCAGGCGGACTTCAAAATCCTGACCGGCCTGGTGGAACCGCACTTCATGGCCGGCTTTTCCGGCGGCCGCAAAGCGGTGTGCCCGGGGCTGGTGGATCTGCAGACCATCCGCAACTTTCATGGGCACCAGTTTCTTGGGGCGCCGGCGGCGCGCAACCTGAATCTCCACAACAACCCGTGCCACGACGAAGCCGAATCCGTCGCCCGGATCGCGGGCGTCGATTTCACGGTCAACGTCATTCTCAGCGATGACCGCCGGGTGGTCAACGCCTTTGCCGGCGACCTGGTTGCGGCGCACGCAGCCGCGGTCGAAAAGGCCCGGGAGTACACCGGCGTCGCCGTTAGCCGGGAAGCCGACCTGGTGGTAACCGGTTGCGGCGGGGCCCCGCTGGACACCACCTTCTATCAGTGTGTCAAAGGCATTGTCTCCTGCCTGCCGGCGGTCAGGGAAGGCGGCCGCATTCTGGCCTTCGGCAGCTGCCGCGAAGGCATTGGTTCGGCCGCCTACGCCGAGCTCATGAAACGCTATCAACACGACCACCACGAGTTTCTGCGCGACATCTCGGCGCCGAACGTGTTCACCAAAGACCAATGGCAGCTGCAGATGCAGTGCCGGGCGCTGCACAAGGTCGGCCGGAATCGGCTGTTCTTTGCGACCGACGCCTTCGACGTACCCACCGCTTCCGGCCTGTCCGTGGTGCCGGTGGTCCTGCAAGCCGATGCGGTGGAGGCCGACCTGAACCGCAAACTTGCCGGCCTCGCCGAAACCAGCGAGATCGTCGCGGTCATCCCGGACGGCCCCTACTGCGCGCCGTACTGCTGACCGCCCGGCCTCGCCCCGGACCAGGCGGAAGCAGCCGAAGCCCCCCACGCCGACGCCGAGATTCCCCCGACAACCCCTTGACATCCCCGGCGTTTTGCCTTACCCTACACATAGACACAACAACACGTAGGGTAAAACATGAACCGGCCGCGATATCAGGGGTATCGGCAGATCGCCGCCGCGCTGCGCGCGGAATTCCTGCAGGGACCATGGCAGCCCGGCCGCCGGGCGCCGACGCATGCCGCTCTGCAGACGCGCTTCGGGACGACCCGGGTGACCATTCAGCGCGCCATGGATCTGCTCGTCGAACAGGGGTTTATCGAAACCCGGCCGAAAGCCGGCAGCTATCTTTGCGACCGGCCGCCGGCCGCCTGCCGCTATGCCCTGGCCTTTCCGGGGCATCCGGAACGTCCGAAGGACTGGCATTGGACCCGCAACTATGTGGCCCAGTATGTCGCGGCCGAAACCGTCGGCCCGGCGTTGAACTGTGTCATTGAGCCGTACTTCGACCTGGCGGCGCGCAACGGGCACCTGGACCAGCTCGAAGCGGACCTTGCCGATCATTGCCTGGGCGGGGTGATCTTTGCGTATTCCCCGCATGAACTGCGTTCGACGTCGTTGCTGCGGTCGCCGTCGGTGCCGTGTTTCTTTCCGCGCCATGATCTGGTGGATGAGCGCCGGGCGCCGGTTGTCACGACGGAAGGCTTCATGGACCGCGCCTGGGACCTGCTGCAGGAACGCGGGATTCAGACGGCCGGCGTTTTGACCTTGCCGGTGATGGACCCGGAGGAGTTTCCGGCGGCGGCCTCGGCCCGGGGCATCGAGTGCCGGCCGGAATGGGTGCAGGCAGCAACGGCGTATCGCCCGCAATGGGTGCGCCACAGTGTCCGCAACCTGCTGCAGATGCCGGGCAACCGACCCGCGGCCCTGCTGATCTGCGACGACCATCTGGTCGAAGCTGCGGCGGAAGTGATTGCCGGCCTGGACACCGATACGACCCGGGACCTCCTGGTAGTCGGCCAATGGAATTTCCCGTTGCCGTACGACGGCCCGCTGCCGCTGGAACTGCTTGGCCCGAACGCCGAGGACTACCTGCGCCGGGGCATCGAATGGTTTCGAGACGGCAGGAAGACCAGTGTTTCCATTTCGCTGCGGCACGTTCGGGTCAGCCCGAACAAGCCGGGCGTTGACGCCCCGGCGGTCCGGGCGTACCGCCGCATTCAAGAGCTCATTCGCGAGGGAAGAACATGAAAGACAGACAGCCTGCATTCTCCTTGATCCAGCGTCCGGCGCCATCCCGGGCGGGACGCTCGATGCGGTTCACCCTGATTGAACTGCTGGTCGTGGTGTCGATCATCGCGATTCTGGCGGCAATGCTGCTCCCGGTACTCAGCAAGGCCCGGGACCTGGCCAAGACCGCCGTTTGCCTGAACAACCAGAAACAGACCTACCTGGCCCTCGCCGTGTATGCCGACGACTATGAGGATTACGCGGCAACCAGCACGCCGGCCGCCGGCTGGAATCCCAAGCCGAAGGCCGGCGATCAGCAGGGCAAGGGCTACGACAGCTTTCAACTGATGATCGGATTGAACTACACCGTAGCTGCGAGCAGCCAGTGCACCAGTTCGCTGGCGGCCTACGCGGATCGCTTCACGCAACAGAAGGAGCAGCCCTGGTTCCATTATAACGGCCCGAGTTCCAGTGCCCGCGCCATCAACGAATGGGGCCACAACTCAAACCTCTACCATCCGACCGCCGCGTTGAACCTTGGCTGGCACCGTTTTCGCTGGGGCAGTTGGTCAACCCTCGGGGTCAGCCTGAAGGACAATGGCCCGGCGATCCGACGGGTTGCCGACGGCACCGGCGAGATCAGCGCCTGCAACGTCAGCGGCTTCGGCTTTCCGTCACGCCGTGCCATGATTGTCTGCCCGAATTCGATGTACAGCCCGCCGTCGTGGCCGGACGAGTTAGCGGCCTGGGAACCGCACGACGGCCAGCCGATGAACTCGAGTTTCAGCGCGACCAAGTTCTCGCGCGTCCAGAGCGGACCGGTTTCCACACCGATCTTCCGCCGCAATGTCTGTTACACCGACGGCAGCGCTGAAAAGGTATTTTACTGATGCAAGAGCAGCGTCCCTTCACCTTGATTGAGTTGTTGGTCGTGGTTGCGATCATCGCGATTCTGGCGGCCCTGTTGCTGCCGGTCTTATCGCGGACGCGGGCAATGGCGATCCGCAGCACGTGCATGAGCAATGAACGCCAGCTCTACCTTGGACTGGCGATGTACGCCAATGACCAGGCCGGCTACATCCCGCCGGCCGGCATTGCGGACCTGCCGAACCGGATTCACCACACGTCCAACAATTACTGGGGCGAACCGGTGACATCCGATCTGCGCGGCATGGCCGAATACTGGCCGGGCACGCTGGCGGTCTGCCCCGGATTCGCCAACGGCCGGAACTACGGTGATCGGTCCTGGCGCAACAGCCGGATGAACTGGACGATGCCGGGCAGCGGCGGCATCGGCGGGGCGGCCCATGGCAGTCGGAACTATCTCGGCTACTACTATATCCAGGGCGACCATATCGTCTGGGAACAGCGCTACGGCAAATACCGCGGCATGAACACACTGAAGATGGGCCGCGACTATCCGTGCAACCATCAGCCGAGGGGGGAGTTCAACCGGCGCGTGTTACTGCACTGTCTGTCCTACAACGGTGCGCAGATCACACCCTACTGGCAGCCGCTGCCGACCGTGCTGCAGTACCCGTGGGTCAGCTTTCCCCATGAACCCGGCCGCCCGCAAGGCGTCAACATGACCGCCGGCGACGGCAGCACGACCTGGATGGGGATCGAATCGATGCGCTACCAATACAACGGCTGGACAACGCTGCACCTGCTGTAGCGCAGGTAAACCGCGGCAAACCGACAAGGACCTCCTTTCATGCCCCAGACCATGGAACTGACCGCGCCGCTGTTTGCGGCGTGGTCCGAGCAATACGTCAAACTGAAACTTCCCGCGACCGCTCCCGGAACACCGTTGGCCCTGACCGTCAACGGTACGCCGACGGCCTTTCAGTACACCGGCGGCAGCAGCGCCGACGACGCCGCCGAAATCCTGATGCGCCTCCGTTTCGCGGCGGGCGAGACCAAACACCTCGAATTCGCCGAGGGCCGGCCGGGGACGACCGACCTGACCCGCCATGAACTTGCGCTCGACCGCGACGTCGTCATCGGCCCGGGGGAACGGCCGCTGACAATCCCCAAACCCGTGCGGCACGACGGCCTGGTGTGCGGGCCGCTCGGCGGGTTTGCCGGTTTCCCCTTCCGAAGCGGCATCCGCTGCCGCGCTGATTTCGACGGGGCGACACTGGTGCGGACGAATACCGGCCCGCTCTTCGAAGACTATGAGCTGGAGTACGCCTTTGCCGACCACCGGACGTACCGCATATCGTTCCGCTGCTATCACGACGAACCGCTTGTCGAAGTCGCGGAACGCTACGGCCTGCGCCTGGGCGCCGAACTGGTCTGGACCATCAACCCGGCCCGGCGATTTACCCATATCCTCTCGCGCGAAAGCTTCGAGAAAGAGAACCAGCCGCAGATCGAACCGCTGATCAAAGACCGGCCCAGGGACCTCCTCTGCCGGCTCCAAATGCCGGTGCTCAGCGAGTACTTCATCCCCAACAACCGCGGGTGGTTCGCAGTCTTCAACGATGACAACCACGACCAGCCGATGCTCGGCGTGCTGGGCTTGTACGGCGACCGCTGGCAGCAGCCGGTGGAAGGGATGCCGAAGCTGTACGGCCGCGACGGCGCCGTTGCGTGGCAGGCGTCCCTGGAATCCGGCGCGCGCTACTGGCTGTTGTACACCGGCCCCCTGGAAACCCGGCACCGGCCGGATCGGCGGCTGGTCTTTCACCGGCTGCACGCCGAGTTCAATGCGTTGCGGCTGACGGATCATCTCGACCTGACCGGGCAGGACGTATACCACGGCGCTCTCGAGAATGCCGGATTCTACGGGCCGGCCGATTTCCGGCAGCGCGCCCGCAAACGGGTGGACGCTCTGCCGCCGCTGCAGGCGATCGCCGCCGATTTCGAAGCCGGCGCGAAACGTCACAACGGCGCCTATCTCGTCTCGCTCAAGGCCCTCCTGGAGCCGTCGACAACGAACAATGCCGCGGTGAAAGAGATGCTTCTGCGGCGGTTCGACAAATGGGTGCGGCAGTTCCAGGGTTGGCGCACCGGAGACAGTGACTACAGCAAAAACGTAATCGGCTTCAGCCGCAAACTGCGCGGTCTGCTGCTCGGCTATGAACTGCTCCGGCGCAATGACGCGTTGTCGGCGGACGAGATCGGCCGGCTCAACGCCTACTTCGTCTTTGCCGCGCGCCGCATCTGCGATGAAGGCCGTTGGCCGCATTCACGAACGGCGCTGCATCCGGATCATCCGGAATCGACGCGTGATTTATACACCTACGGCGGCGAGCACAAACCGGACCGGCTGTACTGGACCAACTGCCTGCCGAACTTCCAGTCGGATCCGTTGTGCGCCCTGGCGCACCTGGCGGCCTTGTTTCGCGAACACCCGGACAGCGACCAATGGCTGCGTCTGGCGCTGACCGACCTCGAGCATCAGCTGGACGCCTACTGCGGCGCCGGCGGCGCCTGGGTCGAGTCCATCAACTACGCGCTGTATACCGTTTCCTATTTCGTCATCACCTTCAAAGCACTCAAGGAACATCTGGGTATTGACTACTTCCACGACGAACGCGTCCGCCGCCTGCTGCATTGGCTGGTGCGCTACTTCGGTCCCCGCGACAAACGTTGGCAGAAGCACACCTGGCCGGGGGTCGGCAACGCCCGGTGCCCCACCGCCGGCGGCGAGTACCTGCTGTGCTTCGCCGGCGAACTCGATCCCGAGGACCCCCTGCGCGCCGAGTTGATCGCGGTGTACCAGCGGCTTGAGGGCAACCAACTGCCCGCCGAACACTATCCGCTGGTCATGGCGGCGATGGCGCCCATTCCGGATCGTGAATACGACCTGCAGCCGTTGTCCAGCGAGGTCATGGACGAAGTCGGCGTGGCCCTGCGCCATGATCATCTCAAGGCGAATGAGAGCTACCTGTTTCAGAAGATCGGCTTTGCCAAGGACCATTACGAAGCAGACGAAACCGCGTTCAACTGGTACGCGAAAGGCACGCCGTTCACCATGGATTACGGCACCTACACCAAAGACGTCGCCATCGGCGCCGCCCACAACGCCATCGACATCCCCGACCTCGACCCGCTGCGCCGGGGGTACCTGGCCGATCACATCTTCACCAACGCGGTCGACTACACCCACTGCGAAATGCCGGTGACCCTGAAACTGCTCTGGGACCAGGTCCGCGGTTTCGCTGAGGTCGACGGCCGTGACGGCGTCGTCCATCGCGACAACACCACCTATTACTATATCGGCGACGACAACCCGGTCGGTCCGAAGACCTGGAAGACGCGGCTGTTGCTGTTTGCCAAGCCGGATTATGTGGTCCTGTTCGACCGCGTTTACGGCGACGTACCGCACCGCTATTGCCTGCACTTCACAGGCGACCGTCTGGAACGCGACGGCGCCGAGCTGCGCGGCCGCGGCCGTTTCGACCTGGACCTCCTCGGCTACGTCCAGCACCCGCCGGCGTTCGAGAGCGAAACCGGCGAGCTGATCCCCGACCTCAACGGCAACGGCAGCCCCGACGCCGACCGGCCGCACGGCCAGCACTGGTTCCGGATTTACAATCGCCGGGACGGCATCTACCGCACGCTCCTGTTTGCCAAAGAACGTCAACGCGAGGTCCGGATCGGACGCATCGGCCACACCGGCATGCGGGTGACGACGCCGGAGTATACCGATACCGTTTTCATCGGCAACGAGTATATCGAGGAAGACCTGGATGCCGTCCGATTCGCCGGCAAGACCGCCTGGCTCCGGCAGACCGCCGACAGCATACAGGCGGTCATGGTCGACGGCGACCGGCTGCAGGCGTCCGGCGTCGAGCTCACCGGTCGCGGCCCGTGGGCGTACAACCTCGACGGCGCCGGCGGGGTGACGCAGCTCGGCGGCCCGCCCCGGGAGATTCGTCTCGAAGGCCAGTGTATCGTCCCATAAATCCGAGGCGCAATGCCGCGCCTCTTCGCGCTCTGCTTCGGTAGTCGCGAACCACGATATTCCTATTGCTTTGCCGCAACTGCCTGGCAGAGCAGCAAAGCTCCAGCGGAATCACTTATGCTCCAGGATCTCCGGGGCGACACACTCGTGTCCGTCTCCCTTCGCCGCGTCTCGCCCGCCTCCGGCGCTGAATCAGGCTGCACCTGCAGCTGCTCCGAAGCCGGCGCGAGTCATGGACTCCCGGTCGCCGGTGCCGCGCCGCTGGAGTCACGGACGATCAGTTCCGTCTTCAGCGTCAGGCGGTCCGGCACCTGGTTGCCGTGATGCTGCGCCAGCAGGCTGTCCAGCGCCAGGCGCGCCAGGCGGTCGCGCGACAGCAGCAGGGTCGTCAGCTTCGGCGTCACCGTTTCGGCCGCCGGCAGGCCGTCGGTGCCGACCACGCTGAGATCCCGGGGAACCCGCAGACCGAGTTCCGCCGCGATGTCGTAGACCCCGGCGGCATGGTGGTCGGAACAGATCAGCGCCGTCGGCGCCGGATCTCCCTGCAGAACAGCGCGGGCAGCGGCGCGAATGCGCGGCTCGTCGTAGCCCGCGAAAGCAACCCAGTGGCGCCGGCACGGCAGACTGTTTTCCGCCAGCAGCTGATAGAACGCCTCGCGACGATAAAGGAAGTCCCGATGGACGCAGCCCGGGCTGATGTTGTGCAGATACCCGATGCGCCGATGGCCGAATCCCAAAAGGTGCTGCAGTTGCGCTTCGGTCGCGGCCAGCGGGTCCGACGCCACCCAGCGTCCCGGCAAGTCGGCACAGGCCGGGATCAGGTTGACGTACGGCAGGAAGTTGACGTCCAGGACTGCCAGTAAACCGATGTGCGGCAGACCGACCAGCAGGAAACAGGCGCCCGGCAGCCGTTTGACGATCCGTTCGACGTCTTTGGTCGTTGCCGAATACGGCAGGACATGCTCGGCATTGTCAATCTCCTGTTCCCCCAGGATCGCCTGCAGCCGGCTTAACAACGCCGCCCGATAATGCGGCCGCTGAATCCCGCCGGGCTCAAACGAGATGACCTGAACATTGAGCGCCAGCCCCGGCCCGTCGACGTCGGTCCGGAATAACCCGGCCTGCGGCCGCACCGCCAGGATCCCCTGCTGCTGCAGCCGGTGGGTCACCGCCTGCACAGTTTGCGGTCCCACCCGGCAGGCCTGCCGAATGGCGCGGACGGTGGGCAGGGCGGCGCCGGGTTCGGATTGGGCCAGCAGCCGCGCCAGCCGGCGCGCGACCCGCGCCTCCGGCAGCCGCAGCTCAGCCGCCGCGATCAACTCAGTACTACCATTCATACCGAAAGATAACAAAAACCCTGAAAGAATCAAGCGCATTCGCCTTGCGCCGCGACAATCTGTTACTATATTTATCGAATGATAACAAAATGGGAGAACTGTGTGCGTGGCGACTGACTGGTACATCGTGGCGGCAGCTCTGGTGATCATCGCGCTGACCCATTGTCTGGGCGGGATCACCGCCTACGGCTCGACGCTGATGGCGTTTCCGGCGCTGGTCTGGGTGGTTGATTTTCAGACGGCGCGAACCGTATTGCTGACCTTGGGTACGCTGCAGGCGGCATTGGTGTTCGCCAATGCCCGGCGGCACGCCGACTGGCGCGAAATCGGCCGCATGGTGTTGATCGCCGGCCTCGGCCTGCCGTTCGGCGTGGCGGCGGCGGCGTACCTGCCGGTGACGCCCCTGCTGGCGACGCTCGGCATTGTGCTGATTGCCAGCGGCGCGTATCGGCTGCGTCACCCGGACGATACGGGGCGCTGGCCGAAACCGGTATTGTTCTGCCTGCTGCTGGTCGGCGGTCTGATTCACGGGGCCTTCGCCACCGGCGGCACGACGCTGGTGCTCTATCTGCAGAACACGACGCCGGCGAAAGACCGCTTCCGCGGGACGCTCAGCGGGTTCTGGGTCGTGGTCAACAGCGTGCTGATCATCACCATGTTGATCCGTGACGGGATTTCGCCGGCGAGCGCGGGCCTGCTGCTGGGGGCCGTACCGGTGGTGATCCTGATCAGTTGGCTGGCCAACCGCGTGGCGCATCGCTTGTCCCAGAAGCATTTCATCCGTCTGGTTGCCGGGCTCCTGATTTTCGCGGGGGTGGTAACCATGGCCAAGACGATTGCCAACCCGCAAACAACGAGGGAATCCCGACATGAGCAATGAAACATTCGCCTGCCAGACAATCACGTTTGGCGAGAACCAGAAGCAGGAGTTCCCGGCTGTGTTTGCCGCCGTCGCGGAGGCCGGCTATACGGGCGTGGAGATTGGCTTCCGACATCTTCAGGACCTCCTGCCGGAGCAAGTGCAGGACCTCCTTGATCGTGCGGGTCTGCGATTGGCGGCCAGCCATGTGGGCGGGAATCTCGAGGACGCCGCCCAGGCCGACGGTGAGCGGGCCATACTGGAGACGGTACTGGACTATCTGGCGCCGATTGGGACGCGACTGCTGATGTACTCGGGGCTGCGCTACGAATCGGCGGCGCAGTTCGACCGTGACCTGGCCATGCTCAACCGCAGCGCCGAACGCTGTCGCGCCCGCGGCGTGCACCTGCTGTACCACAATCACAACTGGGAGTTCGCCGACGGCGCCCGCGTGATGGACGGCCTGCTGGAGCGCGGCAGCGAGGCGTTGGGCTTGTGTCCGGATCTCGGCTGGGTACACCAAGGCGGCGCCGACGTCGTGTCCTTCCTGGACCGGGCGAAGTCTCGCATCGGCGCCGTGCACTTCAAGGATTTCGCGACGCGGGACCCGGGTCTTGACACGGTGATCCTCGGCACCGGTTGCGCGCCGCTGCGGGCCGCGGCGGCATGGCTGCAGGCCAACACGGACGGCCTCTGGATGATCGCCGAGCAGGACAAATACGATGGCCCGCCGGCAGCGGCCGCGGCGGCCAACGCACACTTCCTGACCGAGACGTTTGAAGCGGGCGGCGCCAGAACCAGCTGACGCTGACGGCGCCGCCGACAAAAGGAGTTGAGACTGCCATGAAATGGAATGTTGCTGTTATCGGCTGCGGCGCCATGGGCAACGCCCATGCCGGCGCCTGGGCCGCTCGTGACGACGCGGCTGTGGTCGCGGTTTTCGATCCGGATACCGAACGCTGCACCGCCCTGGCGGAGAGCACCGGGGCGCAGCCGTGGGCCACGCTGGCCGACGCTGTGGTCAACACAGAGGTCGACGCGATCAGCGTCTGCACACCGGCGAACTATCATTGCGAGGTCTCCTGCCTGGCCTTGGAGCATGGCCGGCACGTCCTCTGCGAAAAGGCCATTGCCACGACGTTGGCCGAGGCCGACCGCATGATCGCGACGGCGGCGGAGAACCGCGTGAAACTCGGGATCTCCTACCAGTACCGCAGTTTTCCCAAGAGTCTGGCCTACCGCGAACTGTATCAGGCCGGCGCCTTCGGCGGCCCGGTAATGGCCCGCTTTGTGGACGTCCGCGAGGTGCGTCCGAAACTGGCGATGCACCGGCGCAGCATGAACGGCGGCCCGGTGGTCGACATGGCCGGGCACTTCTTCGATCTCATGCGGTTCATCACCGCGACGGAACCGCAGACCGTGTACGCGCGCGGCCATGTGTTCGGCGCCGGCAAGGCGCGGTTGACGGGCATTGACGACCTCGCCGTCGATGCGGCGGAGATCACGGTTGCATTCGCCGGCGGCCACGTGTTGTCGGTCAACGTCAACTGGGGCATGCCGGAAGGCCATCCCGGCGTCGTGCGCGAGGAGTTGTCTGGGCCACAGGTCGTCGTGCGGCCGACGCCGCAAGGTGCGGCAGCCGTCTACGCCGACCACGTCGACCAGGTGGAACCGCAGCCGGCAACGCCGGTGGGCGTCGGCAGCCGCATCCAGGACCTGCTTGACGCCATCGAACGCGACGCGAAACCGGAGGTCGCGGGCGAGGACGGCCGGATTGCGCTGCGCGTTTGTCTTGCCGCCCTGGAATCGATCGAGACCGGACAGGTCGTCAGCCTGAACTGAAATGCACTATGGCCACAATATTCAGTTGGCATGTTGATTGGCAAGCCTTTATGGCCGT
>CAYLNH010000178.1:0-14493 GCA_964384625.1 uncultured Lentisphaerales bacterium
GAGGGTGCGGGATCTCTATGCGGACCGCGAAGGGCAGTAAACGAGGGCTTACCCCCCACCGCGCACTCTCCTTGACATTGGCAGGCGCAAATCGTACGGTTACACTCGAGCTGAGGCTTTCGTTCTGTTGCGACCCGATCCGGTCTGGAGGCGGTGTGTCAGGGTGTCGCTGCAGATCCTCAGTTCGCAGGAGGCAGTTGACAAGCATGAGCGCAGAACCGCAGAAAGCCCCCCCGAAGAAGCCCCGCAGCCGCTGGCGCCTGCGTCGTCTGCTGCGCCGGCTGGCCATTGTCGGTGTTCTCGCCGTCGCCGCGCTGATTGCTTTTCTGTTCTACCTCCGCACCGAGTCGGGCCTGCGCCGGGTGGTGTTGCCGGTGATCTCCAGTTGGTCCGGCTGCCAGATTACCGCAGAACGCGTATCGATGCAGGGCTTGAGCCGGATCCGCGCCAGCGGTCTGCGCATTCGGGTGCCGGTGGACAACTACGGCGCGGTGATGGATGTCCACGCGCCCCGCGCCCTGTTGGACTGGGCCAGGCGCGGGCCCGCCGAACTGACGGCCGACCGGGCGGTGGCCCGGTTGAACCAGTGGCCCAGCTATGATTCTCCTGAAGCCGGGTCCGACGTCTGGCGTTCCATCCGGCGGCTGCCGGACTTCACCACGACCCTGCGCCAGTCCACCATCGAGTTGCCGCCGGCCGGCGTCGAGCGTTACCAGGTGCCGCGCCTGCGGATACCCGAGCTCAAGTGCACCAACCGCGACGGCCGGTTGCGGATTACCGTTGATACGCAGCTGAGTACGGACGGCGGTCTGCTGTGGCAGGTGTTGGCCCGGCAGCACGTCAAGCTGGACATGGAACTGGGCGGCGGCGGCGGCCGGTCGACCGTCAGCGGCAGGTTGGAATTGCGGGGGCAATATGACGCGGCGTCCCGCGAACTGGATGAAATCGTCAGCATCATGAGCTTCGAGATCGCCGACTCCGGCAACGGTTTTCTCAACCTGCGCATGCGCAATGCGGCGGGCGAGATGTTGACGCTCGAAGCGGTGCTCAGCACGGATGCCAAGGGGTGGCAGGTGGTGGTCCAGGTGCTTGGACACGAGCAGCAGCTCCACATGAAACGGAATCAGACGGAGCTGCGGGTGCGCCAATGGAAGAGCGACTTCAAAGTGGCCTGGCTGGCAGCGACCCGCGAGTTCGAGAGCACCGGCGGCTTCACCATGCCGGGCATCAGCGTCGTGCTGCCGGATGCCGCCGCCACCGAGTTGCCGCCCATCGCGATGAACGGCGGCTGGACCGCGAAGAAGACCAGCACCGTGCTGCGCTGGGACTTGTCGGCGGAAGTCAGCAAAGGCGACGAGATCCTGATGCAGGTCAGTTCCAGGTATGTGACGGGCTCGATGCAGACCAAGCCGCTGGCCCTCACCGTGCCGAACATCGAGCTGCAGACGATCAAGCCGTACCTCGAGCCGTTCGGCGTTTTACTGCCGGCAGGCAAGGTCGGCGGTACCTTTGCCATCACCCCCCGCGCCCGCAGCCGCAGTTTCGAGATCGAACTGGACCTGACCGGCACGGATCTGACCCGGTGCCCGGGACTGCCGCCGGGCTATATCGTCACCGGCGACGTCAAGGTCGACGGCGATCTCGAGCCCGGCAAGGAAGCAAATCTTGCCGCCTGTTCGCTCAATGCCCGCGTCAAGGACGACCGCCGCCGGCTGCTGGGTAATGTCGCCCTGAAACTCGCGCGCAGCGTCAGCGTGCCCATGCCGCGCGAGGCCTGGCGCCGGCCGGCCGCCGAAGCCGCGTTCGAGATGGAGGCCGCCGTCTCGCCGCTGGTCATGGATGAAATCCGCGGGACCGCGCCCAGTCGCCGACGCGATCCGCAGGCCATGAAGTTTTCCGGCAGACTCGATTTGGAACTGCGCGGCGACGAAACGCTCGCGCGCGTCAACCTGCAGGGCAGCCACGCCGGCGTCCGCTTCGTGCGCGCCGCCGGTCAGGGCGCCGTCGAACGCGGCCCGCGGCTGAAGTTCCTGGAAATCTCCATGCTCGAAGTCAACGGCTCTCCCGTCCTGATGCAGGAGCTGTTCCCCGCCCGCCCGCCGCAATTTGAACGCCTCAGCGTCAATGCCGTCATGCGCGGCGACCCGGCGGCGCCTGCGGAAACGTACCAGTACTCCGCCAAGATCAAGTCCCTCGGGATCGCCGGCATCGAAGGCCTGCCGGAGTGGCTGCAGACCAGCGCCACACTCCAGGTCACCGGCGGTCTGACAGAGGATTTCACCGGGATGAGCCTGGCCGATCTGCGGCTGAACGCAAAGGCTTTTGAACGCCGCCGCGTCGAACCGTCGGCCGAGATGTCGCTGATTCTGAAACGCCCGTTGACCATGAATCTCGCGCGCGGCGTCGGCGGCCTGGGAGCGACGACGCTGGCCTTCGACGCCGCCTGCACCCAGCGCTTTCTGAAACGGCTTAAGGACGATCCGGCATTCGCTTCCGCGGCTGCGGATGAACTGGTGTTCAGCGCCGAGTTGAATCTCGTCCGCGAACTCAAGGCCCCCCTGCGGGCCGAGCTTACGGCCAATGCCAGACTCGGGCAACGCCGCATTTTCGAAGGCAAGATCAACGCCGTGGTTGACGCCGCCGGCCGGTTTCGCGAACTGACCGCCGACAAGATCTGGGCGCGTTGCCCGCCCGAACTCCAGCCGTTGTTGCCGGTGACCGTGCCGCAATGGGACACGGCCGAGTTGACCGGCCGCTACAGCCGCGATCCCGAAACGCCCGACGACCACCGCTTTGCCGCGTCTTTCCGCTTCGGGGAACTGCTGGTCCCGCAGGCACTGCCGGACTGGCTCAATCTCGGCGGCGACGGCGAAGTCGGCGGGACCTGGAACACCGCCAATGTGCTGACGGTCGACAAACTGAAACTGAATCTCAGCGGCTACCAGCCGGGCGACCGCAAGCGCGGGTTGCAGGCAACGCTGACGGGGACGAAACCGTTGCAGGCAAGCTGGTCGGAGGCGCCGTTTGACTGGCGCCGCCC
The DNA here is from genome assembly GCA_964384625.1 of uncultured Lentisphaerales bacterium. Classification (GTDB taxonomy): domain Bacteria; phylum Verrucomicrobiota; class Lentisphaeria; order JABSQK01; family JABSQK01; genus CAYLNH01. The sequence goes on from CAYLNH010000178.1 coordinate 3,041, forward strand.
CGCCTGGCCGGCGCCGCCGGCAACGGCCGCCGCGGCCGTCCGCCTGGACGTGCGGACACCGGCGGTGTTCCTCGCCAGGATCAACCGGGTGAAGACCGCATCCGCGCGGTCGCTGCACCTGGTTATGGAGGCGGACATCAGCCGGAAGAAGCAGCGGAATACGGTGTTCGCGAAACTCACGGGCGACTATGATGCCGTCCGCGTGGCCGACGTTCAGGGGACCGTCGGTCTGCAGGACTCCCTGGCGCTCGCCGATCTGACAATCGACAAACTGGTCCTCCACAACCACGATGAGTTAAGCGGGTTCTTCCTGCCGCCGGCGACCGGGCCGGCCTGGAACCGGCTGGAACTCGACGCCAAACTGGCCCCGGCCGATCAGGGCCGCCTGCGCGGCGAGGCCCGGCTGTCCGTCTTCGGTTTGCGGCGGCTGCGGCCGCTGCCGGATTGGTTGACGACCTCGGCAATCCTGCGGGCGGCGGGCGCCCTGTCGCGCGACCGCCGGTTGCTCCGGCTCGAGACGCTGAAGCTGACCAGCAGTTCGGTCGCCGGCAACGACATCCGCGGCGCCGAGTCCGCCGTCGCCATCGCCAAACCCGTCGACCTGAAGCTGGTCGGTCGCCTGCCGCAATTGCCGCCCGGGACTGCCGCGAAACTGCTGGCCGAAGGCGAAATCCCCTATGCCTATCTGGCGCGTCAGTTCCGGCCGGCGGACTTTACCCGTAAGTCCGGCCGCGTTGCGTGGACCGGGAAAGCGGCGTTCACCGGCGGGCAGGATGCGGTCAAGGCCCGTGGCGAACTGCAGGCGGCGCTCAACAAACAGGCGTTCCTGACGCAGACGGCAGACTGGACGCTGCAGCCCGACTGGCGGCCGCGAACCGGCACGCTCACCACGCGCCTGCAGTTCCTCAAGGAGGTCCACGCCCTGATCGGCGTGGAGCGCTGCCCGCGCTGGCGCGAGATCGTCGTCGACAGCACCGTAAAACCGACGGCCGCCGGCTGGCAGCTCGCCGGTACCGCCAAAGCCGCAGGCGCAGCAGACTGGCCCGGCCTGCCCGCCTGGGCCACCGCTGCCGGGACGATCACCTACGCCGCCGACGTGCAGCCGGCGAAAGACCTCCTGGTGCTCAATAAACTGGTGACCGAATGGGATTGGGGCGATGCCGATGTCCCGAACCAGGCCCGCCTGCAGGCCGACGTCGTCAAACCGCTGCACCTGCGGTTGTCCAACTGGCGGCAGCCGGCGCCGCAGCTCGACGGCCAACTGAAACTCTCCCTGGCCGCGACCGATGTCTTCCTGGCCCGGCTCCGTGGGCTGGCACCCCCCGGCCGCCGCCCGCGACGTCTGCAGCTCGCCTCGATCATCGGGCTGCAGTCCGCCCGGGAAGCGCTGAATACGTCGGTCGTCGTCAGCGGCCGCGAGGGGGAACGGCAGATCATCGACCTGGCGGCGACCGCCGCCCTGGGGCCGGACGGCTGGCTGCGCACCGGCAAGATCAGTCGCGGTGAGCTGGCTCTCAGCAACGGGCTGCGGCTGATCTTCAGCGACTACGAGCTCGCCGCGTTCGACGGCATCGTCGTCAAGGCAAGCGCCAGGCCGAGGGGCAAGCAGGCCTGCGGCATCGACGGCGAGATCCGTCTGCGCGGGCTGCAGCAGCCGCAGTGGCTGCCGCCCCGGTGGCGGATCGATGCGAAGACCGATTTCGCCGCGATCGTCGACCGCCGCCGCCGGGTGACACTGAACAAACTCCATGTGCGCACCTCAGCCCGGCGCGGCGCCGGCTGGCAGCAGGTGGCCCGGCTGACGGCCGAGCTGGCGGCGCCGGCGAAGTTTCGCTGGGGCGCCTGGGATGCGAAACAGCCCGCCGGTAAAACCGCCTTGCTGCTCAAAGGCGAAATGGCTGACCTGAACGCCTTGCTGGACACACCGCTGACGCCCGCGCCGGAGAGCCTCGAGCTCGAAGGCCGCGTCGACCTCGTTTCCCGGCGCGGCCGGCTGACCATCGGCAGCCGCGCCGTGGCCAGGGCCGGCGATACCGTGTGCCTCGACGTCACCGGGACAACGGCCTTCGACTCGGTGGGCGGCTGGTCGCAGGCGTCGGTGCGGGTGGCGGAACTGCGGGCGCAGCGGCATATCCTGAAGTATCTGAACGCCGACCTGGACTGGTCGAAGGCGACGGCTGAGGCCGAAGTGAAAGCCGTGCGCGAAGGCTATGTCCTGACCTGGTCCGGCGCCTTCACCGACGCGACCGGTGTGCCGCAGGTCCCGGGCTGGGCCAAACTTTCCGCCGCCTGCAGCGGCGCCGTCCGGAAGCCGCTCGACGGCGATGCGGACCTGACCCGGTGGACCATCTCCGGCGTGCTGTCCGACGCCAAGACCGGCGCCAAACTGGTCGCGCTGCAGGCAGCCCTGCCCGAGGGCCGGCACGTCAAACTCCCGCAACGCCGGGACGACGGCTGGCCCGCCTGCAAACTGACGCTTGCCGGGGAGCTGCAGGCCGGGCTGCTGGCGCTCGGCGCGGTCAATCGCAACCCGAAAACGCTGGCGGCGCTGCCGAGCTATCGGGTCGACGGTGAACTCAATCTGGGCGGCGGCCGGCAGGCGGCCGCCGTCATCAACCTGCGGCGTGGCCAGGCCGTCGAAATCATCCTGAAGCCGGCGCTGGCGCTGCGGCCCGATCGCCGTTGGCGACAGCTCGGCCTCGGTGTGCAGATTCGATCGCTGCCGTCCGCGCTGCGGTCGGCGTATCTGCCGCCGGGACTGCTGCCGCAATTCAAACGGCTGGCCGGCGATCTCACGATTAAACGCGAGCCGGTAGCGGCGGGCAAGGACCGGTTGTCCGCCAGCCTGGCGCTCAACGCCGACGGCTTGAAAGGCGGCCGCTGGCGGCTGCAGGAGGGGCAGCTGGCGCTGGTGGCTGCCGGCCCGATCGATCTGTCTGCCGGTTTCGCCGGCAAAAACCTGCCCGTCAATATCTCATGGAACAAGGCGCGCGCGGCGAAGGCAAAGGTGTCGATCGTCAGTACCCCGGACGCCTTCCAACTGGAAGTTGTCGACCTGGACGTCTCCTTGCCGCAGCTCTTCAAAATTGCTCCCAAGGACCTCCTTGGCGCGGGGCAGTCCTGCAGCGGCGGCAAGATTCTCGGCGCCCTTCAAGTCCGCCGCGAAACCACCGAGTGGCAGGCGAAATGGAATATGCTCGCCAGCAACGCCGGCTTCTTCGACCGCCGCGGCCGACCCGTCGGCCGGCCGTTTGACTGGTACGTCGACGGCACCGCCGTCAGCCGGGACGGTCGCCTGCGGCAGTTGATCTTCAGCACCCGCGATGCCGCCCGCAATCAATGCGGCGGCCTGGTGGAGTGGGAGAATGCCGGCCGGTTCGCCGGCGTGCCGTCGAAGATCCAGCTTACCGGCGGCGACTTCGATCTGACGCCCCTGTGGCTGGCGTTCCGCGGCGCCAACCGCCGGCCTGCGCCCCGCGAGCACCCCCTCGATGCCGCCGCCGTCAAACAGGCGCTGCGACCCGCGGCGCCGACGCCGGCCGACCCGAAACGGCTCGCCTGGCTGCCGACCGCCGAGGAACTCATGCAGTTGCGCATCCGCTATGCCGTTGCCGTCCGCTCGCTGACCATCGGCCAGACCGAGCTCGCCGATATCACGCTCGACGTTGCTTCCGTCGACGACGAGATCGTCCTGGACCGGTTTCGCTGCCGCGTCGGCGCCCGCGGCAAGATCACGGCCGCCGCCAAGGTCCTGCGCTCGCTCGCAGAGACCGAGTATCGGCTCGAGTTGGATGTGGACAGCGTGCCGGTCTATGCGTTATCGGAAATCTGGTGGCCCGGCAGCGCCGGCCGGGCGCGGGGCGCCGTCGACTTCCAGTGGGAAAGCGCCGGCGAGGGACCGTCCCCGCGGAACGCCTGGAGCCGCGCCGCCGGCAAAGGCCGCTTCCTCGTCAAAAAACTGCAGCTGCCCGCGCTGCCGGTCTGGAAGAACACGCCGAAGCAACTCGGGCTGCCGGGCTTCGATCAGCTCGCCTTCGACGCCGTCGCCGCCGAGATGAAATTGAAGGACGGCACCATCATCATGCCGCGACTTTCCGGCGTGCGTGACAAATTCCGCTTCGACTGCAACGCCGCGCTGCGCCTCGACGGCCACTTCCGCATGGACCAGCTCGCCTTCCGCTTTGACAGCGAACACTGGCGACAGCTGACGCCGAAGAACCTGCGGCAGTCGATCGGCATCGAACGCTTCGGTGTGGACCTCGACGGCTATTACGCGGCGCCCGCCCCCTTCTCCGTCGCCGGCTTCCTCCCGGCCCCGGAGATCAATACCACGGACGCCGCCGGTCTCCGCGCCTTCAGCCGCTCCAGCATCGGCCGCGTCATCCTCGGTTGGATCCCGGCAGCACGGTAGCCGGCGCCGGCGAAGCACGGTACACGAAACACGGTACACGGTACACGAAACACGGTACACGAAACACGGTACACGAAACACCGCGCCCATCCGGTTGCTGCGTCGCGTCATTATTGACGCGCTCCTGCCTTGGCAGCTCAGTGGGACCGCTTGCGGCAGACCTGCTGGCAGAAGTTCTCGATGGCGAGTTTTTCGTCGACGTTGTAGTCGAGCGTCTCGATCAGGTCCTCGGCGAGCTTGAGACTGCGGCGCGCCTCGGGGGCGGCGGGAGGCGTGTTGTCGCTGTCGCTGAAGATCTCCGGATTCGGCAGGAGGTCCTGACCGACGCCGCTGCTGCGGATGAATTGCTGGGCGAACCAGGTGTGGATCGCACTGAGGACCTCCTCGCGGCGGCCTTTGTATTGCGCCTGCACAAAGGCTTCGGCCTCGGACTCCACCTGCTTGCGATAGGCCGGGTCCATTTCGGCGGCGTTCGCGGTGAGTTCGCGGATGTAGCTCTTGGACTCGGCTTCGGCCGACTGGCGCAGTTCCTGGAGACAGTCGATAACGCCCTGGGCAGCGACGCTGGCGGCGCTGGCGCCGGACTCCGGCTGGAGCCGGGCGAGCGCTTGGAACAGGCGGCCGTCGTCCTCGAAATCGTAGTCCATGCGGTTATCGAGCAGCGCGATCGTCTGGCAGCGGCTGCGGATTGTCGGCAGCAGCATGGACGGGCTTTTTGTGATCAGCACGATGATGGTATTCGGCGTCGGTTCTTCGAGGGATTTGAGGAACGCATTCTGGGTCTGGATATTCATGCGGTCGGCATCGATAATCACGGCGAGACGGGTGCGGCCGCCGGTGCTCAGATGCAGGGCGCGCTCCAGTTCATAGATCTTCTCGAGCCGGATCTGGCGCGACTTTGAGACGGGTTTGACGCGGACCATCTCCGGGTAGGTCTCGGCCGCCACCTGCCGGCAGGTGGGGCAGGCGCCGCAGGCATCGCCGTCGGCCGCCGGGGTTTCGCAGGTGCAGACCTGGAGCCAGGCGGCGACAAATGCTTCCAGTTGTTCGGTGTGATCGCCGGTTACCAGATACGCATGCGCCACGCGGCCGGCCTGTTTGGCCTGGCACAGGCGCTTGGTCAACGCGGGATAGCGGTCTTGAAACTCACGCAAGGGCATTGGCAACAATCTCCAGGATCTCCTGGTGGACGACGTCCACCGTGTTCATCGCGTTTACCACGCGGAAACGCTCGGGGTGTTTGCGGGCGAGGTCGAGGAAGCCGGCGCGCACATTTTCGTGGAAGGCGCGGGCCTCCTTTTCGAACCGGTCGTCGGCTTCCGGAGCGGCCGCCTGGCGTTGGGCGCCGCGGCCGGCGGAGACCTCAGGGTCGACATCGAGCACCAGCGTCAAGTCCGGCCAGCGATCACCGACCGCGACGGCGTGCATACTGTGGATCATCTCCAGGTCGAGGCCGCGGGCGTAGCCCTGATAGACGGTGGTCGAATCGGCGAAGCGGTCGCAGATGACGACGCCGCCCAATTCGAGATGGGGCCGGATCACCTTCTGCATGAGCTGCACGCGGCTGGCACTGAACATCAGCACTTCGGCTTCCGGGCACGGGGCGTCGTCGCCGATCACGTGCTTGAGCAGGTTTCGCAGTTCCTCGCCGATGCGGGTGCCGCCGGGCTCGCGGGTTTCGAGCACGGCATGGCCTTCGCGGCGCAAGACGGCAGCCAGCCGCGCCGACTGCGTTGACTTGCCGCCGCACTCGGGGCCTTCGAGCGTCAGAAAGAATCCGTTGGGAATGGTCATGGTTGCTCCGTTTGGCAGGTCCTTGAGAATAGATGAAGAATGGCACGAGGGCAAGGCGGAATTGGGAAACGGGTGGTTCGCCGGCAAAGCAGACGGTATGCGAGACACCATACACGGAACACGGGAGGACGAGTACCGGGCACATCCGGTTCCTGCGGCGCGTCATTATTGACGCGCTCCTGATTCCGGATATCCTGTTTCGTCCGGCGAGCCACTATGCTTTCTGCCGGACTGCTTTATAGTTCCGACAGTCTGCCCATACACCGGATTCATCACCAGAGGGAACCATGCACACCGATCTCACGCTTCTCCACAGGCCACTCCTGCAATCCTACCAGCGGCAATTGCCCTTGCCGCTTGTCGTCGTTGCCGACGGCCGGCGGGCGATCCCGGGGTCGACGCGACCGGCTGCAGGTGGCCGGCGATGACGCCGAACCTGGAGATTCACCAGGAGGCCGACGACCTCGTCCGGATCCGGTTTCAGCTTTCGGGCGAGACGGTCGAGACCTCGTTCCGCAGTTTCGGCACAGTGTTGACGCCGACATCCGAAGCGGCCGTGGCTCTGGCGTTGCCGGTTGCCATGTGGTCCGGAACCGCGATTCGAATCGCCGGCGGGTTGAACGCCGGGTTCGTCGAGGGGGTACACCGCAGTCAGATGCTGATGAACTCCTGGTGGCCGGAATTCAAAGTGGTTGCCGTGGACTGCGACGGTCAGTCTTCGGCCCGGCCGGCTCGGGGCGACGGCATCGCCTGCTTCTTCTCCAACGGCCTTGACTCGCAGCACACTTTGCTTTCGCATACGGCCGAGATCACGGACCTGATCTTTGTGCGGGGGTTCAACCTGAACCCCAAACACGGTGAGTTTATCGATCGCTACAAATCTCACGTTCAGACGGTTGCTGCTGCGTTCGGCAAGGACTTGATTACAATTGAGTCGCCGTTTCGTCAGTTCTATCGTCATCGCAGCGGCTGGCTTCGGTCGCACGGAGCGGCGATGGCGACGATTGCGCACCTGCTGTCGCATCGTTGTCGCCGGTTCTATATCGCCGGCTCTCACTCGGGCGGCGACTACATCCCTTATGGCACACATCCGTTGCTGGAACACTTGTGGTCCAGCGAAGGCGTGGAGATCATTCATGACGGCGCCGGTGTGCGGCGGGCGGAGAAGGCGAAGGCGATTGCTGAACATGATGTGATGCTGGAAAACCTGAGGGTCTGCTTTCACCGGCCGGAAGGTTATCTCAACTGCGGGATCTGCGAGAAATGCCTGCGGACGATGGTCGACCTTTACGAAGCCGGAGCGTTGGCGCGATGCCCGGCATTTGCCGTCCCGCTGGATTACGATCGGGTGGCGCGGATCAAGTTCCATGACGACTGGATGGAAACGTATTATCGGGTCATGCTGTTCCACCTGGAGGAGATTGGCGCCGATCCGCGTCTGACCGCGGCGATGCGTCATGTGGTGAAGCAGAGCCGCATCCCCTGGCCGCTGGTCAGGGCCTGGAACCGGTTCGTGCGTTGACACAGGCCGGAAGCCCCTGCCACGGGGGCAGGTGGTGGGCGCCGGCACCGCCGGTGCTGCAGGATGCAGGATGTTGACCTGGTGAGGCGGGGACTGGGTGACCCACGGGTCGACTGGAATCGACTGTTGTCGATTCGGTTTGGAATCCATCCCGAGATTCCGCTCGGTCGTTGAAGCGATGAAACACGAAACACGCCGAGACCGCTCTCCTGGCGCCGCCGGCAACGGCTGCCGGAGAGCTGCATCATGCCGCGGTCGGAGGGCAGCGTCAATGGTCGCGGTTGACGGTGTATTCGGCCCAGGCCTGGAGGAGGTTGCGGCAGGCGCCGGCGGGAAGCTGCCGGAGACGGGTAAGGGCGGTGGCGTGGTACTGCTGCATCTTCGCCTCGGTGGCGGCCAGGGCGCCGCCCGCACGGAGGATTTCCGCGGCTTCCGCGATCTGCGCCGACGTCAGATCCGCGGTGCCAAGGAGGTCCTGGAACCGGCGGCGGACGTCGGCGTCGAGGCACTCCATCGCCTGAGCGAAGAGATACGTACGCTTGCCCTGGCGTAAGTCGGAGCCGACGGGTTTGCCGAGCTTGTCTTCGTCGCCGAACATGCCGAGCAGGTCGTCCCTCAACTGGAACGCCAGGCCGGCGGCTTCGGCAAAATCGCCGATGGCCGTGACGCGGTCGTCAGTGCGATCCGTGATCTCGAGACCGATCATGGCGCCGGCTTCGGCGGCGTAGCGCAGCAGGATCGCGGTCTTCAGCCGCAGCATCTGCTCCATCTCGTCGACGGTGATATCGGTGAACGGCCGCAACTCGAATTCGACGTCCATGGCTTCGCCGCTGATCAGTTGGGGCGTGAGTTCGTCGTTCATGCGGGCGGCCAGCGCCAGGCGGATGTTTGCGGGGACGCCATCGGCTTGGAGGATCAGCGATGTACTCCAGGCCTGCTGTACGTCGCCGGCGAGGATCGCCTGGCTGATACCAAACTGTGCAGCGCGGGAATCATCCCCAACCAGATCTTGTACCAGCCGATGGGCGGAGGGACCGCCGCGGCGCGTATCGTCTTGATCGATGATATCATCGTGCACCAGCGTCCAGGTATGGAACAGTTCGACGGCGGCGGCCACGGGCAGCGCGCGGTCGCGGTCAGCAGCAAAGAGGCCGCAGCTCCACAGGACCAATGCCGGCCGCAGCATTTTGCCGCCGCGCCGGGGGTAGGCCAGCGCGGCCTGCTGCAGACAATCGGGCGCCAGCTGTTCGCAGTAGTCCGACGCTTCGAGGAATGCTTTGACGCTTGCGGCGACCCGACCCAGTTCGTCTTTCATCTGGTCTATCCGATCCCCTGTTCGGCGAGCCAGCGTTCGGCGTCGAGCGCGGCGGCACAGCCGGTGCCGGCCGCGGTGATCGCCTGGCGGTAGAGCTTGTCGACCACGTCGCCGCAGGCGAAGACGCCTTCCACACTCGTCATTGTGCGGCCGGGGGTGACGACGATGTAACCCGCTTCATCCATGTCAAGCTGGTCCCTGAGAAAGTCGGTGTTCGGCTTGTGGCCGATGGCGTAGAAGATGCCGGCGCAGTCGACGTCCGTCTCTTCGTCCGTCTGCACGTTCTTCAGGCGGGCCGCCGTGACGCCGTCGTCGTCGCCGACGGCGTCGACCAGAACGGAGTCCCAGAGGACGTCGATCTTCTCGTGGTCGAGCACGCGCTGCTGCATGATCTTGCTGGCGCGCAGTTCATCGCGGCGATGGACGATATAGACCTTGCTGCCGTACTTCGTCAGGAACAGTGCCTCTTCGCAGGCGGAGTCGCCGCCGCCGATGACGGCGATGGGGTTGTCGCGGAATCGGGGTAGGGCGCCGTCACAGACGGCACAGGCACTCATGCCTTTGTTCCAGAATTTGTCTTCGGACGGCACGCCGAGGCGTTTGGCGGTAGCGCCGGTGGCGATGATCAGGGCTTGCGCCTCGATTTCGCGGCCGGAGGATTCTACTTTGAACGGGCGTGCGCTGAGATCGACTTCAGTGACGTCTTCCATCTCGGTCTTCGTGCCGAACTCAACGGCTTGGGCGCGGAGTTTGTCCATCAGGTCGGGGCCGGAGATGCCGCCGTCGGGGAAGCCGGGGAAGTTCTCGACTTCGGTGGTGGTCATGAGTTGTCCGCCCGGGTTGCCGCCGGCACTGAAGCCTTCAAACACGAAGGGCTTGAGTTCGGCGCGGGCCGCATAGATGGCGGCGGTAAAGCCGGCGGGCCCGGAGCCGATGATCACGAGGTTCTCTGCCATATCTTATCCTCTATTGTGGTATTGTCGATACTCAGTATTCACCGGAACACCGTCCCTGTGTCGCCGGCGTGGGTAACCATAAAGTTTCAGGCAGAAGAAGCAACCGGGTGTGATGGGTGATCTTTCGCAAGCGCTCGACCAAGCCGGTATCGGCTGTCCGGCGAGGAGAGGATACGCGTCGCGTTCGTAAACGGGCGCTGCCCCTTGGACCCGGGCTCCGCCACGGCGGATAAATCCCGGCGGCGGCCCCTGCACCCCAAAGCTGCGCTTGGCGCTCGGAAAGGAATGCGCTTTGCGTCCGGTTACTGGTCCGCGTCATTGTTGACGCGGCCGCGCTTCGCGTGTCTCAGGCAAGCTCTACTTGCAGGCCGTCGTGGGCCAGTTGGATACCTGTTGGCAATTCGCCTGCGACATCGGCATGCAGCCCCATCAGGTGGGTGATGTGTGTGAAATACGTCGTGGTGCCGCCGAGTTCTGCGGCGAGTTCGAGGGCCTCAGTCAGAGTCAAGTGGTGGGCGTGGCTGCGGTCCAGATCCCAGATGGCGCCGAGGATGATGACGTCGGCGCCGCGAACGACCTCGACGGTTTCCGGCGGCAGCGCTTTGCAGTCGCTCAGATACGCCAGGCGTTTGCCGCCGCACTCGAAGAGATAGCCGCGGATGACGTCGCAGCCGTGGTCGACGGCAACGGGGGTGACCGTGAAGCCCGGGAACTCGATGACGTCGAAAGCGATTGTGATCAGCTCCAGCTGCGGCCGGTAGAGCCCGGGTGTCGGCGTTCGGAGGGTGTAGCCGAAGACCTGACGGAAGTGTGCTTCCATATGCTCGGGCAGGTAGACCGGGATGGTGGATTGCTGGATGCGGTTGAAGCGGCGGACGTCGTCCATGCCCATGAAATGGTCGGCATGCAGGTGGGTGAGGAGGATGGCGTCGAGCCGGGGAATGCCGCTGCGCAGGCATTGTTGGCGGAAGTCCGGGGTGACGTCGACGAGTACATGGAAGCCGTCGTGTTCGACCCGGAGACTGGAGCGCAGGCGTTGGTCACGCGGGTCGTCGGAGGAGCAGACGACGCAGCTGCAGAGAATTTCGGGCACGCCCTGGGACGTACCACTGCCGAGGAATTCGAATTGCATGCGCTACGGTAGTGCGGGTTGTATGGTGTGCCAAGTAGGTCGCCTGGGAGTGCGGGCTGCGCCCGGGAGTGCGGGCTGCGCCCGGAAGTGCGGGCTGCGCCCGGGAGTGCGGGCTGCGCCCGGGAGTGCGGGCTGCACCCGGAAGGAAAGGGGCGCTGCCCCTTGGACCCCGCCAGGGAGCGGGTGCGCCCCCTGGACCCCCACGTTGTTGGCGCGCTTTGCGCGGCGTGCGGGCTGCGCCTGGGAGTACGGGCTGCGCCCGGGAATGCGGGCTGCGCCCGGGAATGCGGGCTGCGCCCGGGAATGCGGGCTGCGCCCGGGAA
>CAYLNH010000179.1:0-14424 GCA_964384625.1 uncultured Lentisphaerales bacterium
GAAAATTCAGCCGGAGGCTAAAACAGCTCGAAGAAATACCTTTTCTTCAGAGCTGGCGGCTATTGCATCGCCCTACCGCCCCATTCGACGTCCAGTGAGATCGCCTCAGAAAGCCGTTGCTCGTACTCCTCCCGAGTGATTTCACAGGCGCCGAAACGCGCCAGGTGCGGCGTCATATACTGGACATCCAGAAGAACGTAGCCGCGCTGCCGCAGCCGCTCGACCAGATGCACCAGAGCGACCTTGGACGCATCGCGGCGGCGATGGAACATCGACTCGCCGAAGAACGCCCCGCCGATCGCCACGCCGTACAGGCCGCCCACCAGTTCGTCGCCCTCGTAGCATTCCACCGAATGCGCCCAACCGTGCGCCGCCAAAGCGGTATACGACTGGACGATCGCCTCGCTGATCCAGGTGTCCGGATGCCGGGGCCGCGGCGCCGCGCAGGCCCGGATCACCGCCTCGAAAGCCTGGTCGGCAACCACCCGATACCGCCCCTGACGAACCACCCGGCGAAGAGAACGGCTGACATGAAAACCGGCCAACGGGATGATCGCCCGCTCGTCCGGCGCAAACCAGAAAATCTCATTGCCCAACTCCGGCACCGCCATCGGGAAAATCCCCATCCGATAGCCCTGCAGCAGCAACTCCGGTGTGAGTTCAGCCGGATCCATCAGCGGCCGGTCTTCCCGCGACGGGGATTGTATACCTTGGCCGTATCCGTCAGAATCAGCCGCAACGGCAGCTCGGCGTTGCGGACAACCAGCTCCTTGCCGTGGCCAAAGGGCAGCCGGCAGTGAGAGCCGTCGAGAAAGAGCATCCCCTCCCGCATCTGCGACTGAATTCGCAACTCGACATCAGCGCCGACCAGACCGCCCGTCAACGCATAATGGATTCCCGATCCCCGAAACAACTCCCGCGGCCGGTACTGTCGCCGCCTCGAACCGGGCGCCATCAGCTTGCCGCCGGCGGAACGGATCGAGCCGCTCGACCCCAGAGCCGTACTCACCCAGATCCCGGATCCACGCTGTTCCTCCTGCTCGTCGCCCAGGCGCAGAACGTACCGCGTCATCGCCGCCGGCCACCGATGCGACACCAGCAGCTCGTTCATGACCGTCATCTCCAGTGGCTCACCACCCAGCTGCAGACTGAACCGGTTGAACCGCCGGCTCTTCAACGTGCCTCGCAACACCCGGTCCAGAACCGCCGCGAAATCCGCCCCCGTCGCCGCACAAAAGTGCCCGTGGCTGCGGGCCGGATCCGAGTTGACTCCCAATAACGGTTGCTCGCGAACGCTGCGCGCCGCCTCGATCAATGTGCCGTCGCCCCCCACTGCAACAACGAAATCATAGGTCGAAGCATCCACATGCCGGGCCCGATAGACCTTGCGGAAACTGACCTTCGCATCGCGCAACACCGACTCCACCGTCGCCAGAGCGTCCAGATGCGCCTCGTGAGCCTGCCGGTAGCGCGCCATATCCGCCTCGGAAAAATGCTGGTCCGCCTTCGTCGTCCGCTTCTCCAGAAAGTAGATCTGGTACAGGCTCTTCTTGTAGACCAGGAGGACGCTTTCAGGTTTCATCGCAAGTCCGGCTTCGAAAATCGCCGCCACATGGGGTTTCAGTCCGCAACTGCCGCAAATAACATGCTGAGGCGGCATCAGAAGTCAACGCCTCGTGCGACGGACAAAAAAAAACGGACCGGACTAATGTGGCCGGCCCGCCTATGGGGTGGGTTTTTGGGGAGAATCATTAGTGTATATAGGAAACTCCGCCCGCCGTTGCAAGACCCATATTTGCTTTTTCACAGAAAAAGCAATCAGCTACGGGCGGAATGACTTATTGACGCAGGCACAAAAAAAACGGACCGGACTAATTTGACCGGCCCGCCTATGGGGTGGGTTTTTGGGGAGAATCACTTATTCATAATAGGATTCGATCAGTTTGATTGCAAGGCCCTTTATGACTTTTTTCCGAAAAAATCAGGAATATCATGAAAAACAACCCCTTTCTTGGGCGGCAGGGCCTGCCCGGGCAGGCAGGCGCCCGGCTTGTCCGGCGCCGGTTTCGGCGGGATGACGCTCAGAACAGGGCGCAACCGGCGGCCGCGCCGGGGAACTGCAACAGACAAAAAAAAAACGGACCGGACTAATGTGGCCGGCCCGCCTATGGGGTGGGTTTTTGGGGAGAATCACTTCCTGATATAGAAAACTCCTCAGGTGATTTCAAGAGGGGTTGACCTAAATTTGTCGAAAATCTGATTTTCTTCCCCGACTGCAGCCGCGCGCCGAGAGGCGGGCTTTTCGGACCGGCGCTTGGCCTCCGTCCCTGGCTGGGAACCTTACGCCGAGCCCATCCGGGCGGTTATGCCGGCCTTGGATTCCATCCAGTCGGCGGAACTTCAGCCGTCGAGGATGGCCGCCAGCTCCGTCGCGGCCAGTGCCGGGCTGATGACGTCGTCGCGGCAGAGTTGTCGCGGCAAGGGGCACTCACGCTCCAGGCATGGGGCGCAATCGACTTTGGTGCGCAGAACCCGGTGGCCCTGGCCGTAGGGCCCGGTTTTCTCCGGGGAGGTGGGGCCGAAAAGAGCGACAGTCGGCACGCCGAGTGCCGCGGCGATATGCATGGGGCCGCTGTCATTGGTCAACAACGCCCGGCTGCGGCGCAGCAGTTGCACCATCAGCGGCAAGGAGGTCCTTCCCATCAGATTGACGGTGTTGCCGGGCGTCCGGTCAAGGACCTCCTTGCCGATGTCGGTTTCAGTCCCGAGCAGCCAGAACTGGACGTCCGGCCGGGAATCCCGGACCGCGGCGATGGCGGCGGCGAAGAAGCTGGGCGGCCAGGTTTTGCTGGGCCAGCGGGAAGCTGGGGCAACCGCAATCAGCTGTTTGTCGAGGTGGTGTTCCGCGAGGATCTGATCGGCTTCGGCCTCCAGTTCGGGCAGGTTTTTGAAGCGCGGGGGAGCATACGGTTCATCTGCCTGAAGCACCTGGTTGACGAGGAAGATGTTTTTGTCAACGGCGTGCTGGAGGTGTTCGGGCACCGGGATACTGCGGCCGTAGAATTTCGGGGCGAGTTCTCTGGCATCGGCAAAGCCGAAGGTATTGCTTCGGTCGCCGGCGAAATAGCTGCAGACGCCGCTGCGAAACAGTCCCTGGAAATCGATGACACAGTCCCAATCGGCGTTGCTGAGTTGCCGGAGAAAGCGCAGGAAGTCGGGGAAATTTCGCAGTTTGCCCCACTCTCGCCGGCGGAACACGAGGATCTCGTCGACATCGGCGGACAGTTCAAGGAAGGTGCGCAGGCTGTCGTTTACCAGCCAACTGAGATGTGCGTCCGGATGTTTTTTTTTTATGATCCGGGCGGCGGGCAAGGTATGGACGATATCACCGAGGGAACTGGGCTTGATGATCAGGAAGCGCATCAGCAGTCCTACTGCCCACGCTCCAGGCGCAGGGCGAGGCGTTCCGGCAGGCCGGCATCAAGGATTTTCTGCTGGGCGGTCTTGATGTCGTATTCGACGCGATAGAGCCGGATGATGTTCTCGTTGGTGTCGTAGCAGACAAAAGCAGACCGCCAGTCGCCATCGCGGGGCTGGCCGACACTGCCGACATTGACAAGGTACTTATGGCCGGGCTGAACCTTGATTTCCTGGTACTTGCCGCCGGCGATCGTGCCGAATTTCTCGAAGGCCAGGGGGACATGGCTGTGGCCGCAGAAACAGATCTGCGAAAACTGGTAGCTGAAACTGGCGCCGGCCGAGTGCTTGTCGAAGATGTAGCCCCACCGCCGGGGCGAATCCAGCGTCGCATGGACGATGGTGATCTTGCCGATCTGAATCGACAGCCGCAGGTTTTTGAGATACTCACGCTGTTCGTCGCTCAACTGCTGGCGGGTCCATTCGATAGCGAAAGCGGCCTGCGGGTTGAACCCGATCAGTTCTGAATCCTCCGACGCCTGCTCATCATGGTTTCCCATGACCACGCCGGCCAACGGCAGTCCGCGAACCTTGTCCAGACAAGTCGCCGGATCCGCGTTATAGCCGACGATATCCCCGATGCACAGATACTTCTCAACGCCGAGCTCTTCGCACTTGTTCAGGACTGCAGTTAAGGCCTCCAGGTTACTGTGAATATCGCCGATGACTGCATACTTCATCTAGTTCTTCCTAAACTGCTGAGAAACTGACATCCGCGCTTAACACCGCGGACACAAAAAGTCAAAGGGAATGACGCGGCCGAAATCAAGCCTGTCCTGCGCTTCGTTGCTGTGTAGAAAGAGTAAAGCCATTTTGCCGAAGTTCAACGCCTGCCAAGGCAAATTTTTCCCGTGTGACAGCGGGAGGAAGCTTCCGGGGAAGCGGGCCTTGGGACAATGCCTCAACCGTTTTCAGACGTCTTCCGGTCGAGCCAGCTCGCGGTACAGTTTGAGCAGGCCCTGCTGGGTACAGGCATCGCAGACCACCCGCCGCGAACGACTGGGCGGTACAAAGAAGAACTGCGTCGCCTCCTTGAACTGCCGGTTATTCTGCAGCCGCGGCATGGCCAGCAACAGGTCCCGGCCCTTGCGGCAGTCGGCCGGCCGGTTGTTCAGCAGGCACCAGGCGAAGAACAGCGGGATCGCGACATTGACCAGCATGTCGTTCACCCGATTCCGCCCCAGCAGCGCGGCCGGCTTCTCCAGACGCCGGGCGAACGTGTAGAACGACCGCCAGCGGTCGTCCGCGAAGTTCAGGCCGTCCTGCAGTTGCTTCAGCGCCGCGGCGCCGGAGGCCGCTTTGGCGATCACGTTGATCATCCAGGTGCCCGGGCAGCAGGCCGTCTGCTCCAATAACAGCGACAACGCCAGGAGGCGGCGCTCCGGGCAGTTGTAGGGGCGCTGGCCGCGATGCCAGCGAATCTGGCGGAACTCGCGCCGGCGACACCACCACGCCGCCCACATCTCCTGCACCAGCGACTCGAGGTCAGGCAGGATCTGCACCCGGCTCGGATCCGGCAACAGCCCGGCGGCACCGAAAAGGACGGCCCGCAGCGTCGTCCCCCGAAGATCATTGAGGTCGGCCAACGGCAGCATGGCAGCCAGCTCGGCAAAGGCCGTACGGTTGCTCTTGTAGCCCATGGCATCGCAAAGCAGTTCATAAACGGTGCGGTCCAGCCCCTGCTGCACAACGCGCTCACCGATGTTGCGCGCCTTCTGCAGGATTCGCGCGATGCCGTAGGACTGGAACAGATCGTGCAGCGGTTCGTCGCCGAGTTCGGCCAACTGTGCCGACCAACTGCCGGCCGGCACCTGCCGGGCGTAGGGATACCCCACCACGCTGTGTTCGTCGATCAGTTCCTCCAGGGAAACACGCAGATGGTCGCGGACACAAAAGGTCGGCAGATCCACCTGAGCCGCAGAATCCTCCCAGACCACGTGCAGAATGACCGGGGCATAGGCCGGATCCCGGCCGTGACCGTGTTGCTCCCAGTTGCGCGGCCGCAGATGGACCTCGACCGGCCCCCGGTGCGACACGCCGTCGATGAACAACACCGCATCCCGGAAGTCCGGGCCGGACGCCACGTTCCAGGTGCCCGGATGGACCACCTCCAGGCGGCGGCCGTCAACCGTCTGCAACGGCCCGCGGAAGAGTTGCTCGTTCCAGGCGATCTGCACGATGCGTTCCTGAAAGTACGGCTCCCCGTCGTGGCGGATCAGACATTCATCAAACAGCACATCAGCATACAGTTGTTGGATCCGGACAGCCGGACCCACAGCGTGGGTGGACATGGCGTAACCCCGATTTTCAAGTGATTCACATTCGCCCGAGCAGGCAATCCCGCAAGTCGGTCTTGCAGGACCTCAGATGGGCTCGGCGTACGTTTTCCAGCCAGGGACGGAGGCAAGCGCCGGTCCGGCCAGACGATGCCGAATAAGCGATGCGAGCATCGTGTTTTGACATCAACGCCGTCGGCCGGATGCTTGGACCCGCTCTCCGAGTTGCCCGTTGTCGGGCTCGAGGGGCGTTGGTGAAATGGTTATGTGCTGCAGCACAGGCCCACTCCAGCGCCTGCCGCGAGCCCCGGGCAATCCGTGGCGGAAAGACTTCCGCCATGACCATCTTAGTCGTCGCCCAATGACTGCGCAAGCAGGAGATTGCGAATTCTCTTGAATCCCCGGGCAATCCGTGTCATACTATGGCCAACATTGAATGTCGGCAATGCTGGAGGCCCGTCGCGACGGTTGCATTGTCGAACGTCTTCCCACAAGGAGGCAACTGTGGCTACCAAGCATTGCTTGATTGCGCTCGGAATCGTCATTCTCCTGGTTGCGGCCGGACTCTGGCTGCTGCCCGCCTGGCAGGACTACTGCAAGACCAGGCAGTCCGTGGTCAATATCGAACGCCAACTGCTCCACCATCAGGCTGAGAACGAGGAACTGCGCACGGAGATCCACGAACTCAAGACGGACCCCCGCGCGATCGAACGTGTCGCCCGTGACAAGTTCGGCTACTGCCGCCCCCGCGAGAAGGTCTACGATTTCCGCCAAGAGAATCGCGCCCCCCAACCATAGCTCCACGGCCCACGAAAAGCCTGCCGGGCGGCCGACACCCCACCCAACCGACCGGAGGGATCTTTTCACGGCAGGGGGACCTGCCTGAAAAACGGCAAAGGCGCGGCCCCGGGAAAGGGCCGCGCCTGATATTCGCAGTCAGCCCACGTTACGTGCCGGAGTTCATCAACTCCTCTTCGATCTCACACTCCAATTGTGATATGGGCACCTTGTGGTTGTGGTCCTTCACTTTGTCGAAATGGCGGTGGACCTGCTTCTCCGCTTTGCCGAAGGCCAGCTCAAACGCAGCTCCCAGGTCTTTGGCGTTCGAGTGGGCTTCGACGTCCAGACGGCGGCCGCGAACCAGGATCTCTGCCATGAAATCGCTTTTCTGGTGATCCAGGATCACCCGGGCGGATGTCAGCTGGCGGTAGGTGTGTTCAAGCTCATCTAAGCGTCCGTGAATGTGCTGCTTGACGTCGTCGTGCAGGTGGAAGTGACGCGCAGTGATGATCTTTTCCATCGCTGACTCTCCTTTATCTTAATGTGGTTTCGCCGGTGTCGCCGGCGGCCGGCAACCCGGTATTTCTGACGATCAGACCGTGAACGCCGGTCCGAGGTAGACTTCCTTTGCTTTGGGATCGTTGATGAGGAACTCACTTGTGCCCTCGCACAGGATTTTGCCCTCGTTCATGATGTAGCCCCGATCGACGATATCCAGCGTCTCACGAACACTGTGATCGGTGATCAGGATTCCCAACCCCATCCCCTTCAGTTGCGCGATGATCTTCTGGACCTCGTAAACGGCCTTCGGATCAACGCCGCTGAAGGGTTCATCCAACATGATAAAACTCGGGTTGGTCACCATCGCCCGGGTGATTTCCAGGCGCCGGCGTTCTCCCCCGCTGAGCGTCAACGCTTTCTGTTTGGCCAGTTTAACCAGACCCAGGCCGTTGAGCAGATGATGCAGGCGCTCGCGCCGCTCCTTGCGGCTGAGGCTGAGTGTCTCCAGAATGCACATGACGTTGTCTTCCACCGTCATCTTGCGAAAGATAGAGGGCTCCTGGGAGAGATACCCCATGCCCAGGCGCGACCGCTTGTACATCGGTTGCCTGGTCACGTCATGCCCCTGAAACCGCACGGTGCCGCCATCCGGCTTGATCAGGCCGATGACCATGTAAAAGGACGTTGTCTTGCCGGCGCCGTTCGGCCCCAGCAAACCGACCACTTCACCCGAATTCACCTGCAGATCCACCCCGTCCACAACTCTGCGGCCGTGGTAAATCTTGACTAGTCCGTCCGCTTTTAACAGTGGTGTTTCTGCCACCGGCTGACTCACTCTTACAGGTTCTCCAACATACGTGTATTCACCGACACCGCCCGACTAGTTCTCTTTCTTCGACGACTCGTCCTTCGTCTCATTCGCGGGACCATCCGGCTTTGCCGGCTCATCCTTGTCCGGCTGTTTTGCCTTCGGTTTCTTCTTCTCGTCCGGTCGTTTGATAAACTTGTCGACGGCATCGGTGGCATTCGCATTGCGGATTTCCAGGCGGGGATTGCCGCCTTCGGTCCGGAACTTGCCGACCTTGCGGTCGTAGACCACTTTCAGCGCGCCCTTCATCAGGCCGCCGGCGCTGTGGATGATCGGCTCGCCACTCAAAACGACCCGGCCTTTCTCGAGATCGTACTCGGCCTCTTCACCGGTCGCCTTGCCGTCGGCGGTTTTCATCTCGACCTTGCCGGCGGCAACAATGCGCTTCACCGATTGCGTCTTCTTGTCCAGGTGTACAGTCATCCTGGCGGCCCGCAGATGCAGTTGGTTGTCAACGACTTTGACGTTGCCGGCAAAGACAATCACCTGCTTGTTGAAATCGTATTCAAGCGTGTCGGAGGTGATTTCCGTGGGCGCCAACGGCTTCTTCGCGGCCGCGTCCCCGGCGTCTTTCCCGGCCTTGGAGTCCGTCGCCGGTTTTGCCGGTTTCGCCACGGGCGCGCCCTTGGCGGCGACATCCTGGGCGCCGGCCGAATAGACCAGCACAAAGGCAAACAGCAGAAGGAGGGCGGCAAGACCTGTCGCTGAGACAATCTCCCCAAGGTCAACCCGTGTCGACCTGAAACAAACGTGCTTCCCAGTCATGCTGGAACTATACTCCTATTTCTCCGTTTTGCCAAACAGGTTCTCGTCCGTTTTGAAGAACTTGACCCGCACCTGACTGCGAATCACAATGCTCTTCCGCGTGCCGTCCAGATCGAAACCAACCCCGTCGATCAGCATCTTCTCGCTCCGGATGTTAACGCGCTTGTCGCTGCTGCCGGATTTCTTGACGCGATCGAAAATGCACTCTGTCGTGCGCACCTCGACGCGATCGCCGATATCGCGGTAGATCGTGATGAATACCGTGCGCAGCAGAAAGGAGTTCCCGGAAGACACGCCCTCTTTCGCCCGCAGCACCCAGTCTTTCTCGCCGTTCGGCTTCAGCTGCGGCAGAACGAAATTCTTGATCGTCATCTTTTTGCCGACAAACCCGTCGGCGCCGCCGGCAAGACAGAGCGAGAGCGCGGCAACGATACAAAACAGTATCACAGCCGGGATATGCCTCCTTGGATTGCCGGTGACTCGCATTGGTGAGACCTCCTGATTCCGGCCTTCCGCCCGAACATCAACTTCGACGCGAAACGCGCCGCCGCTATTCAACCGGACCGTCTGTAATATAGCGCTGCATGGCCAAATCCCAAAGCCCTTTTGCGCGCATCACACGGACGATCACTTCGCGCACGGCGCCGTGGCCGCCGGCCGCCTCGCAGACGTAATCGGCAGAGGCTTTGGCTTCGTCGACCGCGTCCGCCACCGCCACGCCGATACCGGCCCGGCGCAGTTGCGGGATATCGACGACGTCATCGCCGATATAGAGGCATTCGGCCGCGGTCAGTTCGTGTTCGGTCAGCAACCGGTTAAACGCAATTGGCTTGCGTTTCTCACCGTAGAAGGCGAAACTCAGGTCCAGCTTTGCCGCCCACTGGCGGTTGGCCGGATCATCCCGACCGGACAAGACGCCGACCAGGAGTCCCTGGCGCCGGGCCATTTTGATTGCGTGCTCATCCCGGCCGTCGAAGAACTTCACCACCGTCCCGTCGTGGCCGTAGCCCAGCCGGGCATCGGTGAGTACACCGTCGATGTCGAGCACAATGGCCCGAATCTCAGCCGCTGCCGCGTCGGACCAGCTCATCAATCGCCTTTCCCTGTTCCAGGATCTCGCGGATTTCGCTCAGCGGCAATGAATTCGGGCCGTCGCAGAGCGCTTGTTCGGGGTTTGGGTGCGTCTCCACAAAAACGCCGTCGACGCCCGCCGCCGCCGCCGCCCGCAACAGTAACGGCGCATACTCACGCTCGCCGCCGCTGGAGCCGCCGCGACCGCCGGGCAACTGCACCGAGTGGGTCGCATCGAAAATCACCGGTACGCCCAACCCGCGCATGATCGCCAACCCGCGCATATCGACAACCAGATTGCCGTAGCCGAAACTGCTGCCGCGCTCGGTCAGCATGACCCGCGAATTGCCGGTGCTCCGGACTTTTTCCACCGCCGCCAGCATCGCCGCCGGCGCCATGAACTGACCTTTCTTGATGTTGACCGTCAGTCCGGTCCGGCCGGCAGCTACCAGCAGGTCGGTCTGCCGACACAGAAACGCCGGGATCTGCAGGATATCGACGACGTCGGCGACCGCCTCAACCTGCCGCGTCTCGTGCACATCGGTGACGATCGGCACACCCGCTTCGGTCTTCACCTGCTTGAGCACCGCCAGCCCCTCCTGCAGGCCGGGGCCGCGATAGGAATCAATGCTGGTTCGGTTGGCTTTGTCGAACGATGCCTTGAAGACATAGCCGAGCCCCAGGTCCGCACAGGCCTGCTGCAGATCCACCGCCACCTGCAGACAGAGCTCCAGATCCTCAATCACGCAGGGACCGGCCAGGACCAGCAACGGCGCACCTTCGCCCACCTGCACGTCGTCGGTAACGGCAAATCCAACTTGTCGGTTCATGCCAGGCCCTCTTTTCTGATTAAAGCTTCCACTTTCGCAATGTCATCCGGAACGTCCACGCCGATCGTCGGTTCGTCAGCCACCAACACGTAGATACGCGCCCCGTTCTCGAGAGCGCGGAGCTGCTCCAGGCTTTCACAGCGTTCCAGAGGGCTGCGCGGCAGCGTCACAAACCGCTCGAGAAACGTCCGGCGATAGGTGTAAATGCCCCAGTGGTGCAGCGGCATCGCTTCTTCCGGCCGTTGATCTCTGGCGTGCGGTATCGATGACCGGCTGAAATACAGCGCCGTGCCGTCCGCCGCGCGAACGCATTTGACGACATTCGGATCCGCGAATTTCTCGCCGGCCGGGTCGATGGGCACGGCCACCGTGCCCATCTCGTACTCCGGCTGGTCCAGCATCGCCCGCACCAGGTCGTCCAGCACGGCCGGCGGTACCATCGGCTCGTCGCCCTGTACATTCAAGACCAGATCGGCATCCACGCCGCCGACGGCTTCGTGGATGCGGTCGGTGCCGGTCTGGTGGTCGGCAGATGTCATCACGGCCGTGCCGCCGAAGCTCCGGACGCAGTCGGCGATGCGGTCGTCATCGGTCGCGACGATGACGTCGTCCACCAGCGTCGCGGCGCGGGCGCGCGCGCACGTCCATTGGATCATGGGCTTGCCGCAGATTTCAGCCAGGGGCTTGGCCGGGAACCGCGTACTGCCGTAGCGTGCCGGAATCGCCGCAATCACCCGCTGTCCGCCGGCAGCCATGCTCAACTGTGTTCCAGTTGGATGGTCTTGGTCGGCTGGTCACAGACTTCCGTCGGCCCGAAATACTGGATCGGGCCCGGGAAGACAAAGGCGTCGTCAACCGCCCAGATCTCGCGGTTGCCGGCAAAGGCCTGGAACGGCTTGCCGTCCAACTCGACCAGCGCCTTGCGAATCACCGGTTTGTCCTCGCCGTGACGGCGCTCGATGTTCATCATCGCGGTCACCGGGATGCCGCCGGCAACCCATTCGGACGCCGGTCTGGTCAGGTTGCGGACACTGGCGAGGTAGCCTGTCCGGCCGGCGCCGATCAACGCCGAAGCGGTGTATCCGAGGCTGTAGCAGTAATCCGCATCGAAGTTCGACGGGGCGGCGCAACGGCCCTCATAGCCGAAGAAATGGCTCTGCGTGCTGAACTTGCCCTGAAACTGGCCTTTGTCCTTCCATTCACGGATCAGGTCGCCCACCAGGTCGATCAGCAGTTTCTCGGTCTCGATCCGCGAAACCTGAACGTTGCCGTGCGGGTCGCGATCCATCAGCAACTGCCGCCGGATCTCGCCGGGCAGCGAGTTGAACGCCTGCACGGACTCGGCGCTGATATGGTTGCTGACATACTGGATCTTGTCGTCGTCCGACAGTTTGCTGAAGTACTCGTTCTCACCGTCCTCAGCCAGGAGCTCGTTGAGTTCGCCGATCAACCGCTTCATCTCGGGGATGAACTCGATCAGGCCTTCGGGCACCAGAACGATGCCGAAATTCTTGCCGGCGGCGGCCCGCTCCCTGACGACCGCGGCAATCTCTTCGGCGATCTGCCGCAGGGTCTTCTTCTCCGCGGCGACCTCCTCGGAGATGATTGCCACGTTCGGCTGCGTCTGCAGGGCGCATTCCAACGCGATGTGCGAGGCGCTGCGGCCCATCAGCTTGACGAAATGCCAGTATTTCTTGGCCGAGTTCGCATCGCGTTCGATGTTGCCGATCAACTCGGCGTACACCTTGGTGGCGGTATCGAACCCGAAGGAAACCTCGATATACTGGTTCTTCAGATCGCCGTCGATCGTCTTCGGACAGCCGATGACGTTGATGTCCACGCCGTTGGCTTTGTAATACTCGGCCAGGACACAGGCATTGGTGTTGGAATCGTCGCCGCCGATGATGACCAGAGCTTTGATGCCCAGCTTGCCGCAGTTGGCCGCAACCTTGTCGAAGTCCGCCTCCTGCTCGAGCTTGGTCCGGCCGGAACCGATAATGTCGAAACCGCCGGTATTGCGGTAGGGCTGGACAAAGTCCGCCGTGATCTCGACATACTCGCCGTCAATCAGCCCGCTGGGGCCGCCGAGGAAGCCGAACAGCCGGTTGTCGGCATGCAGCGCCTTCAACCCGTCGAACAGACCGGCGATGACGTTGTGGCCGCCGGGCGCCTGGCCGCCGGAAAGGATGACGCCGACCTTGATCGGCTCAGCGGCGGCGGGGGTGCCGGCTTCAAACGTGATGATCGGCAGGCCGGCGGTGTTGGCAAACATCCGGGCGATCGTCTCCTGATCGCTGTCGGGATGCAACGGCTCGCCTTCGACGGCCTCGACTCCGGCGCCGTTCTCGGCCAGAACCTTGGGGAGTTTGGGTTGATAACTGCTGCGGGCATGCTGCAGCGCAGAGATCACGTCTGGCATGGTCTGGTGTTTCCTCTCAGGTGGGATGTTCAGGTTGATATGAACGGCAGGATCAGCTCGGCGTGTTTGCTGCGGTTCGGCTCGACGCAGCCGCCCGATCCGGCAGACTCCTGCCAAGGAGTTTGTTGATCTTATCCGTACTGTCCAGCAGCCGCGTAATCGAGCCGTCCTGGTTAAAGGTATGGATAAACTTCGCAATGAACTTGGTCACATCGACTTCGACAAACCATTCGCGCTGCCTCAACTCGTCCGGTACAAAGGTGCCGTTGGTGCCGTAGAGCTGATCAAACAGCCCCTCCTTGTAGGCCGCGTCGAACCCGTCGAGACCCTCGGAAAACAATGCGTACGTGACCGACAGAAAGATCCGATTGGCATCGCGCTGCTTCAGTTCTTCACAGACCTCCAGCATACTGCCGCCGGACGCCAGCAGATCGTCGATCACCAGAACGTCCTTGCCCTTGATGTCGCGCCCCAGGAAGCTGTGCTCGATGATCGGGTTCTTGCCGTTCACGATCCGGGTCAGGTCGCGAACTTTATAGAAACCGGTCAGGTGCACCCGGAAATGCTCGGCAAAATACCGGGCGCGTTCCATGCCGCCGAGGTCCGGCGAGCAGACCACAAGCCTGTCCGGATGCACCGCGACGGCGTCGCCGTTGCGCTTCAGGAACGCCTTGATCAACTGATAGGTCGCGTGCAGGTTCTCCAGCGCGTGCATCGGGATCGCATTCTGCACGTGCGAATTGTGGGCGTCGATGGTCATGATTGAATAAACCCCGAGATGGACGAGTTCCTGCAACGCCATGGCGCAGTCCAGGGATTCCCGCCCGTTTAGCCGGTGCTGCCGGCTCTCATACAGCAGCGGCGTCACCACGGTGGTCCGCTGCGGCATGTTCTTGGCCGCGCCCAGCAGCCGCTTGAGATCGCCGAAATGCTCGTCCGGGGCCATCGGCTGTTCGACCCCGTAACGGCGATACCTGACACCGTGATTGCCGGGGTCGCAGATCACGTAAAGATCCGTCCCGCGAAGGGTTTCCAGCAGGACGCCCTTGCCTTCGCCGTTCTGGAAGCGATGGCATTCGGAGCCGCGGATAAAAGTCTCCGGAGCGGGCTGGCCGTTCTCGTGGAACAGCCCGCGCAGTTTCTCGTCGACCACGGCGGCCAGATCGGCGCCGCCGGGCGTGGCCAGGATTGCAATCGGGAAATCGCGAACTTTGCCCTGAGAAGTCAACATGACCGGAGTTCCTCGTGCTCAATTCGTGCAGCTCAATACTCTCGCTCCACCGGCCGCAGGAACAGCCGGAAACGCCTACTATAATGCCCTGCTTTGGCCCTGCAAGAGAGCTTCCGGATCAAGTGTAAGCCCTCGTTTACTGCCCTTCGCCGTCCGCCTAGAGATCCCGCACCCTCTTGAGCGCCGAAGCCTCGGCGTAGGAGCTT
>CAYLNH010000180.1:0-14409 GCA_964384625.1 uncultured Lentisphaerales bacterium
CGCGACTCTTGAAAGTCTCTCAAAATGTGAAGTTATTTCCGCGCGGACCCTTAGAGTCGGCGAAGGACCCGGCTGTCAGTTGCTGCTCGGCGCCGGCATCACATTGGCCAACTGGACCACGGAAGAAGAAGAGGAAAGGACCCGATCATGAGCGAAACTGCTGCCCCGACCATTGCCTCCCGCATCATCCGCATTGTCTCCGAAGTAACAGGCGAACCCGAAGACAGGATCACACTGAAAAGCAAGTTCTTTGTCGACATCCCGATGGACTCCCTGGATCAGATTGAAATCATCATGCAGATCGAGGATGCGTTCGCCATCGCCGTGCCGGAAGAACAACAGGATCTCGCCACCGTCGGGGACGTGGTCCAACACGTCGAAGCAGCCATCCGGTAAACCTGGGGCTGGACCTCGTCGAAGCGATCATGAACATCGAGGACGAGTTTGACTGCGTCCTCGACAATGACGTTTTGGATCCTCCGGACCAGACGGTCCAGGAGTTCGCCGACCACGTCTATTCCCGATTGCCGCCGGGACAAATCACACGAGCGGAATGCCACCAGCGCATCCACCGGATCCTGATGGAAGTACCGGCGTTGGATGCCATTAATGACCTATAACCATGGCGCCAGCTGTTGTGGCAGCATCAGTGCTCTCGCAGCAGTTCCGGCAGCTTGCGGTCGAGTTTCTGACCGTGCCGGTCTTCGTCGTCGACGTCGGTGCGGTTCGAGTTGAGGATGCCGAAGGGCCCGCGGAAATTCCATCGGGCCTCCGGCTCGTCTCCAGGGCGCAAGAGTATGGCAACGGATCAGGGCTCAGGGGCTACTCGGGGATACCGATCGAGACGTTCTTCAAGCGCGTCAGCGAATGGATCACTTCCATACCCGACTCTGTGCCGATACCGCTTTCTTTGAAACCGCCGTAGGGCGCGGACGGATGGATCGCACCGGTGTTGTTGACCCGGATGGCACCAATCTCCAACGCCGCGGCCAGCCGATGAATCCGCCCGATATCCCGCGTGAAAATCCAGGCCGCCGACCCGAAGCGCGTGGCGTTGGCGATGCGGATCGCGTGCTCTTCCGACTCGAACGTGATGAGCTGGAGCACCGGTCCGCCGATCTCCTCCTGCGCCACAGTCATGTTGCTCTTGACATTGTCCAACACGGTCGGCCGATAGTAGTAGCCGCGTTCGAGATCGGGGTCGGTCGGCGGCTTGCCGCCGGCCAGCAACTGGGCGCCCTCTTCCACACCCATCCGGACCAGACAACTGACGCGCTCGAAATGCTCCTCCGACGGCAGGCAGCTCAGCTGGCTTTCTTCCGCCAGGGGCAAGCCGACGCGAATCGCATTGACCCGCGGCAACAAACGCTCGACGAACTCACCTTTTACCTCTTCCTGGATCAACACCCGGGAACCGATGAGCCCGTCCGGCCCGCGCCGCCGGCAGAGGATCGCGATCGCGTGCTCGACGGCGTGATCGAGGTCGGCGTCGCCGAAAACGATGGTCGGGGACTTGCCGCTGAGCTGACAGGTCACGGTGGCCAGGTGAGAACCGGCGGCTTCGGCAACCTGTTTGCCGGTTTCCGAATTCCCGGTGAAACTCACATGGTCGACACCGTCGTGCCGCACGAGCGCGACCCCGGCACTCTCGCCTTCGCCGGTAACCACGTTGATGACGCCGGCGGGCACACCGGCCTGGATACAGAGTTCGGCCAGCCGCAGCGGCCCCCGCGGCGACAGTTCCGACGGCTTGACGATCACGGCGTTGCCGCAGGCCAGAGCCGGCGCCACTTTCATCGCGAACGTCCAGATCGGCAGGCTGCAGGGCAGGATCGCCGCCACCACCCCCACCGGTTCACGCAGCGTGAAGTTCAGGCCGGCGGCTCCGGCAGGATTGACCGTGCCGTAAATCTTGTCGGCCAGCCCGGCAAAGAAATCCCAGTAGCACGCGGCGGCGGACGCTTCGCTTCGCGCGTCCGCAATCGGTTTGCCCAGATCCTTGACGGCGAGCAGCGCCAGGTTCTCCTGATGCTCCCGGATACGTTCGGCAACCCGGCGCAGACAACGGCTGCGCTCGGCGTGGCCGATGCCCCGCCAGTGATCCCGCAGCGCCGTCCGCGCACCTTTTACCGCCATCCCGACATCCGCCAGGTTGCCGGCGGCGATCAGTGTGTCCACCTCACGGCTGCAGGGGTTCATCTTGTCGAAGAACTTCCCCTGCCGCGGTTCGACCGGACGGCCGTCGAGGAACAACCGCAGGATTTCGATTTCCGCCGTACCGGTGGCGCCCGCTGGATCAATCATGACATCACCTCCTTGCTGCCGCTTACTATAGGGCGCGGGGCGGGCCACTCAAGGCCGCGAGCAATGTGTCATTCACGGGAAGTGGCGCCCGCGCACTGCCTTCCTGCCGCCGGCATCCACTACACCCCGCCACTGACGCATTGCGGCCGCGGAGGGGAACACCTTGAGTGTCCGGGCGATCCATGATATGGTGCCAACCAACGGTAGCTGTAATCCCAAGACACAAGGCCCGGAACCTGGATACCACGCTGTTAACTGCGATCTTCGGCGGCACCTTCGACCCCGTGCACAACGGTCATCTCAACCTGGCTGAACACATCCTGGCCCGGGACCTGGCCGGGCAGGTGGTATTCGTCCCCGCCAGGATCCCGCCGCACAAGCGCGCCCGGGACATCACGGCGGACGCACACCGGCTGGCCATGCTGCGACGCGCCGTCGGCGATGCGTCCGCTTGCGCTGTGAGCGCCGTCGAATTGGAACGCGCCGGGCCGTCCTACACGATCGACACCGCGGCCCACTTCAAGGAGGTCCTTGAACAGCCGCCGCGACTGGTTCTGGGGATGGACAGCCTGCGCGACCTGCATCTGTGGTACCGCAGCCGCGAGCTGGCGGCCGATTACGACTTCATCATCTACCGCCGCCCCGGCGTCAACCCTCCCGCTGAAACCGAACTGGCCCGGCAGTTCGGCACCCAACCGGCCGCGAAGTTGACCGCCGCCATCGTTGACGGACCGCTGATCGATGTGTCGTCCACCGATATCCGCAATCGACTGGCCGACGGAAAATCCGTCGCGGGGCTACTCCCGACGCCGGTCTTGAACTATATTCAACAGCACTCCCTGTATCGCCATAGCGCCGACAACACAAAGGAATAGCGAGGACCTTCACACCGCATGGAATCCAAAGAGCTCGTCGACAAATGCATCGAAATCTGCGACAACCACAAAGCCGAGAACATCGTCGTCTTCGACGTCCGCGAAAAGTCGACGATCGCCGACTACTACCTGTTCTGCAGCGGCAACTCGGACATCCATATCGGCGCCCTTGCGGGAAGCCTGGAGAAGGAACTCAAGCGGGACTTCGAGCTCAAAGCGCGGGCCGTCGAGGGCACTCCCGCCAGCCGCTGGGTACTGGTTGATTTCAGTGATGTGCTCGTCCACATCTTCCACCCGCAAACCCGAAAGCACTACGCCATCGAGCGGCTGCACCGCGATTCTCCGGTGATCCACCCGGATGACTACCAGGTGCCAGCCGCGGCGAGTGACGCCGCGGCAGAGGAAGACGTGGCCACCGCGACCGGAGATCAGCGGCCCGATTTTCTGCAGTAGACAGAACTGTTGACGGCCGCAACGGCGTGGCGGCCGGGGTGAACACTTGTATCGCTCCCACCGTGTGGTCTGGTGGGCGGGACGGCATTCGGATGACGCATATGGTAAAAACAGGAATCGCCGGTCATGGACCGGGAGCGGAAGTGATTGAACTGCGCCTGCCATGAGAAACCGTTTCCGACGCATCAACAGCATCTTCTACTACACCGGCAGCCTGCTGCAGATTCTCGGTGTGGTGTTTGTCTGTCCTCTGGTTGTTGTTGCCGTCTACTGGGGCAAGCACGGCGACGGCCCCGACACCGTCATCGCCTTCGCGCTGCCGGCCGGGCTTTGTCTGCTGGTGGGCTGGCTGTTTCACCGTATCTTCCGGGCCGAAGACCTCGACGCCACCGGCGCCATGCTGATGTGCGCCCTGGGCTGGCTCTATGCCTCGGCGCTGGGTGCGGTGCCCTTTGTCATCGGCATTGACAAGAGCTACCTCGACGGCTATTTCGAAGCGATGAGCGGGTTCACGACGACCGGCATCACCATGTTCTCCGGGCTTGACCACATGCCCCGCAGCATCCTGTTCTGGCGTTCGCTCACCCAGTGGGTCGGCGGCCTGGGCATCATTTCATTCTTCCGTGCGGTCACCTTCCGCGGTTCCGGCGCCCACAACCTGCTGGGCGCCGAGAGCCACAAAATTTCCGCCGGCCGCCCGGCGCCGGGCCTGCGGAACACGTTGAAGATCCTCTGGGGCATTTACGTCGGCATCACCATCGTCTCGACCTTGCTCCTGACCGTCCAGGGCATGTCGCTGTTCGATTCGATCAACCACACCTTCACGGCGCTGTCCACCGGCGGCTTCTCCCCCCACGACGCCAGCATCGACTTCTACCGTCAGCAGGGGTTTGCCAATTATCGCCTGATGGAATACACGCTCATCTTCGTGATGATGTTGGGCGGCATGAATTTCCTGATTCATTACCGCGTCCTGACCAAGGACTTCAAAGCCCTGTGGGACAACATCGAAACGCGCTACTGGTGGTACTTCATCGCCGGCTTCACGTTCCTGATCGGCGCTGAAGTGCTGATCAAGAACGAGTTCTTTATGGACCTTGCCCGGCAGCCGGGCGAGTCCGGGTTCACCGTGTTCGAAAAGGTCTTTCGCGACAGCCTGTTCCAGGTCGTCTCGATTATTACGACAACCGGTTTCGGCACAACGGCGATCGGCGAGTTCCCCGCGCTGTCCCGGCAGTTCTTCCTGATCATGATGGTCATCGGCGGCTGCGTCGGTTCCACCGGCGGCGGCATCAAGGTGTTCCGTGTTGCCGTGCTCAACCGCCTGACCTGGCGGGAAATTTTCAAACTGCGCGTCCCCCGGCGTGCGTCGGCAGCATTGGTGATCGACGGCAAGCCCGTGCCCGAAGACGAGGTCTATCGGATCGCCGGCCTGTTCTTCGCCTGGATCGCGCTGCTGGTCATCGGCGGCGGCGTCACCGCCGCGCTGGCGCCCGACCTGTCCCCCTGGCAGGCGTTCTCCGGCATGTTCTCCGCCCTCGGCAACATCGGCCCGTGCTATATCGATCCGAACATGCCCGCACTGCATCCGACCATCAAGATTACCTATATCATCGGCATGCTGGCCGGCCGCTTGGAAATCCTGCCGGTATTGCTATTGTTCAAACGTCGAGCCTGGATGTAATCAAGTGGTCAGGGCTGACAAGCCGGCAGGTTTGGAACTCAACGCCGGTTTCCAGGACTTCCTGACCAGCCGATCGCCGAACCCCGAAAACTGAACCCTGAGACCGCCCCTATGTATATCGTCGTTGCCGGCGCCGGCCTGGTCGGCGGAGATCTCGCCAAGAAACTCGCCGACAATCACCATGACGTGGTGATCGTCGACAAAGACAAAGAAGTCTGCGACAAACTCTATGCCGAAGCCGGCGTCGTCGCGGTGCAGGGCCAGGCGTCCAGCATCGAAGTCCTCGATGAAGCCGGGATTTCCAAGGCCGACAGTTTCGTCGCCGCCACCGGCAGCGATACCGACAACCTCGCCAGTTGTCTGCTCGCCAAGAGCCGCGGCGTCCCGAAACTGATTGCGCGCATGCGCAACGAGTCCTATGCCGAAGCCTATAAGTTGGCCGGCGTCGATTCCGTCATCCGCGTCACCGACCTGATGATCGACCAGATGATCATCGAGATCGAGCAGCCCGACGCGCGCAAGATCAGTTCGATCTCCCACGGGAAAGCCGATATCTACGCGATCAATATCCCCCAGGGCGCCTCCGTCGCCGGCAAGTGCGTCCGCGACATCGCCCAGAACAGCGATTTCCCCGAACAGTGCAACTTCATCGCGATCAACAGCAAGGGCAACCCGGAATTGATGATCCCCCGCGGCGACCAGGTGATCAGCGAGGGCGACGAAATCTACCTGATCTCGCCGGCCGAACACATCACCAAAGCCGTGGACTTCCTGATCAAGACGGACTGAGGCCGCGCGGCAACCCATGGCGCCCGGCGCGTGGAAGATCCACTCGTCCTGAGCATCGTTGATTGCAGACCGGGATCCACATTCACCCGGCAGGACCACTGCCCCCCGGACCAACCGCGTCTCGGCGTCGCCCCGACTCGCAGGAAAGCGGCGCGAAGACCAATGACCAATGACCAATGACCAATCTGGAAAGGACAGACACCTTCGACGCTGAAGCCCTGCAGTTGTTTCGACGCAACTACTGGCTCAACGGCGTGGAAGGCGGCGTCTATATCGGCGGCATGGCATTTCTCTCCGTCGAGACGGTCATCCCCCCGATGATCCGGGATCTCGGCGGCCCGGACTGGCTCGTCGCGACTGTCCCGATGCTGACGCTGATTGGAGTGGTCGCCATGCCTCTGCTCCTGGCGCATCGCATCGAACGTATGCCCCGCGTCCTGCCCCTGCTGCGGATCACCGGGGCGCTCCAGCGACTCCCCTATCTGATCGCCGGTCTCTGTCTGCTGTTTCTCGCGGCGGATTACCCGAAGCTGGTCCTGGCCG
Organism: uncultured Lentisphaerales bacterium; assembly: GCA_964384625.1. Taxonomy (GTDB): domain Bacteria; phylum Verrucomicrobiota; class Lentisphaeria; order JABSQK01; family JABSQK01; genus CAYLNH01. Next base: position 6,649 of record CAYLNH010000180.1, read on the forward strand.
TCGTCGCCCTGACGCCGCTGGCCTGCGGCATCGCCCTGGGCTCGAGTTTCAGCGGCTGGATGGAGATGCTCGGCCGCTTGATCCCCAGGCAGCGACGGGCCTCCATGTATGCGGTGCGCAACATCATCACCGCGATCATCGGTCTGGGCGCCGGTCTCGGCGTTCGCGAGGTCTTCCGCACCTGGTCCGGCCCGCCGGCATACGGTATTCTGCATTTGATCGCGTTCGGTTTTATCACCCTGTCCTATATCCTGTTCTGCCTCCTCCGCGAACCGCACTACCGCCGGGCTCACAAAGCCGTTACCCGAAGTCTGGCGGATAACCTGCAGGACCTGCCGAAGATCCTCGGCGCCGATGCCCGCTTCCGCCGGTATTGTCTCTGCCGCATGTTTCACTACGGGGTCTTCATCATGCTGCCGTTCCTGTCGATCCACGCCCTGGCGGTCACCGGCAGGTCCAACAGCTTTCTCGGCGTCCTGGTCAGCGCCAGCATGTGCGGCGGTATCGTCGGCAACCTGATTGCCGGCTGGTCGGGCGATCGTTACGGCGGCAAGCACCTCCTGATCGCCGCCCGCGGCCTGTTCGTCACGGTCTGTCTGGCAGCGACTCTGAACGAGTCTGCGATCGGGTTCTGTGCGATCTATTTCCTCTACGGCGTGGGCATCAACCTCGACCGCGTCGGCACCGGCACATTGAACCTGGAGATCAGCCCCGAAGACCGGCGTCCGACCTACATCTCGCTGATCGCCGTCGCCTGTCTGCCGGGCATGGTCGCCGCGCCGATCTGCAGCACGCTGGTCCGCCGGTACAGCCGCAGTTTCACGCCCGCCGCGCTGCTGGCCGGCGGCGCCGTCATCCTCTCCCTCTACTTCCTGCTGCAGGTCGCTGAACCCCGCCGGGAGACCGCTGCCGCCGAATCATAGCCGCAGTCCACTTCGACCCCGGACGCCGCCGGCACGCGGCCCCGGCGCCGACGAGGACAAATGAAGACACATTGCTCTGCCACGCGAAAGGACCCGTCCATGCGCGTCATCGATGCCCATGCCCATATCCGCGGGCTCGACCAGATCGAGACCTTTGTCAAAACCCTCGATGCCTGCGGGATCGATCAGGTCGCGCTGGCGGCAATCCAGAACCCCGCCGCCGGAAGCGGCCTGCCGGAAGCCCTGCTGCTCAAGTCCCTGCAGCCCGAACGCTGTTTAGTCTATGCCGGCCTCAACCACGCCGCACGGCTGACTGCCGGCAAGGTGAAAACCCGGAGCCTGGCGGAACAGCTCGACCATCATGCGGCCATCGGCTGCGACGGCGTCAAACTGATTGAAGGCAAGCCCACGTTCCGGCAGGAACTGGACCTGCCGTTGACCGATGCCTGCTACGCCCCGTTCTGGGAACGCGCGGAAGAACTCCGGCTGCCGCTGATCTGCCACGTGAACGACCCGGGCGAATTCTGGGATCCGGACCGCATCCCGGCCTGGGCGGCCGAGAAGAACTGGGGCTACGGCCCGGATGACGCCCAATACGAAGAGCTCTATGCCGAAGTCGACACCGTGCTGGAGCGCTATCCAGAGCTGAACATCACCCTGCCGCACTTCTACTTCCTGTCGGCCGACCTGTCGCGGGCCGAGCGCTTTTTGCAGGCACACCCAACCGTCAAGTTCGATCTCGCTCCCGGCATCGAAATGCTCTACAACATCTCCAAAGACCCGGACGCCGGCCGCGAGTTCTGCATCAACCACGCCGACCGCATCATCTTCGGCACAGACCTGATGCGGTTGACCTTCGCCGAAGGATGTGCCCGGGTCCGCCTGCTGCAGCGCTGGCTGGAGACAGACGACGTGTTCCGTCTCGGCCCGGATGCCGACTTCCTGCTGGGCCCCCCGGAAGACGGCGTCATCCGCGGTCTGTCCCTGCCGCAGGAGGTCCTTGAGCAGATCTACAGCAGAAACTTCAGCCGCACCGCCGGCGCCCGGCCCAGGCCGCTGGACGTCCCGGCCGCAGCCGAACTCTGCCGGGAACTGGCACACATCGCCGAAGCCATGTCCGGCATCCCGGCGACAACCACCGCTGCCGGCAAAGCCGCGGCGTTGTTGAACCAGCCCCCACGTGCCTGAGTTCCAACTGCAAGGGCGCCCGTCGCTGCGACGGCTGCGGCAGCCCGGAGATTTCAATTGCCAGTCCCAAATACCCCTTAAGTCCGTGCCATTCACCTTTGCCCCTTGAATCCAGCACCAAGCGGGCATGTTAAGCGGATGCAGATTTTCGATTTCATCCTGGGCCTGCCGGTACTGGTCAAGGTACTTGGCTCGCTGGCGCTGATTCTCGGGCTGAACGCGAAGACGCGTCAGTTGCTGCTCAGCATCGTTGTCGGAACGGTGGTGCTGGCGCTCTGGAGCGGACACTCGATCAGCGCTGCTGCCGCCATCACCTGGGACCGGCTGGCGTCGATGAATAACTCCGCCCTGCTGCTGGTGACCTTCATGGTCATCTGGCTCAGCACCCAGATGTCGGAAACCGGCGTGATGCGGGAACTGGTGCTTGCGGTCCGCGAACGCGTGCCGCACCGGGCCGCATTCGCCCTGCTGCCGGCGGTCATCGGCTTCCTGCCCATGCCCGGCGGCGCGGTGTTCTCGGCGCCGCTGGTCGACGACTGCGACCATGAGAAGACGCTGGACCCGCTGCACAAAACCCAGATCAACTACTGGTTCCGGCACGTGTGGGAATACTGGTGGCCGCTCTATCCCGGCGTCCTGCTGGCCCTCGAGATCACCGGCCTGCCCCTGTGGAAATTCATGCTGCTGCAGATCCCGCTGGCCGGAATCTCCATCCTGGTCGGTACGGTATTCCTCTTGCGGCGGATCCCGACCGAACAGAAGAACACGAACGACGAAGCGGCGACGGAGACGGCCCCCACGCGACCGATCCTGCCGCTGCTGGCGCCGATTATCGCGGTGGTCCTGGTCTATGCTCTGGCGTGTCTGCCCGGCCTGGAACTGCAGAAGGTCAACCGGTATCTGCCGCTGCTGTTCGGCCTCGTCATCGCCATGGGCATGCTGCAGACCCAACGCCGCCTGACTTGGCCGCAATGGCGCAAAATCCTGTTCGCGAAGAAGACCCTCGTGCTGGCCGGCATGGTCGCCGCCATCCGCGTCTACGGCGCCTTCATCGAAGCCCGACTGCCGGACGGCACACTGCTGGTCACCGCCATGCAGGACGATTTCCAGGCCTGGGGCCTCTCCGCCATTGTCGTCATCGCCCTGCTCCCCTTTATCGCCGGGTTGACCACCGGTCTGGCCATCGGATTCGTCGGCATCTCGCTGCCGGTCGCCGTCAGTCTTCTCGGCGTCGATCCGGCGCCCGCAAGGCTCATGGCGACCACCGCCCTGGCCTATGGTTTCGGCTATATGGGCATGATCCTTTCACCAGTGCACATCTGCCTGTTGGTGACGAACAAACACTTCCGGACCTCCCTGATCCACAGTATCGCATCCCTCGCCAAACCGGCCGGCACCGTTCTCCTCGGTGTCGTCGGCTACTATCTCCTGCTCCGCGCTCTGCTGTAGGATCTCCTGCAGAACTCAACCCCTATCCCTTTGAAAACGATCCGATTCCGCCGCGCACCGGCACCAGGCATTCGCTTGGGTTTCTGCGTCTCGGTCGCGAGCTCGACACCTCAGACAACATGCAGTAACCGCCCGACGCCGAGGGCGTTCGTTTATCATCGGGTTTGCCCTGTTAGGTTTTGCCATCGTACGGAACTTATGAGCAGACGCTGGTCCTCCCTTCCGGTCTGTCGGGCAGGACCCAAACCGCGCCGAAAGGAGCTTACCATGGACAGATTCTGCCGGATTCTCGTGTTCTGCCTCAGCCAGTTCCTGGCCCTCGGTGTCTTGCTCTGCAACGCCGACGAAGTCACCAGTTTCTCACTGATCAACTCCGCCACCAACGCCGTCATCCAACAACTCAACGACGGCGACACCATCGACCTTGCGGTGGTCGGAACCAAACTCAACGTCCGCGCCAACACCAGTCCGGCCACGGTCGGCAGCGTCAAGTTCGGCTACGACGGCAATGCCAACTACCAGACGGAAAGCGTCGCGCCGTACGCCCTCGCCGGCGACAGCAGCGGGAATTACAACGACTGGACGCCCACCGTCGGCAACCACACACTGACAGCTACGCCCTACAGCGAAGCCGGCGCCGGCGGCACTGCCGGAACGGCCAAAACCATCTCCTTCACTGTGGTAAACGGCGGCGGTGGCGGCGGCGGCGGTGGCGGTGGCGGCGGCACGCCCGCCGGGACCTATATCGAAGCAAACGGTCTGGTCGTGATGGAGGCCGAAAACACTCCGTCCAATCTCGGCCTCTGGGAAAACCGCGACGACATCAGCGGCTACACCGGCACCGGCCACATTGAGTTCACCGGCAACACCGAAGTGTCCGGCAGCAAGAAATCGCCACTCACCTACACCTTCAAAATCTCGGACAACGGCGCCGGCAAATACCGGCTGATCATCCGCGCCGGCCGCACGGCCCCGGCGAACACGCCGAGCGACCAGGCAAACGACTGCTACGTCAAGCTCTCCGGTGATTTCACCTCCGGCAACAACACCCCGCTGAATGTGCTGCAGTCCGACACCAAGTTCTTCGGCGCCAAGGAAGGCAACTGGAACCAGTGGTCCCAACAGCTCGACGTCAACCACACCAAGTACAACGCCGAGTACAACCTGAAAGCAAACGAGATCTACGTCCTCACCGTCCACGGCCGGTCGCGGTCGTACAACATGGACCGCATCGTCTTCTACAAGACCAGCAGCGTCACGATGACCGACGCCAAGAAAACCAGCAACAGCGAGTCGGCCCAGGTCAGCGCCGACGGCGACGACGGTGACGGCACCGTGACCATCGGCGGGACGCTGAAGCAATGGCACCGGGTCGATCTGAAGCAACTCGCCAAATACTCGTCCGAAACAGCCGACCCCAATCCGTTCCGCCAGTACCGGTTCAACGTCAAGTTCACCGCGCCCAGCGGCAAGGTCTACCTGGTCCCCGGCTACTTCGCCACCGACGGCAACGGTGGGGACGCAGGCAACGTCTGGCTGGCGCATCTGAATCCGCACGAGACCGGTGAGTGGAGCTATGAAGTCTCGTTCCGCAGCGGCACCGATGTCGCCGTGGACCTGGCGGCGAACGCCGGGACGGCGGTATCACCGTTCGACGGCAAGACCGGCACGTTCACGGTCGGCGCCTCGGACAAGACGGGCAAGGACTTCCGCGCCGCGGACAAGGGTATGCTGGTCAACCGCGGCCATCACTATCTGACCTACGGCGGCAGCGGCAAACCCTTCCTCTACACCGGCCCCGGCATCCCCGAGAACATCCTCGGCTATAACGGGTTCACCAACTCCACCGCGGGCATCGGCCACGACTTCACCGCGCACGCCACCCACTGGAACGCCGGCGATCCCGACTGGAACAGCGGCGCCGGCAAAAACCTGATCGGCGCGCTCAACTACATTTCCGATCAGGGCGCCAACAGCCTGTACATGATGTCCAACACCATCGGCGGCGACGGCAAGGACTGCTTTCCGCATCCAACGACGGACACCACTAAGGATCGCTATGACCTGTTGAAGTTGAAACAGTGGGACATTGCGCTGGCACACGCGCAGGCCAAGGGGATCTTCCTCCACTGGCACCTGGCCGAAAACGAGACCAGCAACTACACCTACTACGGCGGCACCAAGGACAGCGGCTCGCTGACCGTCGCCCGCAAGCTCTACTTCCGCATGCTCAACGCGGTCTTCGGCCACTACAACGGGCTGAAGTGGAACCTTATGGAAGAGTGCGAATGGGTCGCGGCCGAGCGCCGGGCGCAGATGCAGTATATCCACGCGATCGACCCGTACGACCATCCGGTCACCTACCAGGTGGGCGGCGCCGGCATCGCCTACAGCACCTACGACAGCCATCTCGGCGAGAGCACCATCGACGCCGGCTCCTTCCAGGGCAGTGCCAGCCGCGGCACCATGTTCAACACGATCCAGACGTGGCGCGGTAAGAGCGCCGGCGGCGGCGAACCATGGACCTGCGCCTGGGACGAACCGCAGAAGATCGAAAACGACAACAATGACCAAACCAACGGCTACCCGATGGGCCGGCGCGACAAGATGTGGCCCTGCCTGATGGGCGGCGGCGACGGCTTCATGTGGTACATCCAGAAGGACGGCGGCGGCCACGGCTTCGACCAACGCATCGAAGACTTCACCATCATGCAGAACGCCTTCAACTGGTCCGGCTACATCCGCGACTTCCTCGGCGGCCTGCCCCTGCTGCAGATGAGTTCCAGCATGTCCATCGTCAACTCGAGCACCGGTACGGACTACGCCCTGGTCAAAGCCGGCGAGGTCTACGCCATCTTCAACGATCGTGCCGGCACCGGCATGACCTTGGACCTGAGCGGCGTCTCCGGCACGTTCACGGTCAAATGGTTCGACCCGCGCAACGGCGGCGCCCTCCAGAACGGCAGCGTCACCACCGTCACCGGCGGCGGGAGCGTCGCTCTCGGCAACGCCCCGAACAACACGGACCAGGACTGGGCCGTCCTGGTTCAGAAGGAAGGTACCGGCGGCGGCGATAACGAAGCGCCGCAAGCCAAAAGCCAGAGCACCTCAACCAAAGAGGACACCGCCAAGGCCATCACCCTCCAGGCCACCGATGGCGACAACGACGAACTCACATACACGATCGTCGACGGCCCGGATCACGGCAAACTCTCCGGTGATCCGCCGAACGTCACCTACATGCCCGCGGCCAACTACCACGGCAGCGACAGCTTCACCTTCAAAGCCAACGACGGCACCGAAGACAGCAATACCGCTACCGTCTCGATCACCGTCAACTCCGTCAATGACAAGCCCGTCGCCGTCAGCAACAGCTATGAAACCGACGAAGACACCGATCTGATTGTCAACGCCCCCGGCGTTTTACAAAATGACAGCGACGTGGACGGAGACAGTTTGACGGCCGTCCTGGTCGACAACGTCACCCAAGGCTCCCTCGTACTCAACGCAGACGGCTCGTTCACCTACACGCCCGGGCCTGATTACCACGGCACGGACAGCTTCACCTATGTTGCCGATGACGGCAACAAGACCAGCACCACGGCAACCGTCAGTCTCGAAATCAAACCCGTCAACGACGCGCCGATCGCCGACAGTCAGGCCGTCTCAACAAAAAAGGACACCCCGAAATCGATTGTGCTGACCGGCGACGACGCCGACGGCGATCCGCTGAATTACAGCATTGTCGCCGACCCGGAGCACGGCAGCCTGTCCGGCAGTCTGCCGCAACTGACCTATACGCCGGCGGACAACTACACGGGCAGCGACAGCTTCACCTTCAAGATCAACGACGGCAAGCTCGACAGCAGCACGGCGACCGTCTCGATCAACGTCACCGACAGCGGCAGCGGCGGCGGCGGTGCGTTCATTGGCGGCGGCAGCAGCGGCGGCGGCGGTTGCTCCGCCGCGGCCGGCGGCGCCCCGGTCTGGCACCTGCCGTTGCTGTTGGCCATGGCGCTCATCGCCTTCCTCCGGCGGCGGCTTGATGCACGTAAGGGGAGTTGAGGACGCTGCAAACGGCGTTGGTTTTGACGCAAAGCGTGGCCGGTAAGATACGGGCTCCCGCCCTGTAGGAGCTTCCGCCTTCCGGAGGTGTCGGTTTAATCGCACCGAAGCCCTCCGACAGCGCCAACGGCGTTGT
>CAYLNH010000181.1:0-14394 GCA_964384625.1 uncultured Lentisphaerales bacterium
AGAATATGGAGGCAATAACACAGATGTTCAAGTTATTTGCGGACGACGCCTAAGCTGTTCCTGAACGTCAGACGGCAGCAGGTCAAGAGTATCACTTTCCTCGATGCCAAGGGCAAGCCGCTGCAGCTCAGCGACGGCGGCACCATGAGCAGCCGCAGCAGCGTAACCTTTACCAAGTCCAGGAAAGGCACACTGCCGCCGCAGGCCAGGATCGTTGTCGAACTGCACGACAAACTGACCGAGTACAAGGCGACCTTCAGCCTCAAAAACATCGATCTGATCGGCAATCCGCTGCAGAAATAGCTGCCCCGGGTTGACGGCCGGCCGGCGGGTTGAGCCAGAGCATTTCATGATCTCCCGCTGCGTTGACGCAACCGGCTGCGATCGCTATGCCGGCCAGGCTTGGCAGGACCGAGGTGCAGCTGCACCTCGGCGGCACCCACAACCGGGCTCTCAGACTCCGCGATTTGCCTGTTTGGTCTCGAGAATGACCCCCCGTCAGCTTGGCTGTCAACCACGCCGTCCTGCCACACGAGGCAGCAGGCGGGCAAGAGGGTTTCGCGCCAGGTGTAGCTACACGTAGCGCGAAAAGCGTGTGGGATGAGGTCCCTGCTCTCCGAGAAGAGACCCCAAGCTCAGCCTGGCCAGTATCTATACCCCCTTCAGTTCCGTCGGTACACCGGGAAAGTCGGGGTGAACGTGAAACTGGAGGGAGGCCAACCCGTCCCCGGCACAGCCAGGGAGGATCTTCCGGCGGCCCGTGCATCCAGGCGGTCAAATCAGGCGCAATTCCGTTGGCGCCGGCGGAAACCGTTAAGCTTACGTTCGTAGGAGGCGGTAATTCGGCCCTTCAGGCCTGAGTTAAAGGGCAAAACGACCAACCCAGGCCGATGGCCTGGGCTTCATCAATGTCGACCCGTTGGGCCTCTGAAGGAGGTCTTGAGGCTAAGCGTAACGGTTACCGCCGGCCTTCCGCGCGACCTGTTCCGGCAGTTGCCGACGTCTGCCGCAGGGGGGCTTCAGGCGCCGCGCCCGGGCGTGATGGTTGGCACCCCAAGAGATCCTCAACTGCGTCGTCGCGACGCCCGGGAGCATCGCTTCAGGCCAAACCGAAAAGTCGGAAATGTCCCGTTTTTCTGCGGTTCCGGCTCCTTGTCCGCCGCGGTTTTCCACCTCAATGTAACTCCAAACGCAACATTGGAGTGATCCCATGGCAAAACGGAAACTTACCCCCATCGGTCTGCGCGAGGTTTGTCTCGACGACGTGTTCTGGGAACCGCGGCGGACGACGAACCGCGAGGTCACGCTGCCCATCGAGTACAAGCAATGCAGAGACACCGGCCGCCTTGACGCGTGGAAGCTGGATTGGCAACCGGGGGACCCGAATCGACCGCATTACTTCTGGGACTCGGATCTGGCCAAATGGATCGAGGCCGCCGGTTACAGCCTGGCGACCCATCCGGACCCGAAACTGCAGAGTTGCGTCGACGACGCCATCGACCGGATTGCCGCCGCCCAGCAGCCGGACGGCTACGTCAACCTCTATTTCACGGTTGTCGAGCCCGAGAAACGCTGGAGCAACCTGCGGGATCGGCATGAGCTGTATTGCGCGGGGCATCTGATGGAAGCGGCAGTTGCCTATGCCGACGCCACCGGCAAGCGCAAGCTGTTGGCTGTGATGTGCCGTTACGCCGACTACATTGCCACCGTATTCGGTCGAGGGCGCGGCAAGCGGCGGGGCTATCCGGGTCACGAAGAGATCGAACTGGCGCTGGTCAAGCTGCATCACGCCACCGGCAACCAGCAATATCTTGATCTGGCAAAGTACTTTGTCGATGAGCGCGGGCGACAGCCGCACTACTACGACCGGGAAGCGAAGGAACGCGGCGACGGCAACCGCCGGGGCAGCCACGACTACTGCCAGGCCCACCTGCCGGTGCGCCGCCAGACCACCGCGGAAGGCCACGCAGTACGCGCCTGTTACCTTTATGCCGGCATGGCCGATGTCGCCGCCGAAACCGCCGACAAGGACCTCCTGAACGCCTGCCGCAAGATCTGGAACAGCATTACCCGGAAGCGCATGTATATCCACGGCGGGATCGGCTCGCGGCGCTTCGGCGAGCGTTTCACCTACGATTACGACCTGCCCAACGAGGACGCCTACGCTGAGACCTGCGCCGCCATCGCCCTGGTCTTTTTCGCCCATCGCATGCTTCAGGTCGAGGCCGACGCGAAGTATGCCGATGTCATGGAGCGCTGCCTCTACAACGGCACGATCAGCGGCGTCTCGCTCGACGGCAAGCGGTTTTTCTACGACAACTATCTGGCGTCGATACCGCCGACGCAGAGGTTCACGCAGCAGAAATCGCCCGAGCGCCAGGAGTGGTTCGGCACCGCCTGCTGCCCGCCGAATATCGCGCGCCTGCTGGCGGCACTGCCAACCTACATGTACTCCACCGGCAAGCGGGCGGTGTACGTCCACCTCTATGCCCGGGGCACGCTGCAGACCGTCGTTGCCGGCTGTGATGTCACCCTCGAACAGAGAACGCGCTATCCCTGGCGGGAAACGGTGGCGATCAAGGTGAAGCCGGCAGTGCCGACCGCATTCACGCTGGCCTTGCGGATTCCGAACTGGTGTCACGGTGCCGGGCTGAAGATCAACGGCAAGGCGGTTGCCCTCGACGCGGTCCGACGCCGTGGCTACGCCTGCCTCAAGCGGGAGTGGTGCGCCGGCGACCGGGTGGAGCTGGTGTTGCCGATGCCGGTCGAGCGGATCGAGGCGCATCCGGCGGTGCGCGAGGACCAGGGGCGCGTGGCGCTGCAGCGGGGACCGATCGTCTATTGTCTGGAGGAAGTGGACAACGGTCCGATGCTGAACGCCATCACGTTGCCGCCAACGGCGCGGCTGACGGCGAAGTGGGAGCCGGACCTGCTGGGCGGCGTGATGACCGTCAACGGTCGGGCGAAGCGCGTGGCTGCGGCCAATTGGCAGGGGCAGCTCTATCGCCCGGCGGGCCGGTCGAAGGCCGAATCCATTCGCTTTCGGGCAGTGCCCTACTGCACCTGGGCCAATCGCGGCCTCGGCGAGATGATCACCTGGATCCGATCCGGGTAGCGACACCCAGCGCGAAAGATCCCCCCGGCTGTGCCGGCGGGGGTTCTGGTGTGCCGGCTGCACTGAAGGGTTTGTAGATACTCCCCAAGCTGAGCTTGGGGCTTCTTCTCGGAACGCAGAAACACGATCCCGCACCCTTTTCGCGGCAGGTGTAGCTGCACCCGCCGCGAAAAGCCTTCTGGAGACCGCTACGGTCTCGTGTCGTGGGTGAATACGTTGCTTAGATGCAAAGCCCTTTCCCCCTCGAACCCCACTTGCCCGGCAGAGCCGGGGGGATCTTCTCGCAGCGGGAAAACGGGAACTGGAGGCGGCTGTCCGGTGTAGGTGACCGAACCTGAAACTCCGTACCGTGGAGGTGCGGGATTTCGACGCAGAATGCAGAGGGCAGCAGACGCGGGCTTATATCCACCCGGCCGGGCGTTTGATAAATCGAGGCTCCTGCGTACAGTATCGCTTCGCGATTTTCATGAATCCCCGAAGGAGACCAGGATGCCCGATAAAATCACCATGCAGGACGGCAAGCTGACCGTCACCGATACCCCGATCCTCCCGTTCATCGAAGGCGACGGCACCGGTCCCGATATCTGGCGTGCCAGCCGGCACGTCTTCGACGCGGCCGTCGAGAAGGCCTACGGCGGCCGGCGCCGGATCGAATGGAAGGAGGTCCTGGCTGGTCAGAAAGCCTTCGACGCCACCGGCGAATGGCTGCCGCAGGAGACCCTGGATGTCTTCAACGAATACCTGGTCGGGATCAAGGGCCCCCTGACCACCCCGGTCGGCGGCGGTATCCGCAGTCTGAATGTCGCTCTGCGCCAGATTCTCGACCTCTATGTCTGCCTGCGGCCGGTACGGTACTTCGCCGGCGTCCCCAGCCCGGTGAAGAGACCGGAGCTGGTGAATATGGTGATCTTCCGGGAGAATTCCGAGGATATCTATGCCGGCATCGAGTTCAAGCACGGCGAGGAAGATACCGAGAAGCTCAAGGCCATGCTCAAGGAAGCCTTCCCGGAGCGTTATGCCAAAGTGCGATTCCCCGACACCACCGGCATCGGTATTAAACCGATCAGCTCCGAAGGCACCAAACGCCTGGTCGACGCCGCGATCCAATACGCCATCAAACAGGGCTGCGACTCGGTCACGCTCGTGCACAAGGGCAACATCATGAAGTTCAGCGAGGGCGCCTTCCGCGACTGGGGCTATGAACTCGCCCGGGAGAAGTACAGTGGCGCAGTCATCGGCGAAGGCCCGTGGACCAAGATCGTTGTCGACGGCAGAGAGATCACGATCAAGGACGTCATCGCCGACGCCTTTCTGCAGCAGATCCTGACGCGGCCGGCGGAGTACAGCGTGATTGCCACCATGAACCTCAACGGCGATTACATCTCCGACGCGCTGGCCGCCTGTGTCGGCGGGATCGGCATTGCGCCCGGCGGCAACATCAACTACATCACCGGCCACGCGATTTTCGAAGCCACCCACGGCACCGCCCCGAAGTACGCCAACCAGGACAAGGTCAATCCCGGCAGTCTCATCCTGTCCGGCGAGATGATGCTCCGTTATCTCGGCTGGAACGAAGCCGCCGACCTGATCATCAAGGGCCTCGCCGCCTGCATCGCCGAGAAGACGGTGACCTACGACTTCGAACGGCTGATGGACGGCGCCACACTCGTCAAATGCTCTGAATTCGGCAAGCTGATCGCCGAGAACATGTAAAGCCAATTCTGCGGACAGAATTTGCTCTATGCGAATCATCGGCGGATACGCCTCCGGCGTCCAACTGAGTTCACCCTTGGAGGGTCCGGGCTATAAACCCACGATGGACCGGGTCCGCGAGGCCGTCTTCTCGTCGCTCGAACCGTGGATCGGGCAGACGGTCGTCGATCTTTTCGCCTGCTCGGGGGCGCTGGGACTTGAAGCCCTCAGTCGCGGCGCCGAACAAGTCGCCTGGGTCGAACTCGATCGGCGCAACGTCAAAGTGATCGAACAGAACGTCGCCCTGGTTGCGTCCTACGTCGACGCCGAGGTCCAGACCCGGGTGATCGGCGGCGACGTGCTCGCCGTCCCGGAATTACTGAAAGACTGGCAACCCGACGTAATCCTGGCGGACCCGCCGTACAACCCGACGGCCGAACAGAAAGGCTCGACGGAGCTGTTGACCGACGAGTCCTTCCAGCAGTGGGCGGGCTCTTCTATCCTGGTGATCGAGCAGTCCAGCCGCAACCCGCTCGACGAGGAATGCCTTCGCCTCTGGGAACCGGTGAAGATGAAGAAGTACGGCACCAACCTGGTCTACTACCTCATACCGCGGCAGTCCTGAGCCGGTTGTGGCGGTTCGCCGCGACCTCCCCACACGCTTGTGACCTGAAGTTGCCGCAGTCCGGGACACCAGTTGCGCCAATCGGACCGGTTCCCGCAGCTTGCGTTCGTCGAAAGGTCGCGGCGCGCCGAGCGACCCGTTTCGAATCCCCCTTTCATTCGACTCGAGAAGAATACAGGATTGAATTGGACCTCATCGCCAGGCAGGTCCCCGGTGGGTTGCATGTCGAGAAAGGCGGGCCTGCCGGGCTTACGGAGCACCATCCGCCGCTTCGTCAACAGCCGGGTCTTCAGCGGGCGGGTGTTTCCGGTACCCGCTCTTGCGGGCCCGGTTCCACAGTCGTTGGACGCCGCCGGGGGACAGGATCAACACCATGCCGATCAGGAAGCGGCCGAAGATCCGGACCGGATGCCGCAGTTCCACGCCGGCATTTTCATTCAGGCTCCGGGCAACCTGGTTGTCGATCAACACGCCGACACCGTATTCGAGCACCTGAAGACCGGCAGTCAGACAGAGGTAGATGCCGATGGCACCCAGAATCAGCTGCTGCCACAACAGAAACGGCAGCGGCTCGTCTGTGGTATCAACTGGGGGTGTCTTACGGGTGAGCAAGGGAGCAATACCGTGGCTGAACAGGAAGATGAACAGGCCGACACCGAAGACCAGTGCTGCACGCCCGACATTCATCAGTACCAGATTCTTGTATGCCGGGTCATGGGTCCACATCTGGCCCGCCTGCCAGATGGACACTGCGTTGGAGAACGTCGGCGCCCCGACAATGACCAGGTACAGCCCCAATCCCTGCAGCACCATCGCAATCCGGCCGTGGCCGGCATGCTCGAATTCGGTTGCCGGTTCAACCAGGCGGCCGGCAAGCGGGCGGGCGCACCAGACGAGAACCACGCCGATCCCGACCAGGGCCAGCGGCGAAAGCGAAAACAGGAGCCCCTTGACGATGGATCCACGGAACACTGACAGGCCGAAGGGAAAGAAAGCAAACCCATAATCCAGGGCGCGGGCCCAAGCGAACAGCCCGACCACTTTCAACATCAACTCCGTCGCGTCCCGTCGCGTCATCGCAAGACTCCCATCGTCAGTCCCAGTTGTTTCTCCGGCGCAGCCTCGTTCGCTGTTGCCTGTCGGAGAAGGATAGCACGTCAAGAGGAATCCTGCGATCTACGCGGGACGGATAGCTTCTTTCTGCCAGATGTCCCAGATGATCTCGTAGCGTTTGAGCTCGAGACCGGTGTAGACGCAGTTGCTGGTGCAGAAGATGTAGCCGTCGGCTGTCAGGCCGGCGGCGATGCTGTCGCGAGCGGACCGGGCGCATTCTTCTTCCGTGCCGGTCTGCATCAGGCCGCAGTTGACGTTGCCGCAGAAGGCGACCTTGTCGCCGACCATTTCGACGACTTCGGCCAGGTCCACGCCGCCCTGGGGATCCAGCGAGTGCAGCGCGTGCGGATTGGCGTCGACCAGTTGGTCGAGGATCGGCATGATGTTGCCGTCGGTGTGTTTGATGACGTAAAAACCCATGTCGCGATAGCCGGCAATCAGGTCCTTGAGATAGGGGGCGACGAAGTCGGAAAACTGTTCGGGCCGCATGAACGGGCCGTTGTTGAAACAATAATCGGAGCACAGCGCGAAACCGTCGAGGGAGGTCTTCTCCTTCAGCTTCTCGGCGCGTTTCAATGTGCTTTCAACACGTTTGGCGGCGTCCGCTTTCAGGCCGGCGGGGTCTTCCATCATTTTGATGGCGAAGTCGGTCATACCGGCGCCGCCGGGGATGCCGTAGGTGGCGTCGCCGTGGATCATCAGGAAGTATTTATCGTCGGTGCGTTCACGGACGATATCCACGAGACGGGCAATTTCATCGACATCATTCGGGTTCGGGTGAAGGAAGATGGCACTGTGGTCGTATTTCTCGGCGGTCTTGATGAAGAGGTCGGCCATGTCCTCACGGTGAAGTTGCCGTTCTTTTTCTTCCATCTGCTGCCATTGGCCGTAGGACCGGTGGTTCGGGTGGACGCGGCCGAAGACCTCCATGGTCAGGAAGAAGACCAGTTCGAAATGCGGCACGCGGCCGGGCAGGGGGCGTCGTTCGAGTGCGGCGATGAACTGTTCGCGGGGAGTGAGATTGTTACTCATCGGAAAGCCCTGACAGGTTGATTTCAGGTTTGTCGGCAGGAGAACCAGCTGACAATACGCGGGAGTCGAGCACATGAAAGCCCTTCTCGGACAAAAAACGCGGGTTGGCTGCAGTGATCCCTGCGCGTGCGGATACCCGGTCGTTCCGGCACACCTTTCAAAGTGTGCCACCACGCAAGGACTTCCTTGCTCTGTCCATCTGCGCGGTCGCGGTTGGCTCTCAGGAAGTCGGGACGACCACGAAAGGAATACTGAAACCTGCGCCTCAGGTATTGCTATTTGCCCCGAACTCATGTTATTGTTTTTTTACGCCGGGTCGGTTAAGAATTCGGGATTTCATGCGTCTTACTTGTGAATGACCGGGGAACGACCTGCTTTTTGAAAACCGGGCACCGAAAGGGACGAAGATGCCGAAAGCCAGTGTAGCAAACCGCGGGGTTGATGTTGTGTCGGCACAGGATTTCTTCAGCCGCAACGATGGTCAAGAGGATATTGACGGGACTGACCAGCCAAAGTCCGGGAAGCTCTGGCTCACGGTGTTGGCGGGCGTTGCCGTACTCGTTGTGGTCGGGGCCGGCGTCTTGTTTTTCGGGGATCCGCAATGGCATCGATTGGTCTACCTGGCCCAGCAGAGCGTGCGCGGCGAGCTCGTGCCGCCGGCGAGGTACACGGGCGTCTGGCGCGACTACTACACCAACGGCAAGCTGAAAGCCGAAATGCACTATGCCGCCGGCGTGCCGCAGGGCGAGTTCTGCTGTTTCCACGCCAACGGCACGCCGAAACTGGCCGGCGTTATCCTGCGAACGAATCCGGAGACCAGCGCGGAACCGTACGTTTACGACGGCGAACTGACCGGCTGGCACGAGAACGGGCGGAAGCATTTCCAACGGGTTTACCGCAACGAGCAGGTTGAGGGCAAGGCGTTCACATGGTTTGCCGGCGGCTCACTGCAGGAATACGCCGAGTACCACAAGGGTCTGCTGCACGGTCACTATCAGGCCTGGGACCAGGACGGCCGGCGCCAGCAGTGCGACGAGTACTATGTCGAGGGTCGCCGCCACGGCACCTGCGTGCGCTGGGATAACGATGTTCGCGTCGTCGCCGACTACCGGCATGGGGTTCCCCATGGCCGGCTGCGCGGCTTCGATGTCGACGGCAAGCTGGTGTACGAACACTGGTATAAGAACGGCGAACCATCGGAGGCCTTCGAGCTGAAAGCAGAAGACTCCGATCCCAAGACAGGATCGACTTCGGCCGGTCAGGGGTAGTCATGTCGACCCGGGCGTTCCGGGTCGGCCGGGGAGCCACCTGCGGTATCAACGGGCGGCTTCGGGATTTCGACCTGACCGTGGCTCAGGTCCGCGTGCGGACCGGCTGAAGACGATCGCTGTTTTCACCAGATGGGCTCGGCGTGCGTTTTCCAGCCAGGGACGGCGGCCAGGCGCCGGTCCGGCAAGGCGCCGTCTCGAACAAGCGATGCGCGCATCGTGTCCCGCCAAGGCGGGATAAATTTCGTGCTTGCCCCGCTTTGCGGGGGCAACGCCGCCGGCTGGATGCTTGGACCCGCTCTTCGAGTTGCCCGTTTTCGGGCTCGGGGGGCCTTGGCGAAAATGCTATGTGCTGCAGCACACAAGCCTTCCGCCGCCTGCCGCGAGCCTCGAACCCCGGGCAATCCGTGGCGGAAAGACTTCCGCCGAGCTTGTCCAGGGGCTTCTGCCCGTCCCGTAATTCCTGCTCCTTTTTCTGCTTGTCGTACCGGGACTACGGCGCGGCGTCCAGCGCTTTGGCCTTTTTCAGCAGTTCGCGGTAGCGGTTGTCGGGCAGCTGTTTCTTGACTCGGAGCAGTTCGATCACGGCCGCGCGCGTCGGGAAGTTGCCTTCGAAGAACTCCACATGGCCGTCGATGAAGAGCACGGTGACGCCGTCGCCCAGGCCGGGCTTGTCGAAGCATACCGGAGTGATTGCGGCATGCGGGTCGTTGTCCTTGAAGCCGCTGCCGATGTAGGTGTAGGACAGGGTGTTCTCGGTCAGTTTGTTGATCTTGCCGGGGACGGCCTGGCGCTTTGTGTCGGCGGGATGGATGTAGGCCGTGCCGCCGGTCAGGTAGTCCTTGGTCACCAGCAGACTGAGACCGGCGGCGCCGTCGGGTGCGGGGTAATTGCCCTTGTGGTCGCCGGCGTAGAGGACCAGCCCCAGCCCGATCTGCTGCAGCTTGGCGGTGTTTTGTTTCCGTTGGGCCTGATTGCGGTTGCCGGCCCGGCGATCTTTGGCCCGGCCCTCCGCCGCCGCGATGACCAGGATCGGCATGGTCACCGCGCCGGTGATCGCCGCCTGACTCAGCATGACATTCGAATTGCCCGTGATCAGCATTCCTGTATCCCGCCGCTGAGCCACAACACAGCCGTAGAACGGCGCCCCCTGCAGGCCAAGCAGGGAGACGATCGCCTTGGTCTTCGCCGCTGAGTTCTCCTTGCGGATGCCGCGTTCCACCAGGGCCGCGGCGTACTCGGTCAGTTTCGGGCTGCAGTAGACGAACTGGTTGCCGGTCTGCGGCAGGTCCCTGGCCAACCGGGCAAATTCCGGCGTCGACGTCAGGCCCTTCGCCTTCTTCCGATGCACGTCGAGCGCCTGCCGGACGATCTCGGTATTGCTGCCGATCATCAGCCAGTCTTTGAAGGTCGCGACGGTGGGCGTGACGTTGAACGGCAGTCCCTGCCCCACCGGCACGGGGAAGCTGTAGATGACCGTGTCGTCGTCCAGGCGTTCGGTGCCGAATGCGGCCTTTTTCTTGAGCCAGAACGCCTTCAGGGTGTCGATGATCTTGTCGTTCTTCACCTTCATCAGGGTCAGCAGCGCCGGTTCCGGGAACTCCATCGTGTCGCGGTCCACCGGGATCGTCATCATCCGGCGTTCATTCAGGGTGATGATATGACCGAAGGTGCCGTCCGTCGATTTGATCATGGCTTCGAGGTCGAAGCCCTGCATGGTCATCAGCGCCAGACCGCCTTCCAGCCCCTTCCTGGCCTGCTCGTCGCCGACGGTCTTCACGATTTCCACCAGCCATTGCCAGGCCATGGTCAGGTCGAAGTCGCCGTAGGCCGCGAAGGCGGTATTCTGCGGCAGCAGCTTGAGGACGGCCAGATCCCGGCTTTCGGTGCCGAGCAGCCGCCAGAATTTGCCGGTACCTTTGCCGGGTTCGTGATACAGCACGACCCGGCTGCGGAACAGCTTTTCGCCGATTGGCTTCGAGCTGGCGCCGATCGCCCGGAGAGCGCCCAGACCGCTGTCCTTGACAATGCTTTCCGCCGCCCGCAGGCCGCGTCTGGTTTCCTCCTGCTTCGGCGGCCCTTTGCGGGCGGCATCCGCTTCGAGCAGCTTGACCAGATGCGGGTAGCGCTGCTCAATCAGTTTCATGGTCTCGGCGGCGCTCAGGTAGAGTAAGAAATCGCCGTCACGGTCCAACTCGGCGGTGACGGCGGCAAAGCGCGAAGCTGCCGGTTTCTCCTGGCCCGGCACAATCGTGGTAAAGATCGCCAGCAACACAGCGGCAGTCAGGCCCGCATAACGTTTCATATCAGCTCCTTCCAGGTGGATTTCAATCGGCAATCAAACCGCAGTCGATCCGCAGACCGCGAAACATACACTGCAGAGCTGGTACAGAAAAGCAACCGCGGAGGTTACAGTGCCGTCTGGCGAGGGCTCGACCGAGGAGAGCCCCCGGCTCCCCGCAATCGCGAAGATGCCGGCGGGGCAGACCCCGGCCGGCGGGTGAATGACTTGTTCAATCCGGCGCCGAAGGCAACTCGTACTGCGACAGCAGCGTTTGCGTCCTGTGGTGCGCGGCGGTGTCGGGATACTTCTCGGCCATGATGGCGGCGATGCGGGTCATGGACCGGATGGTTTCGGCGTTGGCTTTGGACCATGTCGAATCCGTTCCCCGGGCCTGGGCGCCTTTGATCTTCTTCAAACGTTTCTCGAAGGCGAGCAACCGTTCGTAGCCTTGCCAGGCGCGCATCTGGCGTTTCAGATTGTCGCCGGCCAGTCGGGCCTCGACGTCCTTGCCCCGCTTCAGCCCGTTGAGTCTCGCGGCCAGCTTTTTATAGCCCTTTGCGGCGGCGGGCGGATTCGCGTCCTCCAACGTCTGCAGGGCGTCCTGCAGACGGCGCACCCAGTCCAGCGTGTTCTTCAGGAGGGCCTTGGCTTCCCGGGCCGTTTGCGGGTCGCCGGCTTTGGCGATCCGGCTGAGTTTCACCAGAACGGGTTTCAGCTCCTTCGCGCCGTTCAGTTTCGCCGGATACGCCTTGAGATGTTTTACCTCACGCCCTACGGCGTGGGCGGTTCCCAGTAGAAAACCATGTCATGCTTGCCGACGCCATGCTTGGCGCAGTAGTTCGGGGCATAGCCGGAGTTGCACTTCAACGGCAGCGGCGTGTCGGGATAGTCCGGCGCGGCGTCCACATGGCCGTCGGCGAAGACACGGGCCTGGTAGTCCGGCACCATCTGCGCCGACGTCTTCGGGTGGTTGATGTAGCGATCGTTGATATCCGACGGGTAGGGGTCGGTCCAGACCGCGTCGGACGCGATGATCCGCTTGTCCGGTTCGAGGTCGGTGGCTTTGTAGGCCGGAGCGATGTCGGTGTAGGTGTACCTGCCTTTGCACCAGCTGTTGGGCAGCAGGTGATTATTGCCGCTGTAGACAATGTAGCCGGTGCCGATGCAGTCGCCCATCCAGGCGCCGTTGTGGTATTTCGGCTTGCCGGAGCCGACACTGTAGCTGCCGGACGTGCCGTCCACTTCGGTCCAGGCGACCCGGCGGGCACTCGGACACATCACGACTTCATCGGTCAAGCCGTATGCCTGCCAGGCGCTCCAGGGGGTGCCGCAGACTTTCCAGGCAGTTTCATAGTAGCCGGGGTCGCTGGCCGGGTGGTTTTCGGGGTCGCAGCCGGTATAGGTGGCGCCGTCGTCGTTGCTGAAATCGGAATGGTTGTTCCAGACGCAGATCCAGCCCATGCGATTGACGGTCGTGCGCAGGGCGACGGGGAAGCGGCCGTCTTTGTCATCGGCATGCAGCGCCGAGGCCATGCCGATCTGGCGCTGGTTGCTGGTGCACAGGGCGCGCCGGCCCATTTCCCGCGCCCGGCCCAGAACCGGAAGCAGCAGGGCCGCCAGAATAGCGATAACGGTTACGGCAACCAGAAGCTCGATGAGCGTAAACGCGGAACGTGAGAAACGGCTATACGACATGTTGAAATTCCTTTACTGAATCATTGTAAGATGTTCCAAAGACGGTGTATTTTCAAGCGAATTCCGCCTGAAAGCGGAACTTTACAGGGCTTTCGCGGTCAACTAATTGGATTGACAAGTACTTGTTAAACAACTATACTGCATTGATTCAGTAAAGGAATTTTGCCATGGCTGACAGCCGTCTCCGGCGGGCCCGGTCGAACCGGAAGCAGCCCGGGTTCCAGCGGATCGCCGACAAGTTGCGCCAGGAGATCCGGCGTGACTACGAGCCCGGCGACCGGCTGCCGACCGAGAGTGAACTGGCCGCCCGCTTCAAGGTCAGCAACCTGACGATTCGGCAGGCGCTCACGGTACTGGCGCAGGAGGGTCTGATCGACCGGCGCCAGGGCAGCGGCACGTATGTGCTGGACCTGCATGAGGCGCGCCGCCACGCGGCCATCTACTGCGAGCTGGACCTGGCGCATCCGTCGACGTCGTACTACTACCGTCGGCTGGTTCGCCAACTGACGCTGCAGCTGGACGAGATGAAGATACCGAATCGCGTTTACAGCGGCTTTCACCCGGCCGTCGGCGACGTCGAGCCGAACCGGGTTACCTGCCGCGGGTTCCTGCACGATCTCGAAATGGGCCGGATCACGGGGATCATCCCGGTGGCCACCAACATGTTTGCCGAGTGGACGTTGCCGGCCCGCGAGGCAGGCATCCCGATCGTCGGCGCCGGCTACGGCCAGGGGGTTGACATCCGCACCGACGAGCCGTCGATGTATCGGATGGTGGCCGATTATTTCAAGGAGCATGGTCGTCGGCGGATTGCCTATTTCGGCTGGGGCACGTCCGAACCGTTTCGACACGCGATGGCCGCCGCCGATTTAGCGACGGCCGACCGCTGGATCCACACGGCCGCCCATCCGGCGGCGCCGGGTACCGGCCGTCGGGCGCTGGAGGCGATCTGGAGCCGGGAACCGCGGCCCGATGCCCTGTTCATCGGCGATGAAGCGATCTGGCAGGACTTCGTTGTCGGCGCGTATCGACAGGGCCTGGACATGCCGCAGGATCTGCTTCTGGTTTTGCGGACGCACGCGACGCTGCCGCACCTGGAAGCGTTTCCGGTGGCTCGGATCGAGACCGACGTCGACGAACTTGCGGGCGCCCTGGCCGCGGCCTTTGCCAAGCGCCTGGAAGGACGCAACCTGAAACGCGAGACCACCTGGATCCCGTTCCGTTGGAACCTGGCGTTTGCCGACTGAAGACGTCGCCGCGGCGTGACGTCTGAAGATTGAGATCCGTCCGGCCGAGCAACAGAGAACCGCGGGACTGACTCCCGCGTTACAAACAGGAATTCGAGCCCAGATGATTTTGAGCAAGCGCAATATTTTCGTTGTCTTCCTACTGGTTTCCTTCGCTGCCGTTGCCGGGCGCGGACCGCAATACCGCTACGGCGAATGCTGGTGGCGGGAATACACCTGGGACGAAGGCACGGACCTGCTGCTGCACTTCGGCAAGCCGCAGGTCTCCGCCCGCCAGAAACTCTCGGCCAAGGTCCAGAAAAAGAAATCGGAAGAGGTCACCG
>CAYLNH010000182.1:0-14363 GCA_964384625.1 uncultured Lentisphaerales bacterium
ATTGTAGGGGTGTTGCAATGCGAGTGCCTGTCCTGCTGCATTGGAAGATCCGCTGCAGTTCCGGGCGTGCCGTGTCGTCGATCATATAGTCCGCCGACGTCATCCCTTTGTAGTTGCGCGCTTTGGCCAGATGCCGGTAGTCGATCAGGAGTTTCAGCTGGGGGAATCGGTCGGGTTTGGATCGTCCGCGCCGGCGGCAACGTCACGAGGACCTGCGGCGGCCGTCTTCCCGCCGGTCCCGGTGGCGCGGCGTTGTGGGGTCTGCCCGGCGGCAGCACAGAATGCCCCTCAGGATCGGCCCGGGCGGGCAGGAATCCTGTTCTTTGCCGCGGTTCGCAGTGGCAGACCTGCCGTTTTGCTGATATATTGCCTCCGGTTTCCTACGTCCAAAAGGGGGAAGAGTCCTGATCCAGACGAGTGGGACCCGGTGTGGCGTATACAGCAGCAATTCAACGCAGGAGCAATATGAAGAAGCAACCGTCGGAAGAACTCGACTGCTTGACCAGGGCCTTTGAAGAATCCGATCTCAGCAAGATCGTTGAGCTGAGGAAGAACAAATTTTCGGAGGACTACCCGAAGGGAAGCAGTAAAACTGGCATCGGCAATCCCCATTTCGCCCTGCTCCTCAACGGAGTGGCGCAGCGCAACTACGGCCTGTTGCGCCTGGCGTATCACATCAAACCGGAAGCGATGGGCAAGACCGGTTGCCACGGCATGTTTCAGCACAAGAAGAGGCACAAGTCCGCCAAGGTGATTCGGGACGGCGACAAGACCGTTGCGGCGGACGGCTATCTGAATACGTTTTTCGAGGTCGACCCGGACGACTTCGAGGCGGATCTGCGTAAGAACTTCAACGCGCTCGCGAAGAAGCTGAAGTCCCTGGGAGCGAATCGGACGAACCTGTGCAAGAACTGCAAGAAAGAGAAGAAGGGCTGTGTGGTCAAACCGTCGAGCCCGGTCTCTTCGTGCAGTCTGTACGAGCCGAAGTAGCGTTTGGCAACGCCTGCCGGGCGGCATTCGGCGCTGGGGGGGGGGGGGGGTTAACGGATGGCGCGTTTAGTGTGCCAGTAGGCGCGGCTCAGCCGGTGGGCGAACGGCACCTTCCTGAGTTGCGGGGCAAGCGTTTTGAGGTCGTTCTTGAAGTACGTGCGCAAGCTCCAGAACAGCGCTCGCGAGGCATACTTGTCGATCTCGTAGTGCTGCCCGATCAGATCCTGCAGGAACTCCTTGAACGCCCGATCGATCTCCGGATGCCGCGGTTTCCGGGCCAGGCGCCGGACAGCCTCTTTGGCGGCGTCGCGATGGACCCATTTCTGTTTCGGCTCCGGCCCGAGCGTTTGCCGTCCGTTGAGCAGCATACGGATCAGGAACGGCCGGACGATCTCGTCCTGATTCCTGACCAGACCGACCATCCTGACGGTATTGGTATCGGGATCTTTCTCGGCGTTGACGATCAGTTGTTTGAGATATGTTCGGCGATCCTTCGGATCGGCGGCGATCCGGGCCAGGCAGAAGAGGGCGCGGCCATTGTATTTGCCGGCCCAGGGGCGAACGGTTTTTTCCATGACTTGCGCCGGTCGGCCGATATTGGCAATGGCCCAGAGTAGGTCATCCCGCAGCTCGGGGTTGCGTTCGTTGACCAGGCATGAATGGATCCGGTCGACGTGGGCCGCGGCGGCTTCCGAGCAGGACGCCAGGTTGTCGGCGGCGAAGTCGCGGTGGCTCTCGACCTTCGACTCGAGCATGGTCACGAGGGTATCGGCGACTTCCTCCTGGGCTTTCGGCTGGAGCCAGATGAGGTCGTCGAGATCCAGGCCATAGCCGACCTCCTCGGCTTCTGCGGCTTGCGGCAGGAGCGGCGCCAGCTTGCGGGCGAGCACGGCGGCGTCCGCCGGGCGTTCGACGGCATAGATCAGGGAGTTGCAGGTCGGGTCTTGGGTGGTCGCGGTGCTCAGGATCCAATCCAGGCGTTGTTCCGGAATTTCGCTGAGCCGCGGCAGTTGCTCGATGTACCCCAAGCCGGTGGCGGCGGCCATGGCGACTTTGTGGTCTTTGGCTTCGAGGAGGAGGCGTCGGAGTGTTGCAAGGAGGTCCTTGTTATCGGGGGCGACGGCGACGGCGGCCTGGACGGCGTGTTTGTCGCCCTTTTCGATCAGCGGCCACAGGTCCGGCAGGATTGCCTTGTTCTTCTGGTCGAGAGTCCAGCACATTTCTTCGACGTAATGTTCCGGCGGTTTGCGGAGGACCTGCAGGGCGGCGCGGTCGATCGCGTCGCCGGCCAAGTCCAGGGCTTTGGCGGCGATCACGGCGCAGCGCAGGTCGTTCGGGCTTTCCGACAGTTCCGGCAGGGCGGCTGTGAGTACGTTGCGCAGGAGATCGCCGTGTTGTCCCCGGGCGGTTGCGTCCAGCGCGAGAGTGGCGGCATACGGGAACCAGGTGTGGACTTTGCCGGGCTGCAGCGTCTTGAGTTGTTTGATGACGACCTGCCGGTGTTTGCGGATAAACGTGTTGATCTCCTGAAAGCTGTCGCCATGACTGCCGCCGGATCCCGCTATGACGTAGTACACGGTGTTGCTGGAGTGCTCGCCCTTGAAATACTGCAGTTTGCACTTGAGCAGAAACGCCGCGCTGTCGGGGCGTGCGGCGATGATCTTGTCGAGGACAGTGACGCGGCGGTAGTCGGCGTGGTTCACGCGCTGGAGGGTAGCCAGGACGTAGTTGATGCAACGTTCCCGGGTTCTCGGGTCGGGTGAATTCAGGACGTACTCGAGCATAGTGGCGAGGGAGCCGCCGAACATAACTCTGTCCTTGGCCTTTTTGGGTTGCTCCATGCCGATGATCTCGGTCAAGAGCAGCTTGTGGGTCACTCGGCAGTCTTTGGCGAGGCGCATCCAGGTGGAGCGGTGATACTTCTCCTGCGGCCGCGACCGGAGCCAGACGTCATCCAGCTTGCCGGTCTGGATATCCTCTTGGCAGCACGTGGTGAGGATGCGCAGCGCCGTGGACTTCTGGCGCAGGTCGACGTCTTTGTGCAGCAGTTGATACATGTTTTTGGCGACTGTTTGCCGCAGTTCCGGGTGTCGCTTAAGGAGGGCCTCGGCCCAGGCGAACCGGTTGGACGCGTGGGGCTGGCGCCGGACATGGGCCAGGACGGTTTGGGTCGGGAACGGATCGGCCTTGGCGGCCAGCGGCGCCACGTTGTTGCTGTGCAGGTAGCTTTTGGGCCGGGAGAGGATGACCTCGATGGCATACCCGGCGTTCTTTGCCGGAATGTTGATACGGCTCAGCCGGTCGTTGTACAGTTTGGCGTTGGCCGGGTCGAAGATGCGCTGGACATGGTGCGCGATCTGGCGCCAGTTGCCCGGATAGCACTGCAGGGCGACGCAATGGAGCTCGCCGTGTTTTGCTTCAAACAGCCGCCCTGTGTGCCGGCGGAAGTAGTCCGGGAACAGGTTCTTTTCGTACAGGTCGTAATCGAACAGGCCGCGGCGGTCGTGCGGCAGCGTGACGAGCACGTCGAAGACCGCCTCCCATTTGCCGTCGGTCATCAATTGTTCGTGTTGCTTCACAAGCGCGGTCAGCAGATACGACCGCAGGTGGGGATGCCGGATAAGCGGTTTCAGGTCGGCATGAAGGCCGCGTTCGAGAAAGATGGGGACGACCTTGCGCAGCCAGTAATGCCGCTTGTCTTTCAGTTTGGCGGCGACGGCTTCCGCGGCGCCCGGCAACACGGCGTATTGCTGGAGGAACCGGATGAACTGCGGGTCGAACTTCTTCGGTACCTCGTAGTCGTTCAGCCAGGCGCGGTAGTTGGCGGCGAAGGGTAGGATCTGCTTGGGTTTCAGTCCCTCTACCTGCATCAGGAACCTGACGACCGCCACAGCCATGTGGTCGAGTTCTTCCGGTTTTGTCGCCAGGATGCGGCGGCAGCGCACGGCAACTTCCGGGTCGTCCCGGTGCTGTTCCAGATGCTTCCTGACGGCGGGCGTGGCCACGTCGCCGCAACGGATCAGCGCCAGCGTTGCCGCTTCGCGTTGCCGGTGGCTGTCCGCGCCGAG
Organism: uncultured Lentisphaerales bacterium; assembly: GCA_964384625.1. Lineage (GTDB taxonomy): Bacteria > Verrucomicrobiota > Lentisphaeria > JABSQK01 > JABSQK01 > CAYLNH01. The sequence continues at coordinate 4,059 of CAYLNH010000182.1, forward strand.
TCGTTCGAGCAGGGCGGGGATATCGCCGCGGCGGCGCAGCCGCGTGAGGGCGGCGACCGCCGCCTCGGGGTTTTGCAGCAGGGCGGGGATCGCCTTTTCGTCGCCCTGCAGCAGGCGTTTGGCCGCTGCCTCCATGGTGGTGTCGGCGTACAGGGCGCAGCTCATAAGGACGGCCGCGGCACCCCGGATCCAGATCGAACGCATGTGCTTGAGGTCCCCTTTGTGCATGGGTTCGTAAGTCCAGTGACGTTTGACGCAGTCATTTCGAATGCTCCGGCGGGTCGATCTCGTCGCGCGCCGGAGGAGAGACTCACCGGGACGCTGTTTGCGGCGCAGATCCACAAACCGGACTGGTAGTCTGCATCAAAATCCTGTTGTCTGCAAGACGATCCGGCGGCGGTCTTCTTACGTGTAAAGGCGGGAAGGACCGGCGTCGGGACGATGCAGCTCATTCCGGTTTCAGGTCGCGCAGGATCCAGGCGCATGTCTCACAGACGCCGTGGCTGGGACCGTGTTCGATGCCGCGCAGGGCGTCGTGCAGATGATCCAGATGCGGATCCCCCGGTACTGACAGGCGCTCGCCCTCAAAGACTTCCACGCAGTTCCAGCAGAACCACATCCGGCCGCGATAGTGTGATACCACATAGCCGCCGCACTCCCCGCAAGCCGGCACTTTCCGGGTCGTACCAAGGATCAGACCGCACCACGCACAGACCTGTACCACCGCAATTCTCCCGCAAATTATCGGTTAACGAAAAGAATCTAAAAGAAATTATAAGCAAGTCAAGGCGAAGTCAGCATGGTTTTGGGCTAAGTTAGGCTTCGGGCCAGAAAGGCATGGGTGGGAATTGCAGGGCAATCACGTTAATTGCACGCGGGTGTTTTGACGTGGTTCTGCGGGCAACGCACAGTGTAGGGTGTCGTTCGGATCCCACCCAACGTCAGGAATCAGCGTGAGTTACGTCAGTGCCTTGGAAGTTACGCCGCAGGTTGTGGCGGCCATTCAGCAGTTGTTGCGGGACAAACGATGGTATGCCTCCGATCTGGCGGCTGCCGTCGGCGTCAGCCCGGCCAGCGTCAGCAAATGGATGACCGGCCGGACGGCGTCGATCCGGCCGCGGATTGCGGAGAAACTGGTGCCGCTGATTGAGCCGTTCCTTGAGGAGGGCGCCCTGGAGGTGCAGTCGGGGGTCGCACGCTACGGGGAGCCGCTGTCCGAGCAGGCGCAGATTCTGGGGATGATCTATGACAAGCTGCCGCCGGCGGCGCAGCGTCGGGTGGACAAGTATATCCGCCAGGAGGAAGCCCGGGAACTGCGGAGTCGCCAATGACAGGCGACGATGCCGCCGGCCAGGCCGTGCCGATTGTCGGCAATGTCGAGAACAAATATGCCGTGCGCAACCCGATCGCCCGGATGCTGGTGAACGGGTTTCTGTCGGCTTTTGACCGGCTGGCCGGCGTTGCGGGACCGCCGGGTCGTGTTTTGGAAGCCGGCTGCGGCGAGGGCGTATTGAGCTTGCGTCTGGCGCAGGCGGGCTGGGACGTGTCGGGCTTCGACATCAGTGCCGACCTGGCCGCACAGGCCGCGGACCTGCTTGCGGCGCATGGCTTTGCCGGGCGTTTCGAAGGCCGGGACATCTACGACCTTGAGCCGCTTGCCGCGGCGCCGGAGCTGGTGGTCTGTTGTGAAGTGCTTGAGCACCTGGAGGAACCGGGTCGAGCCCTGGAACGGCTGCGGGATCTGGGGGCGGCATGGTACCTTTTGAGTGTACCGCGCGAACCGCTCTGGCGCCTGCTCAATCTGGTTCGACTGAAATATGTCGGGGCGCTGGGGAACACGCCCGGACATCTGCGGCACTGGTCCTGCCGGGCATTTCGGCGACAGGTCGCCGAGTACTTCGAGATCGTGGAGTTCACCCGGCCGCTGCCGTGGCAGATGGCTTTGTGCCGGCTCAGGCCTTCGCGTCCCGGTTGAACTGCAGGTTGCGGACCTGCAGCTGCACATCCTCCATAAGCATCCGATTCGCCGCCAGCAGATCAGCGACGAGGCCAAAGATCCACAGTTGCCCACCGGAGAGCAGGGCAATGGCGGCGACGACCAGGCTGGGCGCACGCGAATGCTCGGGGTCCAGCCAGAGATTGAGCAGCAGCCAACGGATACAGAGCGCCAAGCCGAACACGATCAATGGCGTACCCAACGCCAGAAAGAACCGGAACGGCTTGTACAACAACCAGATGCGAAAGATGGTGACGATGGAACGCTTGATGTACGAGGCTGAACTGCGCACCAGTCGCGACGGACGTTCGGTCGGGTTCGTCTCTATCGGCACGGACGTAATCGCCATCCCGCGATGCCCCGCCTGGATGATGGTTTCCAGCGTGTAGGTATAGTCGTTGAAGACGTTCAAGCGCATTGCCGCTTTCCGGCTGATTGCACGGAAGCCGCTTGGCGCATCCGGGATGTTGGTGTTGCTCGCCGCCCGGACCACGGCACTGCCGAGACGCTGCAGGATCTTCTTGGTGAACGAGAAATCCGTTCGTTGAGCAATCGGCCGTTCGCCAACCACGAACTCGGCCTCGCCCTTGAGAATCGGGGCAATCAGGTCAGGAATGCTCTTGGCACAATACTGCCCATCTGCATCCGTATTGATGATAATGTCTGCTCCCCGCTCAATGCAGGCATGAAGCCCAGCCATGAACCCGCGGGCCAAGCCTTGGTTCTGCTCCAAAACGATCACATGGTCCACCCCTCCCTCCCGTGCAACGTCTACGGTGCGGTCCGTACTGCCGTCATCAATCACCAGCCATTCCACCACATCGATACCCTCGATTTCCCGCGGCAGTTCGGCCAGTGTCGCCGGCAGATGTTCCTCTTCGTTGTAACACGGGATCTGGATGATCAGCTTCATTGGCTGCTCCACCTATATTTCGCGCCTACAGTATCGTCACTTAGCCCGGGTTCAATCGATGGTAAATACTCAACCCCACCCCCTGTTCCCCACGCATCAGCGCCCCAAAGACACGCCGGGTCCATGGAGGAGGCACATTGTACTTGCCCTGCCCCTGAAGATCGGCCACCTACAGTTGCGCAAAACCCTCACGACAAACCCAGTGTGACTATCCACTCCGTTTTCGTCTACAGTCCTGCCCATTTGGCCGAACCCTACATATTCGCCAGGCAGTGGGCGACAAACGAGTAGACCGCCAGCCCAAACATGGCAAACGGCAATGCCCGAACGCAGTCCTGGATGCGTCCCCTGCCTTCGAACCAGTGCTCGCACCCCATAAACAGGACTCCGAAAGCCGCCACCCAACGGGTTGCTCCTCATCGGCGGCCCGGAGGGCCGTCCGTTGCAGGTGCTTGATGGCCGGCGCCGAGCGCCGGACGGCAAGTGCCTGTATGAGGAGCAACCCGATGGCGCGGCGCGAAGCGTCCGCGCCATCCAGGGAATAGATAACGGCCTTGGGGCTGGTAGTCCACCGTCCATGAATAGCGCACTGAGAGCGCGATGTTCAGCACTGAAACAGCCAGCACGAACGCAATCAGCCACAATGCTCGCCAGCGATGTTTCCGGAAGTGGCCATAGACTCCGAATGCCGCCATGATCAGGATGAAAGACCAGGCGAGATAGTAGAAGCCCATGGACGAGCGATGCCTGAGATAGCCGTAATACCCGTATAAGGAGCGAGCGCTTCCCGAATACCAATCCGGTTTGCAGACGATTTCGCTAAGGGGGATGCCGCGCGCGCGCCAATCCAAGCCGATATGGCGTTCGGCCGGTGGGGTTGCGCGCTTGAACTTCTGCGTTGCGTTTGCTTCCTTGCCGGCCGCAATCCGAGCTTTCCGATCGGGACTGTGATAGAGTGCCAGATACCACACGCCGGCGAATATCACACCACATAAACAGGGGATGGCAATGCGTTGGCTAACCTTCAACGCCTGGCACCAATCAGACCGTACAAGCTCACGCGTCGGCAAGTAGGCGACACAGGCAATCAAGCTGACCCAGTAGTTTGCTTTGGAAAGAATGAGCAGGCCGAAAAGCACAGTAAAGCCCAACAGCCCAACAAGGTTTTCCCGCCAAACGCCGGAGTTCAGAAAGTGGTTGAGTTGCGACTGAGGACGAATGATCATCAGCCAGAGCAGCACGGACATGAACAGTCCGGATGCGTCGTCGTTCAGATAGGCAAACAAATACCACGTCTGCGGCACACACGACAAGGTCAAAGCGAACAGCAGAACCCGCCTCGACCGAAGGCTGTGATATCCAAGGCAGAGCGATAGAGTGGTAAGGAGCAGGACATTGATGAGCCGGAACAACTGAGCCGGACGGATTGGCAGCAGACCTTTTGCCAGGCTGGTCCATTTCCCGGCAACAGGATAGATGGGGCTTGTACTGAAACCTCGATAGATTCCAGCCGAACTGCACACGGCTTCGTAGCCGGCGGTATTCAGACGCGCATCCGCCGGTTTTGGGGGACGCCAATTGCCCAGATAGAACGCGGCCCCAGAGTAATGGGCAAACTCATCGGGATGCTGATTGTATTCGGACATGACGGCCAACGACAACGTCAGGGAACAAATGATGATGGGAACCGCTTGCGCAAATATGCGCAATGACTTCGGGGGCTGTGGTTCAGAACTGTTCGAATCGCTATAGAGAAGGAAGAGCAGCAAGCCAAACGGCACCAAGACGACGGCCATCTCGCCCAGTCGCCAGACGACGCCCAAGAACAGCGAGTCGGACTCCTGGACATCCGGTCCCAGTCCCTTGATCCAGATATGCGGCTGATCTCCAACCACGCGGACTTCCAACTCATCCGATGGGTCGATGGCGAGCTCAACATGATGCCTGATCAGGGCACGGGCCTCGATCTTTTCGGAGGACAAGGAAACAATGGGCCGTCCGCGAGACGTAGCTGCCAGGGAACGGATGTGAATGGTGTCGCCGTCTTTTGCCTTTGGGAAGGATAACAGAAGCCGACGATTCTTGTGCAACCGAAGTCCACAAACCGTTATTCTCTTGACCGACCGGTCCCGCCCGGCTTTCACCGGGTGGTTATCCTGGCATCTGGCTACCAGTTCTTCGGCATCGGTGAAGACCTCAAGTTGATAGTCCCGCCGCAAGGCCAGCACGGCGATCAGGATGAGCGCCGCGCCGATGATATAGGAACGCAAAGATGGAGGCCGGTCCGCTGAAGGCAATCGCAGCTTCATTGTTGCTCGGGCCCAATCGGTTCTGCGTCTGTCCCGGAGGCCTTCGGCAATCGAGCTCGCACGCTGTAGCTCTGTTCACCGGCGTGAGTGCGGAATGCCAGCATTTCGGCAAGAAGCCCGAACAGCCCCAATTGCATACCAACCACGATCAGCAATGTGCCAAGCGTCAGTAACGGCCGGTGACCGATCTTCTCGCCCATGAACCAGAGCACGGTGAGATACGTGTTAATGGCAACACCCGCAACGCCCGCAAGCGCACCACAACAGCCGAAGAAATGCAGCGGACGGTGGTCATAGCGGGTCAGGAACGAAACGGTCAAGAAATCGAAAAAGCCTTTGAACACCCGGGAGAAGCCATACTTCGACTTCCCGTGACGCCGTGGGTGGTGGGTCACCTTCAGTTCCTCGACGCGGAAACCCCGCCCCTTTGCCAGAGCGGGGATGTAGCGGTGCAGTTCCCCATAGAGTTTGAGTTCTTCGACGATCTCACGGCGCATCGCTTTGAAGCCACAGTTGAAGTCGTGGATACGCAATCCGGTGGCTGTGCGCAGCACGAAATTGAACAGCAGCGACGGCCAGGTTTTGGTTATGGGATCATGCCGGGGGTATTTCCAGCCGGTAACGAGATCTGAACCGGCCTCAATCTGCTCAATAAACCGGGGAATCTCTGACGGATCATCCTGCAAATCGGCATCCAGCGTGACGATAATCTCGCCGACCGCCGCGGCAAACCCGGCGGCCAGGGCGTGAGACTTGCCGAAATTCCGCCGCAAGCGAATGACGCTGACGTTCGGGTCCTCCTCGTGCAGCGCTTCCATGATAGCGAAAGAGCCGTCCCGACTGCCATCGTCAACAAAGATGATCTCGTAATCGCCGTCGAGGTCCTTGAGAACAACCGTCAGTTGCTCGTGAAGAACGGCGAGGCTGCCCTCCTCATCGAACACGGGGATGATCACGGATATTGAGGTCTCAAGTGCCACGTTGGAAGTCCCTTAGTCTGGGCGGATACCTTGCCATCGGTTGACGGCCTATGCCAACGACTTACGCGTATTTACGGCAATCGGTTGATTGGGGACCGGGGCGATCTATGTTTGGCGCACAGCAGGAGGGACCCGTGACGAAGACCGACAGCCACGCTGCCGAGAACCTGCCGCCGCCCGATCCGCAGAAGCCGTTGCTGCAAGCGATTCAAACACGACGAACGATCCGCACAATTACAGCCCTGAGCCCGTTCCCTACGAAGTCGTATCGGAGTTGGTCGCGCTTTCCACGCACGCACCAAGCGCCTGCAACCGTCGGGGCTGGCGCTTCATCCTGATCGACGATGCCGGCAGTCTGCAGTGGCTGACACGCCAAGGAGGCAGTTCGGTACTGCAGCGTAGCCGGCAGGTCCTGTTGGTCTGTTACCGTGACGACACAGACAATACGGCTTGGCGCGATGTGGACCAGAGCGCGGCGGCAGCCATCGCCTACTTTCAGTTGCTGGCGCACACACGCGGCATTGGCAGTTGCTGGATTTGTCATCTTCCACCCCAACGAGAAATCCGGCGCCGTTTTCGCATTCCCCCGCCTTATCGCCCGATTGCCGGAATGACCTTCGGCTACCTCTGTGACGACACCCGTGTGCGGCCGCGCCAATTGCCGCCCGAGGCCCCGCTGTGCCGGAATACCTGGGAATTCACGGATCCTCCGGAGCCCTTCGTCAACCGCTTCCGCCGTCGTTGCCGTTGGCTGGCGCGGACTTTGTTCTTCCTTTGCCCCGGCCGCCGTTTGATCCGTTCAGCTGTCGAGCCCTGGCAGCGAAAGTTCAACCACGAGGATCCTGAGGCATGAGTGTTGACTACCGCGTCCAACTGCGGGAGGGGTTGGAGTCGCATCTGCGACTGCATTTGCAGCGGCTCTTGGGTGCCATGGACCGGGATCCGGACTCGCCCACATACGGTTGCTTTGACCGCGGTTTCTGGCACTACAAAGCACAGGATTGGTCCTCGGCAATCCTGTAGCAGGGAGCCGTGATCCTGGACTGTCTGGCCCGGCGGCGCGCGGATTTGGGGCAATCTGAGGACGACTGCCGTCGATACGCCGCCTGGCGCACGGCGGCGCTGCAATACTGGTGCTCGATCCAATACCGCAATGGTGCCTTCACCGAGTTCTACCCATGGGAAGAATCGTTCCCTGCAACGGCGTTTTCAACCTATGCCGCCTGCCTCGTTGTTCAGGCCATGGACCAACCTGGCCCAGCTGTCCGGTCGGCCATTGAGCGCGCCTGCACCTGGCTCTTGCGTCATCCCGAACCGCGGGCAAGCAACCAGCAAGCGGCGGCTTTGGCCGCCGTCGCAATGGCGGCGAAAATCGAGGGAATCCACGTCAACGACCAACGTCTGAGTGATCAGATAACGGAACTGCTCTCGCGGCAATCAACTGAGGGCTGGTTCCCTGAATATGACGGTCCGGATATCGGCTACCTGTCCGTAGCGTTAGACGCGTTGGCCGACCTGCAGACAGCCACCGGAAGGGCCGATGTGGCGGACGCAATGACACGAACGGTAGAGTTCCTGGCTCAATGTACCTCGGTCAGCGGGAGCACACCTCCGATGCTGGGCAGTCGGAATACCGACTATGTCACGCCGTACGGTCTGGTCCGTGCGGCACGCCACAATGCCCTGGCGGGGGCTGTGTGCCGAAAGCTGTTTCTCGGTGTGGATTCCCCCCTTCACCCCCTGAATGCCACTGATGACCGCTATGCCGTTCACTACATCCGCCAGTCTTGTTTTCGCGCTCTCGAATGGCTCAGAGATCTGCCCGAAGCGCCACCGCCCTTGCCCTGTGAGCAAGGCAGCACGGAGTTCCTGGCCGACGCCGGCATCCTGATCTCCCATGAACCAGATCGCCGCAGCGTATTTGTCGCCGGCCGCAAGGGAGGCGTCGTGTATCTGTTTGCCCCGGATGGCCGGCAAACAGCTGACTACGGCTGGCGCCGAAACCTTGGCAGAGGACGTGTTGCGGTAACACACTGGCAAGATCCAGCCAATCGAGTGGAAGGACCTTCCGATGGGAAGATCGGACTGACCGTGACCGGCAAGGTGTCGACCCTCCGATTCCTCGTCCCCACCCCCGTCCGACACTTCGTCTTGCGTGTGCTGTCCTTCTTCCTCCGGCATCGGCTGCGCCCGCTACTGAAGGGATTCCTGATCCTGAACCGTACGGATACTGGTGTCGGCTTCTGCCGTCAGGTGCGGATTGAGGACGATGATGTTGTGATTGAGGACAGTTTCGACGGCGTATCCCCAACAGAACTGCAGCGGGCCCCCTGCTACTCCTTGCGATGGGTTCCCAGCGCAGGCCAATGCACACTTGACGATGCAACCGTTCCCGAAACAACCGCCCTGAAGCGGCGCTTGCGGTTGGACCAGACCTGAATCTGGGGCGCAAGCCGGCGATTGCGCCGCAACTTTCGTTGGACATCGGGCCGGGCCGCGGTAGATTGGCAGACGGTCTAAATACTCAGCTCGGACCTTGGTTGGCAACTCCAAACGCGGTGCGTTGTGATGGGCGAAGCATATGAAACGATCGGGGCACATGCGAATGCGATACCCGTCGTCGAGAATATTCAGCCGGTGTCCGCGCCAGAGACGGTTCATCGCTGTCACCCCCTGCGACGCGCTGCACTCCTGATGCTTACCGATGCGCTGGGAGTCTGCGCCAGCTTCGCGCTGGCTGCCGGCGGCATGAAGCTCTGCGGCTTCGACATCCACTGGTCCACCATCGGTCAACTGTGGCCGGCCTTCGCCATTGCCATGATCGGCTTCGGACTGGCCGGGCTCTACGGCGAGACCTCCATTCTCTCCGACGCCACCAAGTGCCCCATCACCGAAGTTCGACGCCTGAGCTTGGTGTCGTCGGGCGTCTACATCTGCTTTTTCGCCGCCACGTTGGCCTTCGGCCATCGCGATACCGGTCTGGTCTGTTGGCTGCTCCTCAGCGGCTGGATCGTGAGCCTGGCGGCACTGCCGCTGTTGCGGTATGCGATGCGTGCCATCGCCGGCTTCTGGGGTACACCCGTGATGATCATCGGGGACGACGGCCCCGCCGAACGCCTTACCTGGATCCTACAGAACCATCGTGAATTTGCCCTGTCACCGGCGGCACTCTTTTTTGAGAAACCGAAGGACAAGCCGATCGGCGCGAAGGTACCGGTTTATATGGATCTGGATGCGGTAGAGTCGGTGGCGCAGAAGGAACGAATCGACTGTCTCGTGGTCACCGCCGCCCGCGGCCGGGAAGGCCACGCCATCGAGACCGCCCGCGGCTACGCCGAATACTTCAAACGCGTCATCATCGTCTGGGAAGAAGAGCTGTTCTCCAGCGTCTGGCGGGCCCAGCGCAACGCCGTCGCGCTGACGCCGTTGACGCACCATATCGCCCGCTCCATGCCGTTGGTGAAGGTCGTCGCCGACTGGCTGCTGGCCCTGACCCTCGGTGTGCTGCTGCTCCCGGTGATCGCGCTGATCGCCGTGTTGATCAAGCTGTCTTCCAAGGGCCCGGTGTTCTACAGTGCCGAACGCATCGGCCGCGACGGCAAACGTTTCCGGATCTATAAGTTCCGCACCATGATGGAAGACGCCGACCAGGTGCTTGAGGAGTACCTGAGCCGGCATCCCGAACTCAGCCATCAGTGGAGCGACTCGTTCAAGCTCAAGAAGGACCCACGCGTCACCCGGATCGGCCGACTGCTACGCATGACCAGCCTGGACGAACTGCCGCAGCTATGGAACGTGCTGAAGGGTCAGATGAGCCTGGTGGGCCCGCGCCCGATCGTCGAAGCCGAGATCCCCTATTACGGCGACGCCTTCGAGCGCTACCAGCGCGTCCGTCCGGGGCTGTCCGGTTTGTGGCAGGTTTCCGGCCGCAACGACCTGACTTACACCGAACGCGTCGACCTCGACACCTACTACGTCGAAAACTGGTCCTTCTGGCTGGACGCCTACATCCTGGTCAAGACCGCCAAGGTCGTCATCTCCTGCTCCGGGGCGTACTAAGGGTCGGCGCGGAAATAACGTCGCATTATTCGGGGCAGACATACCAAC
>CAYLNH010000183.1:0-14340 GCA_964384625.1 uncultured Lentisphaerales bacterium
AACGCTGAAGGCGTTGTAGTAGGCCCTGCCGTGTTAGCGGCTATAGTTTTTTGGGGAATGCTCTAGGTGACCGATCCTGAAACTCCGCACCACAAGGGTGCGGGATCTTCCCCCTTCACAGGGCAGGCCTGCGACATCCAATGGGAGGGACCAAACCCATACTGTAGGTGACTGATCCTGAAACTCCGCACCACAAGGATGCGGGATGTAGTCGCGTTGCAGAGAAAGCCTAACTCCGCACCACAAGGGTGCGAGATCTCCTCAGCCGCACTCGGGCCGCTGACTCCTACAGCGCGAACTTCGGACACTGCGAGAGGAACGCCACCGGATTCTCGAATCCGACTTTCTGAATCATCGCCTCCGAGTGCCCACGACGCTTCAATTCGACCAGCGCCTTTGGCACGGCCAACGGATCACTGATCCCCCAGTCGGCAGCGCTGTTGATCCAGATCTTGTCTGTGCCAACCATCTCTAAGATGTCCGCCGTCCGCTGCGGCGTGCACTTGGTGTCCGGATACAGTGTCATGCCCGCCCACATCCCGGCATCCAAGGGGATAGTGATCGTATGTTCTTCGCAGTGGTCGATCAACACGCGCTCCGGCTTGATGCCGCTGTGGCTCTTGATGCAGTCCACGATGAGTTTCGTGCCTTTGAGCTTATCTTCCAAGTGCGGCGTATGCACCAGGATCAGTTGATCGTGCTTGGCTGCCAGTTCCACGTGCTTCTCCAAAACCGCGACTTCATTTCGACTGTTCTTGTTCAGCCCGATCTCACCAATGCCCACCACCGTCGGCTTCTCCAGAAAATCCGGGATCAACGCAATCACATCATCCGCGAGTTTGACGTCCTCGGCTTCCTTCGGGTTGATGCACATCCAGGTGAAATGCTTGATCCCGAACTTCGCCGCGCGTGCCGGTTCCACCGTCGTCAACTGGTGGTAATAATCGTAGAACCCCATCTCGGTCTTGCGATCAAATCCGGCCCAGAATGCGGGTTCCGTAACGCCGACACAGCCGGCCACGGCCATTGCCTGGTAGTCGTCCGTCGTCCGCGAACCCATGTGGATATGAGGATCCATGTATTTCATGATCACTCACCTCCTTCGTAGCCGGGCCAGACTCCGGCGGCGCCCTTCATCCCGGCCGCCGACTCCAGTGGCTCCTCCGTCGGGTCGCTCATCAGTTCCATGACGCGTTTCACACGTTCCGGTTCCCCGTCGACCAACACCTTGATGCCGGCTTCCAGGGCCGCCACACGGAAGTCCTTTTCGATGCCGTCATCCTGTGCGCGTTCGACGCGATCCAGGAACGCCGCGATGTCCATCAGCTTCGCTCGGTGTTCCAGGAAATAGGTGTCAACCACTTCCTTTCGCGACATAGGACAAGTGTTTTGGTAAGCCATAATAACTCCCGCAATTGGGTTATAGATTCTCCACCTGATGCTGCGGTACGATACGCCGCGACGGGCCGAATGTAAACCCCATGGTCTGATTCGAAACTCAGTTGCCGTTGGAGTACACGTTGCGCGAGGACCCGCTGTAGGTTTTCCCAACGGCAACAGCCTGAGACCAGCGCAACCACGATACGTGACCGTCGAAGTACGAGATATTGGCCCCCTCGGGCTCCGGTGTGTTATAGAAGGCTGACGACGGATTGGTGGAATTCGGCTGCATGAAGGTGCCGTGCCGCGCATGGCCGGCGATGTAGTGCCCGGGCGCAAGAAAGGAGTCGCGCAGGTTGTCCTGCATAAACGGCAACGCCGCCGGATCCCGCGCCTTCATGGTCGAAACCGGCACGCGCTGGCCCAGCAGCAGATCCGGCTGGTACTCTCCGGGAAAGTAGAAGTACGTGCCGTAACTGTACTCCCGCGTATTGCTCGGGTCGTCGATATCCGGCGCCTGGATCATGGCGCACTTCCAGACGCTGAAGTCCGTCAGGTACGGCTCGATCTTCGGACGGTAGTCATACTTGTTCTTGATGCGGAAAAGATGCGGCGCGGAGTTGTGATCCGTCTCAGCCGAGAAGTACTCGTCGTCGTGGTCGTCGGCGAAGAGATTGCACGCCAGTCGACACTGTCGCAGGTTGTTCAAACAGACGACTCGCATGGACTGACGTTTGGCATTGGACAACACCGGCAACAGCAATGCCACCAGAATGGCGATTATCGCGACAACCGTCAACAGTTCGATCAAGGTGAAGTATTTCGTCCGCATCGGAATCTCCTCAGCTTAGCGAACTGTAGCAGGAGAGCTAACGCCCGGCAAGTCCCAGGTAAGCCATCTGGGCTTGCCCATGTTGCTCAGGCAAATCATTAACATTGAGGGCTTGTGCTTGTTCCGAGTCCCAATCCCTGCATGAAAACCGCCTCGGGAAGGACCGATCACCGATTACCGAACTCCTGGACCGTCCGAGCGATCACCATTTCCTGCCAGGTCTCGTTCAGCGTCGCAAACCGTGCCGACCAGCCCGAAATCCGCACGGAGAGATTGGGATAGCGCTCCGGATGCTTCTGCGCGTCGCGTAGGGTCTCCGTATCGACCACGTCCAACTGCAGATAAGGACCTCCTAACTGCACAAAGGTCTTGAGCAGTGTCGTCATCGCCCGGATGCCAATCTCGCCTTTGGTGCACGCCGGATGAATCTTCAGATCCAACGGGCAGCAGCCCGGGAGTTTCTTGTAGTCGACCGAACAGAAGGACTTCATCACCGCCGTGGGACCGGACATATCCGTTCCCGGCGTCGGCGCGAGATTCGTTGCCAGAATCTCTCCTTTGCGTGTACCATGCGCCGCTGCCAATCGGTGGTGGCGAAACCCGATCTCGCGGCCGAACGTGCTTATTCCCGGCGGCCGCATCACGCCGTGGCGCTTGCCCGCCGCCCAGACCAGATCCGTGAAGTCGTCGAATACGCGCTGCATGAGTGCGTCGACTTCGGCGCTGTCGTTGCCGTAGAAGTGGTATTCCGCGCGAATGCGCTTACGCAGCGACTCGTGATCCCTCCAGTCCGACCGTAGGATATCGACGAACTCCGCAAGCGACAGCTCCTTCTGTTCGTAGACCAACCGCTGAATGACGAGCAAGCTGTTCGCCACGTCCGGAATACCGCCGGCGTGCGGCGAACGGATGATGAACGTCGGCCCGCACGCGGTGTAGCTGCGCGCCTTCTCAATGCAGCCTTCCACCAGCAGCGACAACAACGGACACGGATGATCGTTCAATGGCTTGCTGCTTGTCAGTTCCTCAACCGTATCCGCGAGACGCGCCCGGAACGCCGCGTACAGCGCCTCGAAGTCCGCGTACTCCGGTGTCTTCGCATCGTCCGGTTTGTGACCGCCCCACTCATCACACTCAACCTTGTTCTGCCGCGCCACGGACTCCTCGGCCGACAGTCCAAGTGTCTCCTGCAGCAAAAGCAGTGTATCGAACGGCTGGTAACCAAACGAACTCTTGCCGGGAATCAGTGGCTCCCAGCAGCCGTCATTGGCATAGCTGCGCGCGTCACTGATCTCGTAACCGTAGTTGTGCAGTGCCGTAACCAAGACATCGTCATTGTAGATCGACACAATGCCGCCGCCCAGCCGCTGCACTTCCGCGATGCGACGGAACAGTTTGTCCGGCGTCTGCGAGCTGACTCGCACCGCAACCGGGAAATCGCTGATATGCAGTTCCTCAACGACATCGAGGATCAACCAGGTGACATCGTTCAGGATCGGCTCTCCGTCTTCGTCCACACCGCCCAGGACAACGTTCTGGTAGAACTGCGCATCCCCGCTGCCGCCGAGGTGGTAGTTCGGCGCGCCAACCCACTCGGTGCCCTTGATCCAGAAGTGCGCGATCAGCTCACGCGCTTCGCCCAATGTGATCGCACCCTTGCGCAGGTCCTCCTCGAGGTACGGCCCAAGCATCTTGTCCAGCCGCCCAAGACCTGACCAGTTGCCGCAGACCCGTTGGAACTCCCACAGGAACCACAGCGACTGCACCGCTTCCCGGAAGTTCGAAGGAGGTCCTTCCGGCACATTCACGGCATGCGGCAGGACCTCCTTGTAGTGTTCGTGCTGCGCCCCGCGCGTTTGCTCAAGGAGGTCCTTCAGCGCGACAATGTAGCGGTCGTGCCAAGTCGTCGCCGCACCCAGGCACATCAACATCGCGTTGAGGAAGTCCTTCTGCTTGTCGTCGACGTCTTGCTTCAGTCGTGCTTCAATTCGCTGCCGGATCCCGCGGTAGCCCGTTTTCAGCGCGGCATCGAAACCGATGGTCGTATGGCTGATGCTCTTGATCTCGGATGCGGGCGTACTGTGGTTCGTTGCTTCCAGCAGTTGCGCGTCGCCAACCAGGAGTTCCTGCGGCAGAATGCGGATCGGCGTCTGCTCGGCAATCAACTGGATGACCTTCGCATACTGCAGATCCGGACTCAGCCCCTCCGCATCCGCGGGATCAAGGGCGAACGCGGCGTTCTCCATCGGCGTACCGAACTCGCCGGCCAGGCAGCGCGCCGCCAACTCGCGTGTCTCATCGCTCAGGCGTTTCACGGCCTGGTTGTTCGTGACCACCCCGAATCGGTCCCGCAGGACCTCGACTCGATCCAGTACAGCACTCATTGCAAACCAATATCTCGGATTGTATTGTTGGGCGTGGTTCAGTTATCGGGAATAAGCTAATCAATAGCCGTGATTATGGAATAGATGTGAGTTCCATTGGTATATCCAATAGTCCTGTTCTCGTTGATCCGCGCCGCAGGCGCACACGGAGCGCGGAGTTTCACTCCGCTCTTCTTCCAGATCAGGAGCGGAGTAAAACTCCGCGCTCCGTGTGCGGCTTCGCCGCGGAAGGACGGCTGTAGATATGCTTAGCGATCTCACCATCGCGATGATCCAACCGGGCAGCAGTGACCGCTTCCCGGATGGCCATACGCACCAAAAGGTCGCGCCGTCGATCATCGTGTGTCAGCCGACTATTGGGCGGTATGAAATGCGTTGCCGCGACCAGTACGGCATTGCCGGGCCGGGTGATGTGTTTCTTGCATGCGCGGGGGACCCACTGCATATCGTTCACCACCATGACCCGGAGGAAGGGCGAATGGTGGCACGCTGGGTGCACATCACCTTCCTGCTGTACGAGACTATCGACGTCTCATCATTCTTCACCGTCCCCGTGGTCTACGCCGGATCGGAATGCCGCGAGTGGGGCGAGATCATCCAAGAGTTCCTTGATCGGCGGAATGATGCCGGGCTGCTGTGGACCGTCCGCCGCCAGCAGCTCGCGTTCCGACTACTGGCACTCCTGCTTGATGTCGCGGAGTTCGAGGAAGAACGTCTACGGCCACTGCAGGAGACCGAACGCCTGCAACCGGTCTTCGCCTTCGTCAAGGAGAACCTGGCGGCATCATTGACGATTGATGATCTTGCCCACGCAGCCAATCTCTCCCGCAGTCGCTTCCACACCTTCTTCCGCGAACACATGCAATGCACCCCCATGGACTATGTGAAGACCGTCCGCCTGCAGGAAGCGCAGCGCTTGATGATGACAACTGACTGGGCACTGTCGGAGATCGCCGAGCAAGTCGGCTTCACCAACCAGCTCCACTTCAGCCGCGAGTTCAAAGCGCGCAACGGCGTGGCACCCTCCGTGTATCGACAGCAACATCAGGACGGGCTACTTTGAGCAGGTCGATGAACAGAGGAATGTCGATGATCATTGGGAAACACTCGCGGACGCTCTTGATTGCCGCGCTGCTGGCTGGGGTCGCTGCAGTTACCTGGTGGGGCGCCAACACTTTGGTGGCCAGGCAAATGGGCCTCGTCCGAGCAATCGAGTTGGGGGACTGCGAAGCCGTGGATTACATCTGCCGCTGGGATCCCGGACAACTGGATGCACTCGCCGATTTCGGTCAACTGGAAGACCGCCCGTGGGGAATCGAGGAAACCCAAGTGACTCCGGCCTTTGCGGCGGCATGGCTCGGGCGCCGGGACGTCGTAAAAATACTGCTCCGGCACAGAAGTCTCGACGACCTGTTGGTAGCCACATCGTCACCTAACTCCGAGGATTCCATGGCTGCAATTGCCGCGGCGCTGGGCCACACAGACCTGCTGAAATTTCTCCTCGACCAAGGAGAAGGTCAAGATCAATCCGGAAGGATAGATCCCGGCCTCCTTCAGAGCACAGTCCGGTATGGGCACGTGGACGCTACCATAATCCTGCTCCAACACGGTGCCGCTCCCCCTGCTGGAAGAGCGGCGGCTGAAGGCAGGAGTTCTCTGCTCTGGATGGCCTACGAGGCCCGCGACGGGATGCAGCCAACGGAACGACAGAGGTTGTTCGAGATTCTCGTCGCTGCCGGGGCTGAAGTGGATCCGAAGAAACTCGATGGCTACACACGGCTGCACCTGGCAGCAGCCAGCGGGTCCGCCACCTGCGTAGACCAATTTCTGCAGGAAGGCGACAACCCGGACAGCCGAACGCTGAGCAGCCTTACGCCCTTGCATCTCGCCGGCTCGGCTGCCGCGGTAGAAGCGCTGGTCAAAGCCGGCGCTGACGTCGATTCCAAAGACCCCGCTCACCGCACGCCACTGCATCATGCCGAAGACCGGGCCGTGATCCGCGCACTTGTCAAACATGGCGCTGATCTGGAGGCCACTGATGTTGCGCTCGTAACCCCACTGCTCGGAGCGGCCAACCTGGACCGCGCTGGAACCGTCCGGACCCTCGTGGAATTGGGAGCAGGTATCAACGCCAGAGACAATCAGGGGCGAACCGCATTGCACTTGGCTGCCAGGCGTCTGCATCTCGACACGCTTCGCGCTCTCATCGAGCTTGGAGCGGATCCGAAGCTCAAGGACGACTGCGACCGCCTGCCGGTAGACGTTCTCGGAGCGGAGGACCTGTTTGCCCCGCAGCTCTTCCCCGATGCAGCAGCCTGCCGCATGCAGCGGGCCAAGGCAATTCTGTCCAAGCAACCCGAGCCGGCCTGCGACCCATTCCCCTCAATGCGGTAGCCCCGCCGTTGTCGATCACCCCTTCTTCCTGTACTTCGCCGGACTCAAGCCGTAGTGCCGTTTGAAAGCGGCAGACAAGGCAAACGCCGTGCTGTAGCCGACCAAGTCAGCGATCAACGCCAGCTTGTAGTCGGTCGAGACCAACAGATCTGCAGTCTTGCGCATACGCATCTCGGTCACCAACTGGAGCGGCGGCTTGCCGAGGATCTTAGCGCAGTGCTTGGCGAAGTGATCCGGGCATACATGCAGCTCGGATAGCTCGGAGAGTTCCTCCACGGACCACTTCGTTGCCAGGTCCTCACGGACCAGATCGAAGAGGCGCAAGAGCTTCACTTTGGTCTGCGCTTCGCGTGCATGCAATTCCGGTACTTGCAGGACGCGTTCCAGATAGATCGCCATCTGTCGAGCGAACGATGCACAGGCTTCCTCGGCGCCGAAGGCATCGGAGTGCTGTTCCCGATGCAACCCGCGGAAGGCAGCGTGCAGCGGACCGCACCAGCGCGTGGGATAGATCCCGTTCCCACGGGCGTTCACCAAGGGGGACCAGTACTCGTGCGTCGCCGGAAGGCTGAGCCAGATGAGTTCCCAATGATCGCCCGCCAGACCGTAGTTCTGTCGGTTGCCGTGCGGGCAGACCCATGCTGTCCCGGCAGTGGCCGCGTGGGTCACGCCGTTGATCTCGACCCGTCCCTCGCCACTCAGGGTAAACAGGACCTGGTGTCCCGGATGGGTTGTCCGCCGAATCTCATAGTGCACACGCTCCACGCCGTGCCCGGCAGCGTAGATCCCCAGATCCAAGAGGGAGCTCCCACTGGGCCGTCGGGTACCAATATGCAATTCGCGGCATGCCGGGCTCATATCCACGATATCGGTTTTGCGTATGCTATTCTCTGAGCTGAGCATTCTCATTTACCACAAAATAGATTCATTATTGGGTCATTACAGAAAACATGATCTCGGTTTTGAACATATCAAATAGAAGGACCTCCCATGCAGATCCAGATCGTTAACGCAGATGACATCGTTGTCCGCGATGACCACCGCGGTAACCGTGCGCCGCTCGTTCCGCTGAAGATGACCAAGCTGCCCCTCGGCGCCGTTCGACCACACGGCTGGTTGCGGCACCAGCTGGACCTCATGGTCGAGGGCATGACCGGACGGCTGGATGAGATGAGTCCGTTCCTGAGTGATGAGAACGGCTGGTTTGTCGACGGCAATGAAGGCTGGGAGGAACAAAGCTATTGGCTGCGCGGGTTCTACTCCATGGCGGTGCTGACCGGTGACAAGCGATGCCTGTCGGTCGCCGACAAGTGGATCGAGGCCGTAATCAACGGCCAGCAGGATGACGGCTGGTTTGGTTCGTCCTATCACAAACGGCGAGCGGGCACACGCAACCGGTTTTTGAGTGATTTGTGGCCGCACATGGTGATGCTGGATGCGCTGCGACTGCATCACGAGCACACGGGTGACGAACGTGTTCCGGCGTTGATGGCTCGGTTCTTCGATTTCTGTCGGGAGATCCCGGACGCCGAATTCATCCCGGAACTGGACGGCGCGCAGTGGCAGGAGTACCGCGAGGACTTCGGCGACTGGAAGGTCGGCGTCCAGATGAAACGAGCGGGCGACATGCTGCCGCACATCTACTGGCTGTACAATATCAATGGCGACGAGAGACTCCTGGAGTTGGCATCGCGATTCCACCATGGCATCCTCCCGCCGCTTTCAGAGTACCTGGACAACCATGTCGTACACTTCACCCAGCGTTTCGCCTACCCCGCGATCTACGGCCAGCAAGAGGACCTTGCGGCTGGGCTGGCTGAGACCGAATACTGGTACCGCCAACACATGACGGTCTGGGGACAACAACCGCGCGGCGCCTTCGCGTCCGACGAACACCTGCGCCCCGGCAAGGTGGACCCGCGCTACGGCTTCGAAATGTGCGCGATGATCGAGTTCGCCAAGAGCTTCTACCAACTCGGCCGCATCACCGGCGCCCCTCTCTACGCCGACCGCTGCGAGGACGTCATGCTCAATCACTTCCCGGCGTCGCAGATGCCGGACCTGAAGGGGCTGCACTACGTCACCGCGTCGAATCAGCCGGAGCTCGGCCGCTCGGGTTCGCACGACTGCGGCAATGAAGCGAACGGCCGGCGCCGGGGCGTGGACAATCCGATGTTTCGCTACTCCCCGCACCTGTACCGCTGTTGTCGACACAACGTCGCGATGGGCTGGCCGTTCCACGCGGAGAACCTGTGGCAGGGCTCCGGAGACGGCGGCCTCGTCGCCTGGCTCGACGGCGCGTCCGAAGTGACGGCCGGCGACCTGCGGCTTCGCGAGGACACGAACTATCCCTTCGATGGTTCAGTGCAGATCTCCGTCGCCGAAGGCGGCGGCGAGTTCCCTCTCTACCTGCGGATCCCTGGATGGTGCAGGCAACTCTCGGTTGCCGTCAACGGAGAGGAAGATGCGGTCAACGGTGTCGATGGCGACTTCGTCCGCATCGCACGCGAATGGGCGGAAGGCAATACTGTCGATTTGGAGATGCCCATGGAGGTTAGTCACACGCGATGGCCGCGTAACCGATCCGTCACAATCGACCGCGGCCCACTGAGCTACTCCGTCCGCATACAAGAACAGTGGAAACGTTGCGGCGGCACGGATGAATGGCCGGACATGGAAGTACTGCCCGCGTCCGATTGGAACTATGCGCTCGTGACCGACGACAACGGCGCGCCGATCGTCGAAAACGTGACTGCATCGGAAACGTTAGCCGATCAGCCATGGTCAGTTGACAACGCGCCATTGGAACTGAAAGTGAAAGCGAAACGCGTCCCGGACTGGGTCCTCGAAGAAGGCGGCTCCGTGCCGGAACTGCAGAAGAGCACGGCTGCGACTGCCGCCCAGACAGAGGAGATCCGCATGATCCCGATGGGCTGCGCTCGACTCCGCATGAGTTGCCTGCCGACGACTAAGGAGTAGGAGCTCCTGAATGTATCATGAGCATCCCTGCTCATGGATGTCACAAGCACGGATGCTTGTGGTACAAGGAGGACTTGCCGCCCAGTTGAGCAAGAGAAGATAATGAAGCAACCCAATCTGATTTACATATTCGCTGACCAACTGCGACATGACGTCTTTGGCTTCGTGGGTGACGACAAGGCAATCACGCCGAACATCGATCGGTTCGCGGCGGAGGGCGTGCATTTCTCGAATGCGACCTGCGTGTCCTCGGTGTGCACTCCGTATCGCGCGTCGCTGTTTACGGGGAAATACGTGTCGTCTACCGGCATGGTGATTAACGAAGCCTGCATCAACCCGAACCACGAGGCGATCGGGTACTCGCTGCACGAAGCCGGCTACAACATGGGCTACCTGGGGAAGTGGCATCTGGTGGATATCCACACGCGCTCCGTGCCGCAAGGTCCGGCACGACTCGGCTTCCAGCACGCATCGCTCTGGCGCATCTACAACTTCAATCACCACAACTACCGCGGCTACTACTGGGAAGATCGCGGCGACGAAATGGAGTGCATCAAGATCGACGGCTACCAGACTGACGCCTGGACCGACATGGCGTGCGACTTCATCAGGGGCGCCACCGAACAGGACCAACCGTTCTCGTTGTTCCTGTCATTTTCGCCGCCGCACGATCCGTGGACGCAGGACAACCTGCCCAAAGGCTACTACAAGAAATTCGCCGACGTCGAGTTTCCGCATCCGCCGAACTTCCGCGAGGACACCGATCCCTACGACGACCGCCGCAAGAGCGACGAGCAGTGGGAGGAATGGAAAGAGAACTTGGCGGAGCATCGCCGCTGCTACTACGCGATGGCCAGCCATATCGACGACAAAGTCGGCGAAATCATGGGTGCGCTCGAACGGTCGGGGTGCGCCGACAATACAATCGTCGTGTTCACCTCGGATCACGGCGAAATGTTCGGCGCGCAGGGCCGCATCTACAAGACCACCTTCTACGAGGAAGCCATCCGCGTGCCGTTCCTGATGCGCTGGCCCGGCCACATTGAAGCCGGCTCAACAAGCGATGTCTGTCTGAATACGCCGGACATCGCGCCAACACTTCTCAGATTGCTCGGCATCGCTGTGCCGGATGAGATGGAAGGAATGGACCTGGCGCAGTGTGCACTGGGCGAAGACGGCCCTGAACCGGAGTTCGCTTTCCTCCAGGGCATGGGACACACGCACCTCTGGAAGGACGGCTTCGAATGGCGCGCCGTGCGAACCAAACGCCACATCTATGCCCGCTATCTGTGTGACGGCAGTGAGCACCTCTACGACCTGCAAGACGACCCGTTCCAGATGACCAATCTCGTCGACTCACCGGAACACAAGGAGGTCCTTCAGTCGCTGCGTGAACGCATGGCACAGAAGATGGCCGAGCTCGACGACGAGTTCCTGCCGATGACCGCGTACCAATCCTGGATGGCCGACGACGATATCTACTCGGTTGTCGCCACTGCCCACGGCAAACATACCGGACCGCACGCACCCATCCCCAGCATCCGCGCGGAGCAGGAAGAACGCGGCTGATCACGCTTGGCACGTTCCGGATCTTGAATTAACTGACAGGATTCGCTACCTTACTTCAGCTGAGGACAATCCACTTCATGAGGCCGTGAATGCGCGCATTTGTCATTTTTCTTCTTGCCATCGCTTTGTCGGTTCGCGCTGACGACGAGGCGCAGTACAAGACTGCAATCAAGCTCTTTAAGACCAAAGATTACTCGACGGCACTGGTCCTGCTGGAATCGCTGAACAAGAAGGACCCGGATTCGGCCAAGGTCCTCCTGGCCCTGGGATTTGCCTACAGCAAGACCGACAAGAAGGACAAGGCGTCCGCCTGCTATCGCAAGATCGTCCGCGCCAATCTCGAAGGCGGCAAGAACGCCGAGGAGGCGACCAAAGCCCTCAAGTACCTGGCCGAGATGAACGACGGCTTCGCCCGCGTCTATGAGTCCGCCGGCGAACTCGAGATGAAGATCAAGGATGCCAAGAGTAAACGCGACCGCCAGTTCATGAAGGCGGCCGTGCGCCAGCTATATGACTATGCGCTGTCGGACGAAGCATGGACCGTAGAGACCAAAGAGACGCCTGAGACCGAACCGGCTCCAGCCAAAGAGGAGAAGGCCGGCGACGCCAGAGTTCAGCATTTCCCGGCCAGCCGGCGGACGGACATCATGGCAATGTTCGACGCGGCGAAGAACCTTGCTGCCGGCGGCGAAGTGAAGGCCTCTGCCCACTATCAGGGGCGAGAGCCGGCGAGTATTCTCAGCGGTAAGCGCGAAGGCATTCAATGGACCCTGAAGACTGAGCCCGGCTGGATCGAGACGACCTGGAAGAAACCGCCCGTCGGCCGCTACGTCGTGCTGATTAACAACACGATCAATAAAGAGAAGGCTTTGGGCTGGGGTGAGAAATCGAAGGTAACAGTGAACGGCGAACAGGCCTTCACCATCAAACGCAACTTCTACCGCAACGAGATCGTTGTCATTGACCTGGGCAAGACCACCAGGATCAAGAGCGTACGCTGCGACCTCGCCGCCGGCAGTTACTCCGGACTTGCAGGCCTCAAGATCCATCGCTGGAAGAAGTGAACTGCCCGACCTGAGCGCATTTGTATAATCCCCGCCTGCTGCGTTACTTTGTTAACCCAACCCGGATGAAGGATGATGAAGTTCGCCGTTGCTACGTTAATCAGTCTGTTCGTGATCCTGACGCTGTTCGCGCTCTACCAGTACAAAGCGAAAAACCGTCAATGGGGCATGGCCATGATGGGCTGGCTGGCGTTGCTCGCGATGTTGATCGGCGTCAAGATCCGGTTCAACTCGTTCATGCTGCCAGTGTGCCTGGCCGGCGGCTTCGGCCTGGCCTACTTCGTCGGCTGGCGCCTGATCGGGAACCAGCTTGCGGGCTGGAAACAACATATCGCCCGAGGAATGGCCTTCGCAGTCTGTCTTGGACCGATCGCAGCTGTGCGGTTCCGGGATCTGCAGCCCTGGTTTCAGACACACCATTTCTCTGGGCCGGCGACGACACCAATTGCGGGATCAGACATTGCACACTTTCTTCTGTTTGGCATCCCTGGCTTTGCTCTTGTGGGGATCGCAGCGATCCTGCTCAGCATCGCAATTCCTGCTCTGAAGGGGGAACAACGACAAGCGTTGGCATACAGGCGAGTCGCTGTCCCGGCCCTGGTCCTGCTGCAAATCTGCTGCATCAACTGGTACGCCGCCGGCGCCATTGATGTCTTTGGCGCGATCGTCAGCGGCCATCATTGGCGCGCCAAGTATGCCATCGTCTCAAGACCCGGTATCGGCAACGCGGTGGAAAGGCACAGGAGTTTTCTCTACTTCACCGTCGAACGTGAAGAGATCGAACTCGTTTCCCAAATGCTGGCGATGGGGGTCCGTATGGACAGTAACGGCCGCGGCTACGAACCGGCACTGCACCTTTGTGCCGCGGTGGACAACAAGGAAATCGCTGAATTGCTTATCGCGTACGGCGCGCCGATCAACGGCCGGGACCGGTTTGGCCGTACACCGTTGGACCTTACCATGGCGGAGCGGCCGGGCAGAACTGTCAACCGAACACTGGTCGACTGGCTTCGTACCAAAGGCGCAAAGACTGGGTACGAACTCGATTACCCATTGCACGGCGCGACTGCGGCTGGAGATGCCGCGGCCATCAACGCATTCCTTGCAGGGGGCGCAGAACCGAATGCCAGGGACCATCTGGGCCGCTGCCCGACTCACATCGCAGCAGCGACCGGCTCGACGGATGTTCTGCTGCAGCTGGTTCGCGCCGGCAGCGATGCAAAGGCAAGAGATAAACGCCTCCAGACTCCGTTGATGGTCGCCACCATCAACGGCCACACTCAGTGCATTGAGCTGCTCCTGGGAAAGGACGCATCCGTCTCGGACCAGGATGCCCGTGGCTGGACAGCGCTGCACCACGCGGCGAGAATCGGCAATCCCAAAGCCGTCAAACTCCTCCTGGAAGCCGGTGCCGACCCAAAGGCGGAGGGAATGAAGGGGGCCACTCCACTCAAACTCGCTCTGCTCAAGGAGCAGTTGTCGCTTGTGGATCCCGAAGCTACAGAAGAACACACAGCAAACGCATTCCGGTGTGCAGAACTACTCATCGAGGACTCCTGCATCAACAAGAAGCACAACGGCCGAACGCTACTCGACCAGGCTATCTTGATGCGATGGCATAAGGAGATCCTCGACTTCCTGCGCCGTCACAGCGCCAAGACTGCCGCAGAACTCGAAGCTAAGACGGATCTTCCATCGTTTTTGCCCTGAATTCCGCTGATTTGAGCTTAATGGGGTT
>CAYLNH010000184.1:0-14330 GCA_964384625.1 uncultured Lentisphaerales bacterium
AACCTCTTGAGAGTCGGGACTCGAGGCAAAGAAGGGCAGTAATCGAGGGCTTACACATACAATTGCGTCGCGGGATTGTTCCGCGGTCCGGTCGGGCAGTTAAGAAATCAAAGATCTATCGCACGGATCTGACTTTTATGACATCAGATGCGGTTTGCAGGCGAATTTACCGGGTGGTAGTGCTGAGGCGCGGGCATGTCGCTGTTGCCCGCCTTCAGCGGAGCGTATTTAACGCTGAACGAGACAGGACAACACAATGAATATGATGCCGCAGACAAACGATGAGTTCGAGGTCGAATTGCCTCGACGTACCAGATCCAGATCAGACCTTCCCCAACGCCAGACGCGAACCCCCGTGGTGCCGCCGTCAACCGGCCTTGACCTGACGCCGCCGCCGGGCGTATCGAAGCAGTCGTTCTTTGGTCGGCTGAAGAGCTTTTTCACCGGCGAAGAGCCGGTGCGCATGGCGCGCGAACGCGTGCAGCGTGTCCGCCGCCATGACGCGGAGACCGACTCCAATACCGCAGTGGTAACGCAGACGGTGCATTCCAGCGTGTTGTTGCCGCAGTCCAAGGACCTCCTTCGCCGGTTCCGCGTGGGCACCCGGATAGCCGGGAGCGAAATCGAAGATGTCATCGGGTTCGGCGCCCATGGTGTAGTGCTAAAGGCCCGCGACCATGTTTCAGGTGAGGACGTGGCAGTCAAGGTTCTGGGGCGGCCGGAGGACCAGTTGGCAACTCGCGGCAGTGACTTTGAGATGGACTTGACGTTGCTGCAGCGAGTGAACCATCCGGGTATTCTGCCGTTGCGTGAGGTCGGCGCAGCCGGCGGATACCGCTATCTGAAGTATCGATTGTTTCTCGGCCGGGAAGAACTGCCGCTGACTGTGGAAGATTACGCCCGGATGTTCGGATCCGTGCTCGATCAATGGAATGTTCAGCGAATCTTCCTCTTCCTGCTTGAAGCGGCTGCGGCGGCGCATGTCAACCTGTCGTATCATCTGGATCTCAAACCGTCGAATATCCTTATGACGATGGAGGGCGAGGTCGGTTCTCACGGCAGTTGCGTTGCGCGGCTGAAATACTCGGATTGGGGGTTGGTGACGGCGTTGGGGACGGAAGCCTATGCCCGGGCAATCGCTGCGTACGACACCCGCCGCGAGCCGGGAGCCATGGACGCGCCGGACCATACGTCCATGCGCGAGAGCCTGGAGTTTATGGCGCCCGAACTCCGCGCCCGCGGCGAGACGGGACCGCAGGCGGACATCTACTCGCTGGGGTTGATCCTGCGCCAGTTGCTCACCGGTGTGCGCGGCAACATCATCGTCCAGCCCACCTCGGTGAAGGAGGACCTGCATGTCGGCTGGAACGAAATCG
The DNA here is from genome assembly GCA_964384625.1 of uncultured Lentisphaerales bacterium. GTDB lineage: Bacteria > Verrucomicrobiota > Lentisphaeria > JABSQK01 > JABSQK01 > CAYLNH01. Next base: position 1,377 of record CAYLNH010000184.1, read on the forward strand.
TCAAACGCGCAATTCACCCCAACACCCGCAAGCGCTATCGGACGATGGCGGAGTTTGCCGACGCCGTTCAGAATCTGGAGTTGTAATTGGGGCGGCTGTCGCCGCCGTGATTCCGATATTCCCGAAATCGGCGTTCATCGATTGCGCCGGCCCGCGTGCCCGCTACTCTATTAGAGGACTAACTGAAAGGGCAAGGGCAATGAGCAAACCGTTACGTACCCTGGTCGTCGGCTGTGGCCATATGGGAACAGCGCACGCGTTGGCGTATCACAGCATACCTGACTATCAAGTCGTCGGCGTCGTCAGCCGCGGAGCGCCGTCGCGCATGGCGCTGGCCGACAAACTCGGCGGCGTGCCGGACTTTTCCGATTTCGAGGACGCCCTGGCTCGGGCCGAGCCCGACGTCGTCTGTGTGGCGACCTACACGGAGACCCACGCGGAGTACGCCCAGTGGGCCATGCAAATGGGCTGTCACGTCTTCGTCGAAAAGCCGTTGGCGCTCAATGTCGAACAGGCTGCCGACATCGTCGCCAAAGCCCAGCAGCACGGCCGCAAACTGGTGGTCGGCTACATCCTTCGACAGCATCCGTCGTGGATCAAGTTCATCGAGATCGCCCGGTCCCTCGGTAAGCCGCTGGTTATGCGGATGAACCTCAATCAGCAGAGCTCCGGCCATGAGTGGGATGTCCATCGCAACCTGATGAACGATATGTCGCCCATCGTTGATTGCGGCGTCCACTACGTTGACGTCATGTGCCAGATGGTGCAGGCCAAACCGATTCGGGTGCATGGCATCGGCGCCCGGCTGAGTGACGAGTTGAAGCCCGGCATGTACAACTACGGCCAGCTGCACGTCGCCTTCGAAGACGGCTCCTGCGGCTGGTATGAAGCGGGCTGGGGCCCGATGATGAGTGAGGAAGCCTGTTTCGTCAAGGATGTCATCGGCCCCCGAGGCGCCTGCAGTATTGTGGCGTCAAAGGCCGCTGCTTCCGACGATGTCGATGCCCACACCAGGACCAACACCATCCGCATTCACCACGGTGCCCTCGATGCCGACGGCAAGTTTGCGAAACCGGATGAACTGGTGGATATGAGTGACGAGCCGGATCATCTGGAGTTGTGCAGGCGCGAGCAGCTCTACCTGCTTAAGGCCATTCGGCAAGACCTCGACTTGACCAGCCATCTCGAAGACGCGGTCAACAGCCTTCGCATCGTCATCGCGGCGGACGAATCGGCCCGCTCCGGCGAAGCCGTTGATCTGCGCTAGCGGCAGGCGCCGGGTCCGGGGGCAGGGCGGCGTGTTGGCCGTATGCGTGCAGGGTTGCCGCGCCCGGTTTCATTGGGACTGACCGTGTCACTGCTGCGGCTGTGTGTTGTCCCGCCGTTCGTTTGCCGCCAGCAGCTCCCGGGCGTAGTCCGCCCGCTGGAAGTCCAGCACCAGATGCTTCGCCCCCTGGCAGCCGCTGACCGCCGCCCGCAGGCAGTTCGGCAGGGAACCGACGTCTTCGTCGCCATAGACGAAACGCGCTGTGAACGGCGGTTTGACGTCTTCCAGACGCAGAAACAGGAGGACGACGCCAACGCCAAAAAGCGTGACGCAGAGAAACGTCGAGGCCAGCACCCAGGTGGAGTCCATCAAATTGCGCATGGCGATGCGGACCGCCCCGATCAGGCCGATGAGCAGGAAGAACTCCAGCCCCCACAGCGATTTGATCGTCCCGCGGATCAGCGCTGTCTGCCGCAGGATGTTCAGACCGATGTCCGACACCAGAAGATGAACGTCGCGCTCCAGGGACAAGCGGCAAACCTGATGCTGGTGCACACCTTCTTCGCCCGTGACCGGGCAGGTCGACGGCACCGCGACGACATCATCCGTATCGAGGTCGATGACGATGCGTCCTGCTTGGGGATCACTGGCGTCCCGATTGAGTGATCCGCGAAAGGAGATGTCTTCGGCAACGCCTTCTTTGAGGCGCTGGACAAACTCCGGTTTGCAGGCGCCGCAGATCCGGTGGTGCTGGACCTGGATGACCTCTTCCTCCGACAGCACGCGGCCGCAGACATCGCAGCGGATAACGTCCGATTCAGACATCCGGGTCTCCTTGCCGGCGGCGGATCAGTCGGCAGACAATCCCAGTCGCTCGAACTGCGACGGCGGCGCGTCGGCACGCTTCAGGGCGTTGACCAACAGCCGTTCATACTCCGTTTCGATTGCTGACCCGGCCAGGTTGTGTTGTTGTTCGTGGTCTTCAACAATATCGTACAGCATGGTCTCCGACCAGTGTTTGCTGACGCCGCCGGCGACCCGCTTGCGCAACACCGGGCAGTCGGTGTAGGGCAGGAATGTGCCCAGTTCAGCGCCTTTCATAAAACGGTCGGGCCCGGGAACGTCGTGCTGGCTGTAGCTGGTCGGGAAGACGAAGTGCACATACAGCGGCTGGTTGTCGGCGTTGGCCGGTGCGCGGAAATACGTGTGCTTACCGTCCGTGAGGTTGACGGTCTGGCCGAACCAGCCGTAGACCGCGCTGTCGCGCTGGACGGGGGCGTTCTCGTGCAGGATCGGCAGCCAGGATTCGCCGTGGACAGGGCCGTCGTAGTCGACGTCGAAGTACTCGAGCAACGTCGGCATGATGTCGATATTCTGGGTCAGTTGCTGCCGGTGTTCGCCGGCGTGCGCATTGCCCGGGAGATGCACCAGGAGCGGAATATGCGCCATTTCATTCCAGACCTGCCAGCGGTTCTTGCCGGTGCGATCGTGTTCGCCCAGCATGTGCCCGTGGTCGGTGGTCAGAATGATCAGGGTGTCCTCGAGTCCGCCGACGGCTTCCACTTTGTCCAGCAGTCTGCCGAACCATTTGTCGGTCATCGTCAAGGTGGCCGCGTAGCACTTGCGCAGATGTTGAGTTGCCGGACTGTCGCCCTCGACGACCTCGTAGCCGCTCCAGTCGTAATGCGGGCCGTTCCAGTCGTCCTCATAGAGATCAAGGAATTCCTGTGGGCAGTCGAACGGTTCATGGGGGTCGAAGGCCTCGACCCAGAGGAACCAGTCGTCGGCGTCCCGGTTGCGTTCCAGCCAGTCAGCGGCGCCGGCGAAGGTCATGGGCGTCGGGTAGTCGGCGTCACTGGCGAAACGTGCTTTGTTTCTGGCGTATTGCGCGTTCCACTTGCCGAGGACCTCCGGCGGGCGTTCGGGTTTGCTGATGTCGCCGGCATAGACGTCGTTCTCCTGGCCGCGGTACAACGCCCAGGAACTGAACGGCGTGTGATAGTTCTCGCCGCCAACATGGAAGTAGTGATAGTGGTCCGTTTCCATCCGGCTGTAGATGCCGGCCTGTCGCAGCAGTTGCGGCAGTGTTACATCGAAGGGCTCAACAGAACCCCAGCCGCGTTCGAGGAAATTCAGCCGGCCGGTCAGCATATCGCGGCGCGCCGGCATACACGGTGCCGAACCGATCCAGTGGTTATCAAAGATGACGCTCTGCTTGGCGAAGCGATCGATGTTCGGGGTCTTTACCCAGTCGTTGCCGTAGACCGGCAGGAAGTGCCGGTTCAGGCTGTCCATCAGGACAAGAATGGCTTTCACTGTTCAGTGCCTTTGTGCTTGGAGGTGAAACGCAACGATTGAACATACGCCGCCAAACCGAAATGCAAACCTGAGGCAGTCGGTCGTTGACAGTCAATAGTGCAGGACTTCGTGACGTCGAGCCGCTTGGAGCAATCCGGTCAATCGGGTCGGCGCCTCCGGGCCCGGAGCCACTGCCCAATGCCTACTGCGACTTGCGTTCAGCGACTTTGCCAAGGAGGTCCTTGTCGTCCTTGTATTGGTATACAAGGATCTCCTTGCCCATCACCTGCTCGAGGTGTGGCGCCCCTTTCTTGCCGCGTTTGCCGACGTAGCGCACGGTGATCGCTTTGCGGGGACGGCCGGCGTCGTCCTGGTTCAGCACCAGCGCGCCGTGCCGGGTGAACGGCTGCGGCGCGCCCTTGGGACGTGTCCGGATCCAGCCCCGCAGTTTGCCGTCCGGCGTATACTGGAAGGTATCCTTCCAGTTCTTGGCGGGCTCAATGAGCGGGTCGACATATCGGCCCTTGCCGCCTTTGTGTTCGATTGAGACGATCTGCTTCTGCTCATTGTAGACGCGTCGTTCGCTGTTGAGGAAATAGAAAGTGACGAACCCCGGGGCGGAGTAGTTCGCGCCGTTGTGCACGAAGCAGCCGATATCCACGCGGCTCGACTGCAGTTTGGCGCCTTCACGGATCGGGCGCTTTTCGTGGTGGGCAACGGTGATTTCGACGGCCGATTTGGAGTCGTTCTGCGGTTTGATCTGCACCTTGGTCGGATCGCCGCGAAGCAGAACCCAGTGGTACCGCAATTCGCGTTGGTTGATGTCCTTGCTGCCCGCGGCGCTGATCGTGATCTTGCGGCGGTACGCCTTGCCGCGGAAGATGCGGGCGATGGCGGCGGGCGTGGTGAACAGCGACTCATTGGCTTTGCCCGCCACAAAATAGTCGACTCCGGGCTGCGGTTTTTCTTCCTTGACGATACGCAACTGCACCATGGCCGGGATCTCGTTCACGGTCATGGCATGGGCGAGGTCGACCATCTTGTCGCGGTCGATCCGGCCGCCCTGGAAGACAGTCGGATGGGCTTTGCCGCTCAGGTAGTCCTCGGGGGTCTCGACCTGTTTGTTTGCCCGGCGAAAGATCATCTGGACGGTCGGGACAAGAATGCCGGCCTGGATCAGTTTGCGCTGGGTCTCCGATTTGAAGGCGGCAAGCGTCAGGGCCACAGCCGACATGAAGGCGCGGTCTGAGCCGGAGGACCCCTGGCTGATGATCAGATACGGCGTGTTCGCCGGGTAGACGTCGCCCTTGTCCTTGTCGTGGTCCCGGTGTTCCGGATAGAAGTACAGGTGGTTCGCCACGTAATGGTTGTAGATGATCCGCATCTCGCGCGGGTTGACCATGGACAGCCGCGGGTTGCTGCGCCAGAACGGGCCGCGCGTCAGCGCCGTCGAGGAGTTGCCGATCACCGGCAGGTTGTGGATGAAGAACACCTGGCGGCCATTGTTCATGCCGCGCTTGGCGGCGGCCTTGCCGTATTCGATGCGCGTCAACTGCGGGAAGTTCTTGTAGTCCATGTTGCTGTGGTCACGATCATGGTTGTCGTACAGAATTCCGTGCAGCCCGGCGGCCTCGCCGTCCAGGTACCACTTCCGCAGTTTGTGTCCGAGTTTGTCGTACCCCTTCACTGCTTCCCGGCTGACCTTGAAGTCTTCGGGAAATGCATGCATGACGCGGAACACCCCCAGGCCCGGGTGGAAGGCGCTGTTCGTTTCTTCCACCTTGGTGACGCCGTTGGCGATGACATGCGCCTTCAGCTGCTCTCGGCGTTGCTGGGCTGCCTGGGCGGCTTTGGCAAGGATCGCCGAAAATCGCTTGTCGTTGCGCAAGGCTTCGAGATCCGGGTCGGCTTTCATATGGTTGATATTCAGATAGCCGGCGGCGACGGCGTTGCTCAACGCGGTATAGGCGTCCTCAACCTTGCCCTGCCGGGCCAGGGCGCAGGCCAGGTTGTAGTGGGCGGACTGCGACTTCGGATTGAGCTTCACCAGTTGCTGCAGCAGCGTTTCGGCCTCGGCGTATTTCTGTTGGCGGAATAACCGGGAGACCTGCTGCGCGAGTTTGGCTTCGGTCATCTCTTCGGGCTGTGGTTTTGCCGGCTGTTCCTGCGCCCGCAGGGCTCCGATTCCGGCGCACAACACGACTGCCAGTACGAAATGCTTCAGCATATAATCATCTCCGATGTTCGTGGGACGCCGTCTTTGGCGTCCACCTGCTTAACGTCGCCAAGCTCCTAATCCACCACTTTCAGAATCTCCGGCAGGCTGTTGAGAAACGGCTCCCTGGTCTTTCGGCCGGACGGATCGACCAGCAATATGGGCCAGCCGACCGCCATACAGCCGTCGGCGTCATGATGTTCGCTGTCGCCAATATGCAGAATGTCGCCCGCGCGCAAGCCGAGCTTCCTTTCCGCGCACTCGAAAATGCCGGGATTCGGTTTCTCCACGCCGACTTCGGAGGAAATGATAAACGCTTCAAAGAAACGCTCCAGTCTCAGGTCGTGCAGCAGCGGCCGCAGGCGCGAGTCCCAGTTGGACAGGATGATCAGTCGATAGCCGCGCGCTTTGAGTGCTGCCAGGGTGTCTTCCGCACCCACATACAACCGCCACCGGTGCGGGTCGGAAAACGCCACCCACAGCTCGTCGAACATGGCGTCGAAGTTGTCCGGCACCCCCAGCGGTTCCACTACGCGGCGCACGACTGCCGACCACCAGAGCTTCTCGCCGGCCGCATCGTGACTGGTCCGCGGGATGTCGTCCACGGACGGCCAGATCTCGGCAAACCGGGTTTCCAGGGTTTCGGCCGTATGGTGTATCTCGTGCCTGGCCATGATTTCCGCGTAGATCGCGCCGACCGACGGCCACGGGTAGAGCAGCGTGCCGCCGACGTCGAAGGAGATGGCTTGGTAGGTCATGCCAGCACCTCCTTCAGGTCGAGGTCCGCCAGGCTGGCAGTCCAGGAGTCGGCCATTTCGAAGCCCGGCGGCTTCGTCGGCGGCCCGGATGGCGCCTGCCCGTCGGCAGGCGGACCCGGCGTGCTGGGGATAACCACACACCGCATCCCCGCTGATTTCGCGGCCTGCAGGCCGATCACGCTGTCTTCAAAGACCAACGCCTCCCGCGGCGCGATGCCCAGGCGCTCCGCGGCTCGCAGATAAACGTCCGGCGCCGGTTTGCCGTATTCGAGATCTTCGCTTGAAACCAGCACCTGGAAGTGTGCCTGCCCGCCCAGATGGTCGAGGTGGCACTGAATGACTTCCAGCGGCGATCCGGAGGCGATCGCCATAGGCAGCGGGATCTGTGCCAGCAGCTCATGGGCGCCCGGCATGACCCGGGATTCGCTCCGGCTGACGGTATCGATCAGAAGTTCGCGCATGCGGGCGCCGCATTCCTCGGCGGTCCTGTCGGACGGCTGCAGGTGTTGATGGATCACGCGGCCGACGTCACGGGCATTACAGCCCTTGTATGACTGGGCGATCTGAGGAGAATACTCTCCACCCAACTCGCGGCAGAGGACCGTCTCCGCCGCCAGCCAGCCGTTCGCCGTGCTTACCAGTGTGTCGTCGAGATCGAAGATGATCGCTTTGGTGTCGGCCATGCTTTCCTGTCATTGCTTTCCGCCGACGCTGAACCCGCGGGAACGCCGGTTCAATCAACGGGAGGCTATATTCGATTATCGTTCCGGCGACCTCAGGTCGCCCTCAACTGCGGCACGAAGTTCATGCCTGGTAGAAGGCGGCGTAGGCTTTGTAGGCCATGTAGATGTCGAGTTTGCCGGCGACTTCAAACGGGGCATGCATGCTCAGCAGGCCGACGCCGCAGTCGATGACATCCATCTCGTAACGGGCCAGCATGTAGGCGATGGTGCCGCCGCCGCCCTGGTCGACCTTGCCCAGCTCGCCCATCTGCCACAGTACTTTGGCGTCGTCGAAGATCTTGCGGATCCGGGCGACGTATTCGGCGCTCGCATCGTTGGTCCGCGATTTGCCGCGCGAACCCGTGTATTTGCTGACGACAACGCCGTGGTTCATCTTCGCCATATTGCCGTGCGGCGAACTGACTTCCGGGAACATCGGATCGTGGAGGGCGTTGACGTCGGCGGAGATCATGCTTGACGCCTGCAGCGTGCGGCGCAGCAGCAGGTCGCTGTAGTCCTTGCTGCAGAGATTGACGATTTCGGCTATGGCATTCTCGAAGACATAGCTCTCCATACCGGTGGAACCGGTGGAGCCGATCTCCTCCTTGTCGCACATGATGCAGATGCTGGTGTGTGGCGGCGTGCCCTTCTGATCGAGCAGGGCGCGGATGCCGGCGTAGGAGCAGACGCGATCATCCTGGCCGTAGGCCAGAATCATGGACTGATCAAGGCCGAGGTCGCGAGCCGGGCCGGCCGGAACGAGCTCCAGTTCGGCGCTCGCCAGGTCGGCCTCGTCCACGCCGTAGTTGTCGTTCAGCAGTTTCAGCAGGTTCTTCTTGACGGCGTTGGAGTCCTCGCCCTTCAACGGCATGCTGCCGAAAAGCACGTCCAGATTGTCCCCGGGGAAAGCGTCGCTGAGTTTCTTCCCCGCCTGGTCTTTGCCGAGGTGCGGCAGCAGGTCCGTGATCGTGAACACCGGGTCGGCGGGATCCTCGCCGACGGATACCGGCACGACCGTGCCGTCGTTCTTGACAATCACGCCGTGGAGCGCCAGGGGCAGGGCGACCCACTGGTATTTCTTGATGCCGCCGTAGTAGTGCGTGTCCAGCAGGCAGATGCCGTCGTTTTCATACAGCGGCCGCGGCTTCAAGTCGATCCGCGGCGAATCCGTGTGGCCGCCGATGATCTGCAGGCCGTCGGTAATCGGTTTCTTGCCGATGCGCGCGAGAATCAGGGTCTTGCCGCCGACACTCAGGTAGACTTTGTCGCCGGCTTTGAGTTGCTTGCCGGATTTGATCTGCGGGGCCAGATCCTGGTAGCCTTTGTCCCGGGCCAGGGAGATGCCCAGATCGTGGCAGGCACGCTCGGTCTTGGCGGTGCTCAGGAACTCCTTGTACTCCTCGGCAAAGCCAAGGATCTTCTTGCGTTCCGCCGCACTGACGGTTTTCCAGCCGTTCTCGCATTTGAGTTCGAGGTCGGGAGCTTTGGATTTCTTCTTCTTTTTTGCCGGCATGGGATATCCTGTCTGGTTTGGGTGTTGTGGTGCGAGAGGCGGGATTCGAACCCGCACGCCTTGCGGCACAAGATCCTAAATCTTGCGTGTCTGCCGGTTTCACCACTCTCGCACATCTTCAATTGTCTGCGGCCCAAGATCCTTCAGCCACAGGTTGACCCGCGGTGGCTGGAAATCTTGCGTGTCTGCCGGTTTCACCTCGCTCGCTGTTCGGCGAGCGAAACCATACGCTCGAAATCCGCCACCGACAATTGGCGGTACGGGTTTTCTGCGATGGAGTCGGCGTGGACGAACTGTGTGAAAAGAGGCATGCCAGAGCCTCTGTGTCGTCCGCGAATTTGCATGAAACTCGCTGCCAAGTCTATATTCCGGGTGCATGCAAGCCTGGGAGCCGGACTTGACCAAGCCGCTGCCGGCCAGGCCCCGGATCGGACGACGACCGCCCCGGAGCATGGCGCCACCGTCGGCGCCGCCATTAATTGACGGGCTTGATCCTGCGCGTTGGCGGGATAGGTTGGGGCCACCATGAGTACAGCGAAGCATCAGGCACAACGCATCACCGTTCTGGGCTGCGGCATGTTGGGGTCCGCCGTTGCCGCTCGTTTCGAGCAGGAGAACCTGGCGGTTCGGAGCTTTGATCTGCCCAATTGGGATATCACCCGCGAGGAAGACCTGGCGGCGGCCGTTGATGGCGCCGACGTTGTGATCAACTGTGCCGCCTACACCAACGTCGACGGCGCTGAGAGCGATGTGGACACGGCCTTCGCCGTCAACGCCGCGGCGCCGCAGCGTCTCGGCGCCTTGTGTCGCGACGCCGGGGTCTACGCGGTCCACATCGGCACGGACTTCGTGTTCAGCGGCCGCCAGGATGGCCCATACGCCGAGACCGACGCGGTTGCGCCGCTCAGCGTCTATGGCCGCAGCAAGGCCGCCGGCGACGCCGGTTTTCTCGCTGTCGGCGCCGGCGCCGTGCTCCGGGTGCAATGGACCTACGGCGCCAACGGTAACAACTTCGTAACAAAGATTGTCTCTCTCGCTGCTGACCGTGATATGTTACAGGTAGTGAACGACCAGATCGGATCGCCAACCTGGACCAGAGACATGGCGGAAGCTGTCCGGACAATGGTGGCTGGAGAGTCAACGGGGCTCTACCACTTCGCCGCCGCCGGCTATACCAGCCGCTACGACATGGCCTGTATGATCCTGGAAAAACTGGGGCTCGACTGTCGGGTCGAGCCGTGCGGCAGCGACACCTTCCCGGCTCCGGCCGAGAGACCGCTGAACTCCCGTTTCAATTGCGACAAGTTCGATCGCGACATCGGCAGCCCGAGACCCTTCTGGCGGGACGCGCTGCTGCAATACCTGGAGACCCTTGCATGACCACAATTCTCGTCACCGGCGGCTGCGGTTTCATCGGCTGCAACTTCGTGCGGCTGCTGTTGGCCGAACACCGCGACGTCAAAGTCGTCAACCTCGATGCGCTCACGTATGCCGGCAACCCGATGAACCTTGCCGCGTTCGAGGACGATCCGAACTACGTGTTTGTCCACGGCGATATCCGCGATGCCGACCTGGTGGCCGCGCTTCTTCAGGATCACAAGATCGACGGTGTCGTCAACTTCGCCGCCGAGAGCCATGTGGACCGGTCGATCGAAGAGCCGGATATTTTTATCGAAACGAACGTCGGCGGGACGCTGACCCTGCTGCGCGCGGCCGTCGACGCCGGCGTCAAACGGTTTCTGCAGGTGTCGACCGATGAGGTCTACGGCTCGCTCGAGCCCGATGCCCCGCAGTTCTCGGAGACCACGCCGTTGTGTCCGAACTCTCCGTACTCCGCCAGCAAAGCCGCCGCCGACCACCTGGTCCACGCCTTCCAACACACCTACGGCCTGAATACCGTGATTACCCGCTGCTCGAACAACTACGGGCCCTATCAGTTCCCGGAGAAGATGTTGCCGTTGATGTTCAACAACGCGCGGCAGGACAAGTCCCTGCCGGTCTACGGCGACGGCTTGCAGGTGCGCGATTGGCTCTATGTCGTCGACCACTGCACCGCGATTTGGGCCGTCTACCAAACGGGCGCCGTCGACGAGGTCTACAATATCGGCGGCTGTAACGAAAAGACTAACCTGGAAGTGGTCAAGGGGATCCTTGATTACCTCGGCAAACCGGAACGTCTGATCGAACACGTCAAAGACCGTCCCGGCCATGACCGGCGTTACGCCATGGACGCCGGCAAAATCATGGCCGAACTCGGCTGGGAGCCGTCCGTGACCTTTGAGCAAGGCCTCCAGCGGACTCTCGACTGGTATGCCGCAAATCAGGAATGGGTTGATAATGTCACCTCCGGGGCCTACCAGCAATACTACGACAACATGTACAAGGACCGCTGATTTGGCTGACGCGCCTAAACCGAATCTGACCATCCTGCTGCCCACCATGCGGGAAGCAGGCAACCTCGAATGGCTGTTCACCCGGCTCAAGGAAGAGCTGACGTCGGTCGTCAACGAGTTGGAAATCCTGGTGATCGACAAGCCGACGGCGGACGGCACCGAGGAACTCTGCAAAAAGCACGGCGCCAGGTACGTCGGTGAAAACCTCGGCTTTGCCGACGCGCTGAAGTGCGGCTTCAAAGAGGCGAAGCACGAGCTGATCACGACCATGGACGCCGACGGCTCGCACGACCCGTCCTACATCCGTTGGCAGCTGAAGGAAATCCGCAACTGCGATCTCGTTATCTGCTCCCGCTACGTCCCGCGCGGCGGCCAGGAGACCTCGTGGTTCCGCTGGTTTACCAGCCGCGTGCTGAATATCTGGGTCGGCGGCGTCTGCTCGATGCCGATCCTCGACTTGTCCGGCGGCTTCAAGATGTACCGCAAAGAGATCTTTGACGCGATCAATCTGGAGAGCAGCGGCTTCGAGATCCAGTGCGAGATCGCGATTAAGACCTATGGCCACGGATTCCGGATTCGCGAGATTCCGTTCTGCTATCATCCGCGTAAGGAAGGCAGCAGCAAGGCGGCGATCATCCGCTACGGCCTGGCCTTTCTGTTCGGCAGTCTGCGGCTCCGGCGCTATCGCAATTCCCGCGCCTTTTGCGACTACGACGAACGCGCCTTCAAGAGCCGATGGCCGTTCCAGCGCATCTGGCAGCGCCGGCGCTATGAGAAGATCGTGCGCCTGCTCGCACCCAGAGGAAAATGCCTGGATGTCGGCTGCGGCAGCTCGCAGCTGATCCTCGGTTTCAATAATATCACAGGCCTGGACAGCAACCCGAATATCGTCCGCTACCTGAAGAACGAAGATCGGGACATCATCGAAGCGTCCGTCGAAAAGATGCCGGTGGACGACGCGGCTTTCGAGAAGGTCTACTGCTGCGAAGTCCTCGAGCACCTGGAGGCGGACACGCCGGCCGACAAAGAGATCGTCCGCGTTCTCAAGCCCGGCGGCCGCCTCCTGGTCACCACCCCGGACTACGGCGGTATCGGATGGCCGTTGATCAAGGCCGTCTACAAACTCTTCCTCGCCAGCCCCGCAGGCCATGACCACCGGACCAGGTACGACCGTAAAACGATTCAGGAGAAGTTCGAGGCCGAAGGCCTCCAACTCATCGACAGCGACCGTATGTTCGGAGCCATCCTCTTCCTGCTGTTCGAGAAGAAGTAATTCAGAGCGCCTTCTGTCCCTCCTGCCATGCAGTTAAACTGCGCGTCCTCTTTTCCTGCTCCTTCCCTCCTGCTCCTCTTCTCCTTCTCTCCTGCTGTAGCCGCAGTTGTCTCAACTGCGCGTCCTTCTCTCCTGCTTTCCTGCTCCTTCCCTCCTGCTCCTTCCCTCCTGCTCCTCTTCTTCTTCCCTCCTGTTGTAGCCGCAGTTGTCTCAACTGCGCGTCCTTCTCTCCTTCTCTCCTGCTCTCCTGCTCCTTCCCTCCTGCTGTAGCCGCAGTTGTCTCAACTGCGCGTCCTTCTCTCCTGCTTTCCTGCTCCTTCCCTCCTGCTGTAGCCGCAGTTGTCTCAACTGCGCATCCTTCCCTCCTGCTCTCCTGCTCCTTCCCTCCTGCTCCTTCTCTTCTTCCCTCCTGTTGTAGCCGCAGTTGTCTCAACTGCGCGTCCTGCTTTCCTGCGCGTCCTGCTTTCCTGCGTTCCTGCTCCTTCCCTCCTGCTGTAGCCGCAGTTGTCTCAACT
>CAYLNH010000185.1:0-14270 GCA_964384625.1 uncultured Lentisphaerales bacterium
CGGCGAAGCTTCTAAGCGAAGACGGGTCCGCGGAATTATTTTGGCAGAATGATTTCGGAAGGAAGAGAAGAACAGGAGGAGGGAGTCTCACGCAACCGCCGTCGCGCAAACTCCTTCGCCGAGGCTTCGGCGCTCAAGAGGGCTATGGCGTTCACAGAAGCCGCCGTTCGACAAGGCTCACGAACTTCGTCAAAGGGATGGAGTGAGAGCGGAGTGGCTTCGCTGGGGCAGCCAATTGCCAGTCGGCAATAGGCATCCCGATTCTGGGGATGACCCCAGCGCGCCCACTGGTAATCCTGGCCCGCGGCGCGGATCTTGAGACCCCAGCCTGTCCGCCGTAGCTTGTCCGGCGAAGGAGGGCGCATCCACGGGTTGCCTCATTACCGAAGAGGTGCCGGCGTCCGTCCTGATCGTAAGCTACAGGCGTGCGCATGGAGGCGAAGTCCAGTCATGTTTTGCGTGACTCGTTGCGGCGCGTTCGGATTCGGACCGCCTCGGAGAGGCGGGCTACTTTGTTTGCGGCGCGGCGGACCGCTTAGTTCGGACCGCCTCGGAGAGGCGGGCTACTTTGTTCGCGGCGCGGCGGACCGCTTAGTTCTAACCGCCTCGGAGAAGCGGGCTACTTTGTTTGCGGCGCGGCGGACCGCTTAGTTCGGACCGCCTCGGAGAGGCGGGCTACTTTGTTCGCGGCGCGGCGGACCGCTTAGTTCTAACCGCCTCGGAGAAGCGGGCTACTTTGTTTGCGGCGTGGGCGGGTCAGGCGGTGTAGCGCGCGATGAAGTCGTCTTTGAAGGCGGTGAAGGCGCTGGCTTCGATGGCGGCGCGGGCCCGGCGCATGAGCGTCAGGTAGAAGTGCAGATTATGGATGGAGAGCAGCTGCAGACTGAGGATCTCGCCGACGTTGGTCAGATGGCGGAGGTAGGCCCTGGTGAAGTTGCGGCAGGCATAGCAGTCGCAGTCGGCTTCGATCGGGGTGAAGTCCTCCTTGTAGCGGGCGGACTTGATCTGGATCATGCCGTCGGCGGTGTAGGCGCTGCCGTTTCGGCCGACGCGGGTGGGCAGGACGCAGTCGAACATGTCGATGCCGCGGGCGACGGCTTCGATGATCTGGGTGGGCAGGCCGACGCCCATGAGGTAGCGCGGTTTGTCGACCGGCATGTGCGGCTCGGTGGCGTCGATGACGTCGTACATGGTTGCCGCCGGTTCGCCGACGCTGAGGCCGCCGAGGGCGTAGCCGTCGAAATCCAGCTGCTGCAGTTCGGCAATGGCGCGCTGTCGCAGGTCGGCATACATGGATCCCTGACCGATGCCGAAGACGAGTTGGCCGGGGGCGCGGGGTTGTTCGCGGCAGGCGGCGGCCCACTCCAATGTGAGGTCCAGCGAGGACTGGGCCTTGTCGCGGGTGGCGGGCCAGGGCGGGCATTCGTCGAAGACCATGGCGATATCGGAGGCGAGGTCTTTCTGGGCGGCCATTGCTTCGCGGGGGCCGAGGAACATCTTGGCGCCGTCGATGTGCGACTGGAATTCGACGCCGTCGGGTTTGATCTGGCGCAATTTGGCGAGGGAGAACACCTGATAGCCGCCGGAGTCGGTCAGGATGGGGCGGGTCCAGTTCATGAACGGGTGCAGGCCGCCGGCGTTGCGGATGACCTCGAGTCCGGGCCGCAGGATGAGGTGATAGGTATTGCCCAGGATGATCTCGGCATCCAGTTCGATCAGGTTCCGGTGCGGCACGGCTTTTACGGAGGCGCGCGTGCCGACCGGCATGAAGGCCGGGGTCTGGATGACGCCGTGGGCGGTGTGCAGCCGGCCGCGGCGGGCGCGGCCGTCTGTGTGCTGAACCTGAAACGTCGGGACTGATTGCATAATCTGCGGTTGGATGCTCTATTACAGTTCGCCCGAAGGAGCTCGAATAATAGCAGCCAGCCAGGCCGCCTGCAATGAAACTGACGACGAAACTCGCCCTGATCTACCTTGCCGTGACCGTTGTCCTCGGCGCCGGCTTCGGGTTTTTCGGGATCCCCTACATCAAGAGTTCGCTGGAGAATCGCGAACGCAACTACGCCGTCAGCTTCCTCGAGCGCGAATCGCAGATCATCCGGACCAAGGTCAAGAAGCTCGAACAGGAGCGGCTGGAGAAGGGGTATTCCGAGGCGGAATTCGCGGCTGCCCGGCGGGAGTTCTTTGAGGACCTCGAGACGACCTTCGGCAAGTTCTATTTCCACAACAGCGGCCGTTTGTTTGTCATCGATAAGAAGGGCACGATCGTCGTGTCCTCCGATCCGACGAAGAACGGCCGCACGGTCAGCAACCTCTGGATCTACCAGGACGGCCGACGGAACCGGCTGATCCAGGACATGACCTCAACCGACGGCAACCCGCAGCCGGTGCGTCAGTTTTCGGTGCAGGACTTCAACGAGGCGCACGACCGGGTGACCAAGAGCCTGTTCGTTTCGGAAGTCGCCGGCACCCGGTTCTTGATCTGCATCAGCGTCGACGAGGCCGAGCTGTACTACTCGGCCGACTGGATTTCGCGGGCGTCGATTCTGACGTTGGCGATCATCATCCTGCTGCTCTACCTGCTGTTCCATGTGTTCTACACCGGGCTGCGCAAACGGTTCGACACGATCATTGAGCACGCGGAACTGGTTGCGGACGGCAACTACGAAGTCACCATCGGCGACGCCGCCGAGGACGAAGTCGGCATTCTGGCGCGCACGATCGACCATCTGGCGGAGAACCTGCGTCAGCAGAAGTCGCTGGAGAACCAGTTGCGCCAGGTACAGAAGATGGAGATGGTCGGCACCCTGGCCAGCGGTATTGCGCACGACTTCAACAACACGTTGGGCGGGATCATGAGCGGGTTGGAGCTGGTGGAGCAGGAAATCCGGGCGCCGGCCGACAAGCAGAGCGCCGACCTCGAGTTGATCGAGAAGACGATTCGGGTGATCAGCGATTGCGCCAATCGCGGCAAGGAGACGGTCGAACAGTTGCTGTCGTTCTCGCGCAAGCGCGAAACGGAGCAGCAGCTGATCGACCTGAACCGCTGCGTCAAGAACGTCGAGGAGATCTGCCAGCATTCCTTCGACAAACGGATTCGGCTGACGGTCAAGCTGCCGTCCGAGCGGTCGGTCGTGCTGGCCGACCGCAGCCATCTGGAGCAGGCGATTCTGAATGTCTGCATCAATGCCCGCGACGCTATGGACGGCGGCGGCGAGGTGACCATGACGGTGACGCAGAATCTGCAGGCGACGCGGCCGCGGCGCGACAATACGGAGACGATCACCTGCCACTGCATCGAGATTCGCGATACCGGCGGCGGCATGCCGCCGGAAACGCTGGCCAAGGTGTTTGAACCGTTCTTCACGACGAAACAGAGCGGCACCGGCATGGGGCTGGCGATGGTCTACAAGGCCATCGACGACCTCGGCGGCTGGGTCGACGTCGACAGTCGGGAGGGGCAGGGCACGACCTTCCGGATCTATCTGCCGGCGGCTCAGGGCGAGGTCGAAGAGCCCGGCAACGCGCCCCGGCCGGCGCCCAGTTCCACGGCCGTGATCGACGCTGCGCCCAGCGGCAAGTCGCTGTCGAGGTCCGACGGGAAGGAAAGCATTCTGATTGTCGATGACGACACGTTCATGCTGCAGATGACCAGGGATATCCTGGAGCGCCTGGGCTATCAGGTTGAAACCGCGGAAGACGGCAAGGCGGGGATCGAGGTCTTCGCCCGGGAGGCGGAGCGGTTGAACATGGTGGTGCTTGACCTGATGCTGCCGGAACTGAGCGGCGATGAAGTGTTTGACGCGATGCGGGAACAGCGGCCGGATATCCCGGTGTTGCTGATCAGCGGGCACAAGCGGGACCCGCGGATTGCCGACCTGCTGGCGCGCGGTTGCGACGGTTTCCTGAACAAGCCCTACTCGATCGAAGAACTCTCCGAGGCTGTGCGACAGATCCTCGATCGAACCAAGCAAATGGACTCAGAATTGCAATGATGTCTGAACGTCATTGTACCTGCGAACCAATGGACTGCGACTGCGACAATGTCCGAATACGGAGCGGGCGCGAGCCGTCAAACTGATGCCATGCGAATTTACCTGCAACTGATTGTGTTCCTGCTCTCGGCCGGCCTGGCCCTGGCGGGGATCGAGGAGATCCGGCTGGTCAACGGCAAGACGGTCAAGGGCGAACTGGAGGAAGAGAAGGCGGGCGTCTTTCATACGCATGCGAACGGCGGCAAGCTCTACCGTTGGCATGAGATCGATCCCGCCAGCCTGCCGGCAGCCGTGCGCGAACGCCAACGCCGGCGGGTTATCGGCTGGCTGAAACAGGCGCATGCATTGTACTCGCGGGATGAGTTCAAGGCCGCCCTGCCGTACTTCCGTCCGGCGTACGCGCAGCGCCGCTACCTGACCAGGGACGACCGCGCCCGGCCGGAATACCGGAACATCAAGCTGAAGCTCCAGGGCCTGGTTGAGTACAAGGGCAAGTTCATCCCGTTTGAACAGCGGCAGAAGGCTCTGGGCCTGGTGTTTCACCAGGGGAAATGGCGGCGGAAAGCGGACCTGGAAGCCGCGCAGGCGTACAAGGAGGCGATGTGGCAGGCACGCGTTTCCCGCGACCCCGTGCAGGCCGTCAAGGATCTCCAGGCCGTGATCGCCAGATACCCCGAGGCCGACCGCCGGCAGGACGCGGAACAGATGATCGAAAAGCTGCGCACCGCCGCCGTCAAAGGCCCGGAGCCCGACGTCGACCCCGACCCCGACCCGGTGGACGCACCGGCGCCGCCGAAGTTCGATGATTACTATCCGCCGCTGAAGGCGAAGGTGGAGGACCTGGCCGAAGTCAAGAAACCCGAGCTGCCGACCCCGATCTATCCGGACGCGAACGAGAGCGCCTATCCGTACTTCAAAGACGACGACCCCAGACCCTACTACATTCCCCAATACATCCGGGACAAGCAGGGGTTTTACCACTACAAGATCAACGGCGTCCAGTACAAAAGCCGGCGGCCGCCGCCGAAGGTGTATTTGCGGAAGTAGTCAAGCCCGGATCAGCATCCTGGCCGAATGCTGCGGGTTCCGATATCCCGGCAACCTGGAGGGAGACAGAGTGCGGACTTCGAAGCGACGTGTCGCGGTGATCGCGTTGACGGTTCTCGTACTGGTCTTTGCTGGACTCGCCGCACTCCTTGATCACTGGCTGCCGTACATGCTGCTCAGCCACTGGATGGTCTCGGCGTAAGTCTTTCCGCCACGGATTGCCCGGGCTTCGAGGCTCGCGGCAGGCGGTGGAAGGGTTGTGTGCTGCAGCACATGACCATTTCGCCAACGCTCCCCGAGCCCGAAAACGGGCAACTCGGAGAGCGGGTCCAAGCATCCGGCCGGCGGCGTTGATGTCAAAACACGATGCTCGCATCGCTTATTCGGCATCGTCTGGCCGGACCGGCGCTTGGCCTCCGTCCCTGGCTGGAAAACGTACGCCGAGCCCATCCAGAAGTTCGACGTCGACCCGAACCCATCCGCCTGGGGCGACTATGGCGCCACCTTTGAGTCGTTCACCGTCGCGACGAGCTTCTGCAGCGAATCGACAAGTTCGCAAGCAACCCAGCTGTGTACTCTCAGTAAGCTATCCAACCCACTCGACGTCGAATTGCCCCCGCACCGAGTTCATCAGACGGACGCCTTCAGCGTCTGCCATCTCTTCGAGCCGAATCACGCGTTCCTGTATCTCGCCCCGGTCCAGGAGGTCCCGGCGCATGGTGCCGGCCAGCAGACCGCAATGTACCGGCGGCGTGTACCAGGTGCCGTGGAAGCAGACTGCGACATTGGCAATCGTGCTCTCGGTGATCTCTCCGGCTTCGTTGTAGAGCAGGACATCCGTGTCCGCCGTACGCTCTGCCGCGGCGGCCGCGTAGACTTCGCGATGGGTGGTCTTGTGGTAGAGGAAGGGGTCGGTCCGGCTGATTGGCGCGGATGCCGATTTCAGTTTGGTAAAGGGCGATGCGGCGGCGGACATCACCGTTGACTCGACCTGGAGCTGACCATCGGCCGCGAGCAACAGCCGGACCCGCATCTGTTCGGTCCAGTCGGTACTCGCACGGGTCAATGCCGTCAGGACCTCCTTGCGCTCGGCCGGCCGGTCGAAGTAGGCGGCGGCATCCAGCACGCGGTCCAGGTGGCGATCCAGCAGGATGTAGCCGTCATCTGGGGTCCAGCGCAGGGTTTCGAGCAGGTCGAATGCGGGCGTGGACTGACGGGTCAGGACGGCGGCTTTCACGAGACACTCAGCGTATTCCGCCGCCGCATCGGAGTCCGCCACCAGGCCGCTGCCGACCGGGTAGACGGCTTTGCCGCGCTGCAGCGTCAGCGTGCGAATCGCCACATTGAACACGGCGTCGCCGCCGGGACGCAGGTAGCCGACGGCGCCGCAGTACACCCCGCGTCCGGCTGCTTCCTCGCGGGCGATGATCTCCATGGTCTTCACCTTCGGCGCGCCGGTGACGGAGCCGCAGGGGAAGATGCCGGCGAACAACGCGAAGAGACTCAGCTCCGGCCGCAGGTCGGCGGTGACCGTGGACGTCATCTGCCAGACGGTGGGATACTTCTCCGTGGCATACAGCTCCGGCACCGCAACACTGCCGTGGCGGGCTACCCGCCCGAGATCGTTGCGCAGGAGGTCGACGATCATCACGTTCTCGGCCCGGTCCTTCGGGTTGCCGCGGAGTTCCGCCGCGATCGCCCGATCTTCAGCCGTTGTCATGCCGCGCGGGCGCGTGCCCTTCATCGGTCGCGTCCGGACGTGGTCGGCTTCTTTCTCGAAGAACAGCTCCGGCGACGCCGAGACGACCGACCAGTCCTCGGTCTGCAGCATGGCGCAGTACTTCGAGCTCTGCGCGGTGCGCAACGCCTGGTAGCAGTCCCGGGGACTGCCGGCGAACGTGCCGGTCAGCGGAAAGGTCAGATTGAGCTGATAGGTGTCGCCGTCGCGAATGTGCTGCTGGACCCGGTGAAAGGCGGCGGTGTAATCCGTTTCCTCCCAGGCCGGCTGCCAGGGGGAAAACTCGACGGTTGCGGCGCCGGCCGGGGCCGGCCGCAGCGGCTCGCGGCTCAGGCCGAACCAGAGCAGCGGCAGGTCGATGGCGGCCGGGGCCTGGAGCGCCGGGTCGAAGGCCGGGGCTGCTTCATAGCAGACAAACCCAAGCGCGTGCCAGCCGTCGGCAACGGCCGCTTCCAATTGCTCGACCGCCGGGCGGACGGCAGTGATCGCCGTGGCCTCGATGATCCGCTCGAACGGGGCGAACTCCAGGCCGCCGGCGGCGACTACAGGGCTGTCGAAATCAACCCGGCCATAGGGTAGATCGGTCATGCGCTATGATAAGTGTGGGGCGGCGGGATACAAGATGCGGGATGCAGGATCGCGCCGCAGGCGCGACGAGTGCAGAACTTGCCACGCCGAGGCGTGGTGCAGATCCGCAGCGGAGCGGCAGCAAGTCGGCAAAGCCGGCCGGATACGGAATACGGGACGCCGGATCCAGCGAAGTACAGCCGCGGTGATTTGTTTGCGGCCGATTGAGCTGCAGGACGCCCGTTGTCGGCTCCCGACCTTGCGATTGCCGGACAACGGCATGGAGTCGTTGTGACGCAGGCGAAAAAAAATGGGGCTGACTAAGTGTCAGCCCCATCCTGTGGGGGTGGGGAGAATGTAAAAATCCGTTTCCTCTGTAGCAAATTCCATGCCAACCACTTTTTTGCCTTAAAACCAACAAATTGAGTCATCCGATGAGACAAAAGTTTACGCGAAATCGAATACAGAAGTTGACGCCCCGTCAACTTTTGTCGCTATCGGTAAAATCGATGGAGGGTTGGACGGGGTCGAGTTCGTCCTGGACTTTGAGGGCTTTGAGGGAGCGGAAGGTGCGGCGGAAGTAGGAGTTCATTTCTGGGGAGATCTGGATCTGGTCGATTTCTTTGATGCCGCCGTGGACGCCGAACTGATAGCGGCAGTAGTCGACAAAGATGCCGAAGTCATCAAGGTTGGTGATCCGGAGGCGGCCGTCGGTTTCGGCGAGCATGCGGTTTTCGAGGAGGATATTGATGATTTTGATGACGCTGTCGCGGTCGATGCCGAGGTTTCGGACGACTTCGTCGATGACCTTGGTTTTGGCCAGATTGGCGCCGTTGCCGTAGGCGCCTTCGGTGGCGGAGAGCAGGTAATAGACCTGGGTGACGACGGGGTAGGACCGGTTCTGCAGCATGAGCGGATGGATATTGGCGTCGAGGGCGCGGATCCGGTCGGCCAGCGAGAAGATGATCTTTTCCATCCAGGGCGGGAGTTTTTCGAGTTCCTCGAGCATGAGGTCGTGGGAGATGACCAGGACGTCGGTGGTTTCGACGGCGGTGGCGGTTGCCGACCGCACCTGGTGGGTGATGCCGGCCATTTCTCCGAGGATATCGCCGCGGCCGAGGGTGACGATCGGCTGTTCTTCTTTGCCGACGATGCGGCTGACCTGGACCTTGCCGCTGATGATGACATAGGTATCCCGGGTAATGTCTCCGGCTTCGATCAGTTTATCGCCCGGTGCGAAGATCTGCCTGCCGCCGACGCGTTTGCCGGCGGTGAAGGCGTCCAGTTCATCAATCATCTCCTGGACGGTGGCATAGCGGTTCGACTTCAGCGGGGCCATGGCGCGGAGGATGACGCGTTCGAGGGCGAGCGGGATCTGGGCGCCGGGATTGCGGGTGGACGGCGGCTCGAAGTCGCAGCGTTCGGCTTTGGCGAGGAGGTCGTCGATCTCGCCGCCGTAGTAGGGCGGCGACCAGGTGAGCATATGATAGAGGGTAGCGCCGAGCAGGAAGATATCGCTTTGTACATCGACTTCGGACAGATCGCCGAAGGCCTGTTCGGGCGAGAGATAGGCGAGGCTGCCTTTGATGATGCCGTCCTGTGTTTCGGTGGCCTTGGCCAGTGTTTCCCGCCAGCGCGGGTCGATGCGGCGGTCGGAGTCGGCGGTGGTATCCTGTTCCATCACTTTGGCCAGCCCCCAGTCCATCAGGAGGACTTCGCCGAATTGTCCGACCATGACGTTTTCGGGCTTGATGTCGCGGTGGATGATGCCGCGCGAATGGGCATAGGAGACGGCGTCGCAGACCTTGCGGAAGATATCCAGCAACCGGTGTCGGTTGTACTTGACCATATATTCTTTGCTGCCGGCGGCGAAGCGCGAGATGATCCAGTTGAGAGATTCGCCTTCGACGCGCTTCATCGTGTAGAACGGGAAACCGTTCTCGTCGATCATCCCGATTTCATGCACCGGGATGATATTCGGGTGCTCCAGCAGCGCGGTGATCCGGGCTTCCTTGACGAACGCCGCCAGTTTGCGGTCGTCGTCGATCATTGAAGCGGCAATGACCTTCATGGCCGAGATCCGGCCGAGGTCCTGGTCCATGACATTGTGGATTACGCCCATCCCGCCGCGGGCCAGCTCGCGCCGAAGGATATAGCGCCCTCCCCGGGTCTGGCGTTTGAGGATGTCGCCCGTCCGCTGCCGGTTCGCCTCGCGGTCGATCTTCTCCTCGAAATTGAGATCACCGACAATCGGGGTTTCCGGTACTTCTTTGCTGTCAGCCACAGGTCCGCTCCAAACGCTTTGTGCTTTCATAATGTACCGCGCGATGCTACGGTGAGCAAACCTTGTGTCGAGAATGGAAAGACGATGTCCGAAACGAAAGACTGGCTGAATGAACTGGTGCTGACCATGGCCCGCCTGCGCGCGGCTGACGGCTGTCCCTGGGATCGGGAGCAGACGCACCAATCCCTGAAACGCTACCTGGTCGAGGAGAGCGCGGAACTCCTCGACGCCATTGACGACGGTGATGACGACCGGCTTGCCGACGAACTCGGAGATGTCCTGCTGCAGGTGGCGTTTCACGCGCAGATCGCCGCCGAAGCGGAGCGCTTCGACCTGCAGGATGTGGCCCGTCGGCTGTGTGCCAAGCTGATCCGGCGGCATCCGCATGTGTTCGGCGACGCCGAAGTCAACGATGCCGCCGGCGTGGTCGTGAAGTGGGAGGAGATCAAAAAGACCGAGCGCGACGACGAACCGGAATCGGTGCTGGGCGACATCCCGAAGCACCTGCCGGCGCTGGCGCAGGCCGAGAAGATCCAGCGGCGCGCCGCCAAAGTCGGGTTCGACTGGGCCGAGCTCAAGCACCTCCTGCCGAAGTTGCGGGAGGAACTGCAGGAGTTGGAAGTCGCGCTCCACCAGGAAGAGACGGCCGCTGTCGAGGCAGAGCTCGGCGATCTGTTTTTTACGATCGTCAATGTCTGCCGGTTTGTCGATGTCGACCCGGAAGACGCCCTGCGCCGGACGAATCGCAAATTCCGCCGGCGCTTCGCTTACGTCGAGGACCGCGTTCGCAGCGGCGACCGGGAGTTCGCGGATTGTACCCTCGCCGAACTCGATGAATTCTGGGATGAAGCCAAAGAGCGTGAGCAGTGATCACAGGGAGACCGGCGTATGACGGCGAGCACCCGGGGTTTGACGTTGGGGAAATTCGCGCCGCTGCATCGCGGCCACCAACTTGTCATCGAAACCGGCTTGGCGGAAACCGATGAGCTGACGGTGGTCATTTATGACGCCCCGGCAACCACACAGACCCCTCTGCCGGTGCGTGCCGGCTGGCTGCGCGCACTCTATCCGGCGGTGACGGTCGTCGAAGCCTGGGACGGTCCCACGGAAGTCGGCTACACGCCGGAGCTGAGGCGCGCGCATGAGCAATATCTGCTGGACGACCTCGGCCTGACTGGGATTACCCATTTTTTCTCCAGCGAGCCCTACGGCGAACATGTCAGCCGCGCGCTGGGCGCTGTCGACCGGCGGGTGGATGCGGTGCGGGAGCTGGTTCCGGTGTCGGCCACGGAGATTCGCCGCGATTCCTACGCCCACCGGCAGTTTCTCGACCCACTTGTCTATCGTGATCTGATCACGAACGTTGTTTTCGTCGGCGCGCCGAGCACAGGAAAAACGACGCTGGCCGAGCGGCTGGCGGCGGAGTACGGGACCTGCTGGATGCCGGAGTACGGCCGCGAGTATTGGGAACAGCATCAGGTTGACCGCCGCCTGACGCCGCGGCAACTGGTGGAGATCGCCGCAGGCCATCTCGACCGGGAAGACCGGTTGCTGACCGATGCGAACCGTTATCTCTTCACCGACACCAACGCGATGACGACGTTGACGTTCGGCCGTTACTATCATGGCGCCGTGGCGCCGCGGCTGGCCGCGCTGGCGGCACAGGCGGCCGGCCGCTATGACCTGGTGTTCCTCTGTGATGTGGACATCCCGTACGACGACACCTGGGACCGGTCCGGCGAGGTGAATCGCGCCGCTTTTCAGCGCCAGGTGATTGCGGATCTGCGTCGGTATCGCGTGCCGTACATCACGCTGCGCGGCGCGCTGGATCAGCGGGTCGCCCGTGTGCAGGAGGTCCTTCGCTGTTTTCACAAGTACATGAACGTCCTTGATCTGCCGCAGGAGGTCCTTGGTTGATGCGACTCTTCAGTGTCGACACCGTGTTCTTCACGATTCTGGGTTACCCGATGAGCTACCTCGAGTTCGTCGGGACGATTCTCTATCTCTGGTCGGTCTGGCTGATTGCCAGGCGCAAAATGCTCACCTGGCCCGTGGGCATCGTCAGCGTGCTGCTGTACATGCTGCTGTTTTACCAGATCCGCCTGTATTCGGATGCGATTGAGCAGATCTACTACCTCGGCGCCAGTCTCTACGGCTGGTGGTACTGGGCCCGGAGCAACGACAGCGAAGACGACGCGCGCGTCGATGTTTCGTTCGGCACAACCCGCAATATCCTGATCTGGGCCGGCGTCACTCTGGCCTGCTCCGGCATCGTCGGCTGGGCCATGGCCCGGGTGCATCTCTGGCTGCCGGCGATTTTCCCCGAAGCCGCGTCCTTCCCGTTCCTCGACGCGCTGACCACCGTCATGAGTTTCGCGGCCATGTGGCTGATGGCCCGCAGGCATATCGAAAGCTGGATCTACTGGATTATCGTCGACGTGATCGGCATCGGCCTGTACTACGTCAAGGAGGTGAAGTTCATCTCACTGCTCTATGTTATCCTGCTGGACCTGGCCGTCCGCGGATTCCTGGACTGGCGCCAGGCGGCGGCACATTCTCCTGCCCGATCGACGTGACAACCCGGCGGCAACCCTTTACTGTTCAGCACTGACCCCTTCGACTTCGTTCAGGGGCTTTGCCAACGACCAACGTGTCCGGCATCGCCGCGGCCTTCAAAAGGTCGGGGCGACGACGGACGACCAACGACCAATGACTGACACCACAGCATTTGCGATTGCGGCGCACCCGGACGACATCGAGTTCGCCATGGCCGGGACCCTGATCCTGCTGCAGCAGGCCGGCTGGGAGATTCACTGCCTGAATCTCGGCAGCGGCAACGGCGGTACGGAGACGGCGGACTACCAGACCATTGTGGAGCAGCGGCGGGGCGAAGCCAAACGCGCCTGCGAGCTGATCGGCGCCCACTACCACGAGAGTCTCACCGATGATCTGGAGATCTTCTACGAGAAGGACCTCCTGCAGCGGGTCGGGGCGATTGTCCGTGATGTCCAGCCCGGCATTATTCTGACCCATTCGCCGCAGGACTATATGGAAGACCACCAGAACACCTGTCGGCTGGTCGTCTCCGCCGCGTTCGGCAGAGGCATGCGCAATGTGCCCGTCAATCCGCCGCTGCCGCCCGTCAGCCACGACCTGGCGCTCTACCATGCCATGCCGCACGGCATGCGAACGCCGATGCGACGGAAACTGCGGTCCGAGTTCTACGTCGACGTCTCGGCGGTCATGGAACAGAAGACGGCGCTGCTGGCCTGCCACGAAAGCCAGAAGGAATGGCTTGACGTCAGTCAGGGAATGGACTCCTATCTGCACAGTATGCAGGCCTTCACGCGTCAGGTCGGCGCGTTGTCGAACCGGTACGAGTTCGCCGAAGGCTGGCGGCGTCATCTGCACCTGGGGTTCAGCGCCAGGGAGATCGACCCCCTGACGGAGGCGCTCGAGGGCGGTTGCCATTTTGATCCGGACTACGCGACCTGGCTGGAAGGCACGATGATCTGAGTCCGGGGCGGTGTTCCCACCCATACGACTTCAAGGCGGCCGTGATGCCGTCAGAAAGAGAATACGATGAGCAATGAAACAAGAATTATGGCCGTGTTCTGCGACTTCGAAAACGTTGCACTCGGCGTGCGAGACGCGAAGTACGCCAGTCTCGATATCCGCAAAATCCTGGAACGGCTGTTGCTGAAAGGCAATATCGTAGTGCGCAAGGCCTACTGCGACTGGGCCCGCTATGACAAGTTCAAGCCGCACATGCATGAGGCCTCCTTCGAGTTGATCGAGATTCCGCACGTCCGGCAGTCCGGAAAGAACTCCGCCGACATCCGCATGGTCGTCGACGCCCTCGACCTGTGCTACACCAAGGAACACGTCGATACCTTTGTCATTATCAGCGGCGACTCCGACTTCTCACCGCTGGTCAGCAAACTGCGCGAGAACAACAAGACGGTCATCGGCGTCGGCGTGAAGAATTCGACCTCGGACCTGTTGATCTCGATCTGCGACGAGTTCATCTACTACGACGACCTGGTCCAGGAGCGCAAGCCGGCGCGGCCGCGAAAGCGGAAATCACGACCGGCGAAGAAGTCGACAACCAAGGCCAGGAGCAAGACGCAGAACAAGAAAGACAAGGCTCAGGAAGCCTGTGAACTGGTGATCGAGACCTACGACGCACTGCTGCAGGAACGCGGTGAGGACGACCATATCTGGGGCTCGATGATCAAACAGACCCTGAAACGCCAGAACCCCGGGTTCAGTGAATCCTACTACGGGTTCCGCTCCTTCGGCGAACTGCTGGAGGAGGCCGAGGACCGGGGGTTCGTCAATCTTCAACGCGACCAGAAGTCCGGCGGCTATATCGTCACCAGCGCCTGATTCCGGTCTCCTGCTGTGCGCTCCACGCCGTAGCAGATCCAGCACACATCGTCCTCGTCCCGACCTCTTGAGAGTCGGGATTTCGCCCAGCCGCGGGTGCCAACGGCACCCCGCTTATGTGTGGCGATATCCTCCCTTCCCGCCGTGCCCCGTGTCCCGGATGCGGGCTTCCGCCCTTGAGGAGCTTCCGCCTTCCGAGACTGTCGATTTAGTCGCATTTCGTCAAATTCTGCGCCCTGAAGGGGCTGCC
>CAYLNH010000186.1:0-14200 GCA_964384625.1 uncultured Lentisphaerales bacterium
TCAAACTGGTTGCAACGAATGCCCCCATCCCGCTACATTGGAAGATCCGCTGCAAGCGCGGCGTCAAGTGGAAGGTCCTGAGATGGCGTCCAACGACAGCTCGCAGTAGAAGGCTTCTGGATTGATCACGCTAGAGCGCCTGGCCCATACCCGCGCCTTCGCCGCTTTCCTTCTCCAGCTTGATGCGTTCCTGCTTGGCCTGGTCCTTCAGGATCCGGTCAACGTACTTGAGCATCAGCCGGTACTTGCCGTCTTTCTCCATAATCAGCAGCATGATCATGCGCACGCCGCTCTTGATGACATAACCGCTGTGCATGGCCGCCAGGCGTGCGTGGCGGTCGCTTTCGCCGGCGCGCTGACCGTATTTCTTCTCCAACGCCGCCAGCAGGGCGTCGCGTTCCCGGCGGGCCTCCGGGATGTCGCGGAAGTAGACCGTCGCCCAGATCTGCGAGATCTTGTTGGTCTTGGGCGTTACCTCGACCAGGTACTCGGTGAACGGCTTGATCTGCTTGGGCGGCTTGAACGGATAGAGCTCACTGCCGTCCAGTTCGCGCTGCGGTTCGTCGTCTTCATCGATCTCGTGCGTGGCGCCGAGCTTCATGCCCAGTGCACTGCGGATCTTGCTCTTGTTCTGGGCCGTGACGTTCGCCGCCATCAAGGCAGCAGTCAACAGCAGAGGCAGATACTTCATGGCAACCCCTCCATGGAAGTTGATTCTCCGTCAAAATGTGAAGTCGTTATAAAGAATCTAAATGGTGTTTGATTTCGAATCAAGGACGATCAGGAAATTGAATCGCGCGCCGCCAACAGCCTGGCGGCGAGTTCGTGGTCGACCGGGATGATCTCGCCATCGCGTCGAATCGCCCGTTCCATGCGGTGAAATATCCGGTTGCGCGCGTGCCGTTTGAGGAAGTCGATGTCGCCGATGATGATCATTTTGCGGCGGCATCGGGTGTGAGCGACATTGATTCGGTTGGGGTCATCGACGAATCCCACGCCGGTGCCTTCGTTGCTGCGCACGTAACAGACCAGCACGATGTCGCTCTCGCCGCCCTGGAAGCTGTCTACGGTGGAGATTCTGGTTTTACGGAAGAGCTCCCATTCTTCGTCTGGGATCTCCTTGCCGGCGGCAGCCTGGGCGGTTTCGCGGTCCAACCGGTCGCGAATCAGGTGGACCTGGCGCCGGTACGGCGCGATGATTGTCACCTGCTGCAGCGGGAAGTCGGCCATTGCCTCGACGGCGAGATGCACGGCCAGCTCGGCTTCGAGCGCATTTTCGAATCCCGGTCGGCCGCCCTCGAAGTTGAGTTGCTCCCGGCGTTGTGCCAGGGGCAGGGAACTGGTGCTGTACAGCCGCAGAGTCGATGGCGGGTATTTCTGCTGGCGTTCGTCGTAGGGCAGGCGGTAGTAGTCCGCCCAGACGCTGGCTTTGACCTGGGCGTTGTAGAACACGGTTGACGAGAACCGCATCAGTCTCGGATTCTGGCAGCGATAGGAGGATTGCAGCACGAAGACCGGGACCTTGCGTTGGGTTACCAGCCATTCCAGCGCGCTCTGGGTCAGCGTCGCCCGCTGCGTCAGGGTGGCCTCGCCTTCCTCCCGCAGCACGCGCAGGACGGGTTCGGGCAGGGGGAACGGCGGCAATTGGCGATGGTCGCCGATGAGTACGGCGCGGCGCGCCATCTTCGTGCAGATGAGAAACTCGTCCATCCGGGCCATGCCGGCTTCATCAAACACGATCGCATCGAACAGGCCGTTGTGCTCTAGTTCGGTCTGGATGATGTCGTCATGCAGCAGGCCGACATGGGTGCCGGCGTAGATGGCCGTATCGCCGTCGCGTTGGTTCTGGAATCGCTGGACGTTCTGCAGATCGCCGATCCAGCAGGCGTCCGCCACATTCGGGGCGATCCGGTCGCGATCATGGCCGACGCGCAGCAGCGGCAGGTCCAGAGCCCGGCGGCAGACATTGTCGACCGCGGTATTGGAGGGGGCGGCAACCAGAACGCGGAGGCCGCGTTTGACGAAGTCGCGGAGGATCTGTACGAGAACGTGAGTCTTGCCGGTGCCGGGGGGGCCCTGGATCAGCGTCAGGGCGTTCTGTGGGTTTACCGCGTTGGCCCAGGCGCGGCACTGCGACCGGTCGAAGCCGAGCTCGTTCCGGCGCGGCACGGCGGCGTCTTCGAAGCTGAAGTCTTCCACGCCCAGGGCGGCGTTAAGAGCGGCCGATTCAAAGCGGCCCTCCCGGAGGAACTCGTTGGCGAAGGCCTCCATCAACTGCGCCAGGGTGCGGGCGGGGCTGCGTTTCGGGCGGGCGTAGTAGTCGCAGGTGATTTCTTCGGGTTCATCGGGCCACTGCAGGCGGCCGATCAGGCTGGTGCGGTCGTTGATCTCGATGGTGAATGCCGCCACCGGGACGTTCTCGCCGCGCCGGTAGACCTGCAGGCGTTCGTTGCTGCGGATCGGCACCTCCTGCGTCAGAGGTACCCGCAGGTACACGGGGTTCTCCCCCATGAGCACCTCGCAGTTCTCGAAGCGCAGCACGAATTCGGTCTCGAGATCGGCCAGGACGTGCCCCGCCCGCGACAGAAAAGTGAGATCGCCGGCGACGGTCCAGCGCGTCCGCGGCGGCGACGGATGGACGGCAAACGGGGTATCGCCGCCGACCACCATGGTATTGGTATTGCCGGCGACCGCGTAGCTGCCGTTCAGGGGCAGGGTCAGTTGGTCGCTGAGTTCGTCGAGGGCCATGTCCTGGACGGCGCGCTTCACCAGTTTGTGGATCGCGGCGATCTTCAGCGTACTCATCATCTTGACCGTTCGCTGGTCGTACCATCCGGAAATCTGCCGCAGCGCCGCGGTATACTCGCTCTTGCGCATGTTCAGTACATTGCGCGAGGGATGATCACTGCGGATCTGCGCAATGACGTCCATGACGAACTCCAGCCGCTCACCGGCGCTGATGGCGTCGTCGTCAAAGACCTCAGCGGAACTGTCGGCGACGACCGGTTCGCCGTCTTCGAAAACGACGGCGATGCGCCGGACATCGGCCGTGGATTCGAGCACGAGGCTGGCGCATTCCTCGGCGTAATCCCAGGTGAAACAGGCCACGGTGGGCTGGCGGTCAACGGGGAACTGCTGGCCGAGGAACTCCAGGGCAGGGGGGTCGAGCGGGAACGGCTGCGGGTGTTGGGACTCCTCCCAGAGCTCAAAGAATTGGCGGCTGAGGACCATCTCCGGGTTGCGCTGCCAGAGCTTGCGTCCTTCCTCAAAGTACGCCTCGATCTTGGCGAGTTCGTGCTTTGCGGCCTCGTTGTGACCCATTTTCTGCCTGCTGTGGTTAAGCGTCGTCGTCCGCCAGTTCCGCCGCCAGCCGTTGCTGGCTGTTTGCCGCCAGGATTTCGTCCATCATCTCGCCGATGCCGCCTTCGAGGATTTCCGGCAGGTTGTACCACGACAGACCGAAGCGGTGGTCCGTGACGCGATTCTGCGGGAAATTGTAGGTCCGGATCCGTTCGCTGCGGTCCCCGGTGCCGACCTGGGATTTGCGCTGGGCGGCGTATTTCTCCTGCTCCTCACGCTGTTTCTTCTCCAGCAGTCGGCTGCGCAGGACGCGCAGTGCCTGCGCCTTGTTTTTGTGCTGTGATTTCTCATTCTGGCACTGCACCGTGATCCCCGTGGGGATGTGTGTAATGACGACTGCGGAGTCGGTGGTATTCACGCTCTGGCCGCCTGGTCCGGACGACCGCGTCACTTTGATGTCGAGGTCTTCGGGGGCAAGTTGGACATCGATCTCGTTGGCTTCCGGCAGGACCGCCACGGTCACCGTTGACGTGTGGATCCTGCCGCTCGTTTCGGTTGTCGGGATGCGCTGGACCCGGTGTACGCCGCTCTCGAACTGCATGAAACGATAACAGCCGTCGCCCTGGAGGCTGAAGGCAATTTCCTTCAGCCCGCCCAGGTCCGTTTCCGTGCGGTCGAGGATTTCGGTCTTCCAGCCCTTGGTCTCGGCGAAGCGGGCGTACATGCGGAACAGGTCGGCGCTGAAGAGAGCGGCTTCATCGCCGCCGGCAGCCGGGCGAATCTCAACGATGGTGTTGCGCGAGTCGTTTTCGCCGGGCGGCAGAAGGTGAAGCATCACCTGTTTCTCAAGCCTGGCCGTCTCCTGCTCCAGGCTGACGATGTCGTTCTCGATCACCTCGCGAAACTCCTCGTCCTCCTCGGCTTCGAGCAGTTCGCGATTGTCACTGAGGTCCCCGCGGCATTTGACCAGGCGGTCCCAGGCTTCGATGAACTGTTTCAACCGCTGGTGTTCCCGCGAGAGGTCCTCAAAGCGCTTGCGGTCGGCGGCGACTTCAGGTTTGGTGAACTCCAGTTCGACCTCGCTGAAGCGCGTCCGAAGCCGCTCCGCCAGTGGGGTGATGTCGGTGATTTCCATAGTCAATACTCCCATACCGGGATGACCTTGTCAGACTAGTAGCGAAACCGCAAAAGTCAAGAACGGCAGGATGCTCGAGAACACGGGGAATCGGCGACAATGTCCGTTGGCCGTGACCGCCGGGCAACCCCGGAAGCAGCAATCCTCACGGCGAGGCGAAGCGGTCTCCAACGCGCCGGACGCCGACGGCTGCCCCAACGCCGCAATCGAAAGACCCTTCAGGTATTCCTCCATCGTCGGCAGACCCTGCATCGGAGGATCTTCGCCAGCTGGTGGATGCGATTGTATCGTCCCATAAATCCGAGGCGTGATTCCGCGCCTCTTCGCGCTCTGCTTCGTTAGTCGCGAACCTCGATATTCATATCGCTTTGCCGCAATTGCCTGGCAGAGCAGCGAAGATCCATCGGAATCATCGATGCTCCCGGATTTCCGGGACGACACACTAGCGGCGGCGGCCGCGGATGCGGCCGGTCTTCATAAAGGAGTCGTAGCCGCCGTGGGTGAGCATCAACGCCTCGATCTGACGCAAAGTGTCCAGCATGACGCCGACCATGATCAGCAGACTCGTGCCGCCGAAGAAATAGGCGACAATCATCGGCACATTGAGTGTCTTGTTGAAGATCATCGGCAGCAGCGCGATCGTGGTCAGAAAAACCGCGCCGGCGGCGGTCACGCGGGTCATGGTCCAGTCCAGATAGTCGGCCGTCTCTTTGCCGGGACGGTAGCCCGGGATGTAGGCGCTGGACCGTTTGAGGTCGTCGGCGATCTTGATCGGGTTGAACTGGTTTGCCACCCAGAAGAAGCAGAAAAACAGCACCAGCGCGGCGTACAGGAACATATAGCTGCCGCTGCCGTATTCGAACTGCTGCGCGGCCCACGGTACCCAGGCGAGGAAGTTGATCCCCTCGGCGACCTGCTCGCCGTCGACCTCGCGAATCCCATGCAGCCAGGCCAGCCAGCCGATATCACGGCGGCTGAGGAACCGAAACAGGAACGGCGGCACCGTCAACAGGGTGCTGCCGAAGATGATCGGCATGACGCCGGCAAAGTTGACGCGCAGCGGGAAGAAACTGCCTTGGCCGGCGCCGCCGCCCATGCCGCCGGCCCGGCCCGCGCGAGCCCGGGCATACTGAATCGGGACTCGACGTTGCCCCACAGACAGGGCGATCACCGCCGCCGTTACCAGAACGAACAACGCCACCAGAATGAAAATGTGAATGACGGACAATTGCTGATCGCCGACCTCTCGGGTGCGGCCGTACATCGTGTACAGGGCGCTGGGCAGACGGTTGATGATACCGATGGTGATAATCAGTGAAGCGCCCTGGCCGATCCCGCGCTCGGTGATCTTCTCGCCCAGCCACATCAAAATCATTGTGCCGCTGGTCAGGATGATGACGGTCTGAATGCGGAAGAGGATCGGGTTGTTGCCGGCGTAGGTGACCACATCGATGCCCTGGGCGGCGGAACCGAACAGCGCCGCCGGATTCTCCATGCCGACGGAGAACATCCAGCCTTGCACGCAGCAGATGATCAGCGTCAGATAGCGGGTCCACTGGGTCAGTTTCTGGTAGCCGGTCTCGCCTTCCCGCTTCCATTTCTCCAGCGCCGGAATCATCGGTCCCAGCAGGGACATGATAATCGAGGCGGTGATGTAGGGCATGATCCCCAGAGAGGCAACGGCGAACTTCTGCATGGCGCCGCCGGTGAACATGTTCAACATCGTCGCCAGTTGCCCGGCCGCGGCCTGATCGCTCATTTTGTCGAACAGCGCGGAGAGCGCGGCGGGATTGACGCCGGGACAAGGAACACTGGCGGCGACGCGGCAGAGAGCGAGGATCGCCATGGTAAAGAGCAGGCGATTCCGGAGCTCCGGCACCTTCCAGCAGTTAAAGAGGGCTTTCCACATAGTGTGAGCGGCCAGCCTTTCTCACTACTCCTGAGGGTTATCGTCGGATTCGGCGGGTGCAGCTTCGTCTTCGGCCGGCGCGGCGTCTTCGGCCGGCGCGGCGTCTTCAGCCGGCGCGGCGTCTTCGGCGGCCGGTTCGGTCGGCAGTTCAACGCAGGAGCCGCCGGCGCCTTCGATCTTCGCTTTCGCCGCGGCGGAGAAGGCATGGGCCGTGACCGTCAGTTTCCGGGTCAACTCGCCCTGGCCGAGAATCTTCAGGCCGTCGTTGAGCTTGCTCAGCATGCCTTTGGCCGCCAGACTGGTGGCCGTGACCTCGTCGCCGTCGCTGAAGTTCTTCTCCAGGTCGGCGACGTTGACGATGGCATAGCGGATACGATTGCGGCTGGTGAAGCCCCGTTTGGGCAGCCGGCGATACAGCGGGATCTGGCCGCCTTCGAAGTGCGGCCGCTTGGTCGCGCCGCTGCGGGACTTCTGGCCTTTGTCGCCGCGACCGCAGCTGCGGCCCCAGTTGTTGCCGTTGCCGCGGCCGACGCGCTTGCGGGCCTTCCGCTTCGTCGTCGACTTCAGGTTATGTAAACTCATTTCAGGATCTCCTTGGGAAAACTGCCTTAGAGGGCCTCGACCCCGCGCTTCGCCTTTACATACTCTTTGGATTCGAGCTGCTCAATGGCTTCCATGGTCGCCTTGACCACATTGATCGGGTTGTTCGAACCGAGGGACTTGGCCAGTACGTCGTGCACGCCGCCCAGTTCCAGCACGGCGCGCATGCCGCCGCCGGCGATCAGACCGGTGCCCGGGGCCGCCGGGCGCATGATGACCTGGCCGCCGCGGAACTTCGCTTCAATCTCGTGCGGGATCGTGTTGCCGGCCAGCGGCACGTCGATCATGTGTTTACGCGCCAGCTCCGCCCCTTTGCGAATCGCTTCCGCGACCTCGCGGGCTTTGCCCAGCGCCACGCCAACCCGGCCTTTGCGGTTGCCGACCACCATCAGCGCGCTGAAACTGAAGTTGCGGCCGCCTTTGACGACCTTGTTACAACGGTTGATGCTGACGACGCGCTCTTCGAATTCGGGCTGTTCGTCTCGGTCTGATTTGTATCTTTTATCTCTTGGCACGAGTTCGACTCCTGTTTGTCAGAATTTCAGGCCGGCTTCACGGGCCGCGTCGGCCAGGGCTTTGACCCGGCCGTGGTAGGTGAAGCCGCCGCGATCAAAGACGACCGTTTCGATGCCCTCGGCCTTGGCTTTCTCGGCAGCGATCCGACCCAGAGCCTGGGCGCCTTCCATCGTTGCCTTCTGGCCGGCTTGCAGAAATTCCGGGGACTTGCTCGAGGCTGACGCCAGAGTCCGACCGGCGATGTCGTCAATAAATTGAACGTACATATGTTTGCCGCTGAGGTAGACGGTCATCCGCGGCCGGGCGGCCGTACCGCTGATCTTCCGGCGCAGGCGGTTGTGCCGGCGGGTGCGCTTCTGTTTGCGGGATAAAGTAGCCATAGCTCAATAAGTTCCGTAGTTAGACGGTCTTGCCTTCCTTCTGAATCACGTACTCGCCGACGTAACGGATACCTTTGCCCTTGTAGACGTCCGGCGGACGGTATTCGCGGATATCGGCGGCAACCTGGCCGACCTGCTGTTTGTCGGCGCCGGAAACAGTGATTACGTTGTTCTTGCCGACCGTGATTTCGATGCCGTCCGGAATCGGATGCTCCACCGGATGGGAGTAGCCGACGCTGAGCACCAGGTTCTTGCCCTTGACCTCGGCGCGATAGCCGACGCCGCGGATTTCCAGCTCTTTCTTGAAGCCGGTGGCGACGCCGACGACCATGTTGTTGAGAAGACTGCGGGCGAGACCATGCATGGCCTTGGCGCGCCGGCTCTCATTGGTGCGGGTCACGACGAGCTGGTTCTCTTCGACTTTGGCTTCAACCAGTTCGGGCAGCTCCTGCTGCAGCGTGGCCTTGGGGCCTTTGACGGTCACATTGCGACCGGAGACATCCGCACTGACGCCGCCGGTCAGCGCGATGGGTTTATTACCGATTCGAGACATGGTTCGCTAACTCCAGTATGCGGCCTACCACACGTAGCAGAGGACCTCGCCGCCGACGTTGCGGCGCTTGGCTTCCTTGCCCGTGAGAACCCCTTCCGGGGTTGACATGACGGCCACGCCCATGCCGCCGCGAACGCGAGGAATCTCCTTCGCCTTCACGTAGATCCGGCAGGAAGGCTTGCTGACGCGCTTCATGCCGGTGATCACGGGCTTGTTTTCATGATATTTCAACTGCAGCACCAGCTTCTTGTCTTTGCCTTCGCCTTCAACGGTGCTGCCGGCGATGTAGCCCTGATCGCAGAGAACGGCGGCGATGGCCGCCTTCTCGTTGGACGCGGGCAACTGCATTTCCGGATGCCCGGCCTTGTGGGCGTTGCGGATCCGGGTGAGCATATCAGCGATGGGATCACTCAAACTCATTCGTTGTTTCCTTAGTTACCAGCTCGCCTTGATCACGCCGGGAATCTGGCCGGAGTTTGCCAGTTCGCGGAAACAGATCCGGCAAATGCGGAACTTGCGCAGATAACCGCGGGAACGGCCGCAATTCTGGCAGCGATGGTATTTCCGAACCGCAAACTTCGGCTTGCGCTCGCATTTGGCGATCCATGATTTCTTGGCCACGAGGGACCTCCGTCAGCTGGCAAACGGCATTCCCATCATGGTCAACAGCTCAAGCGCCTCAGCGTCGGTCTTGGCGGTTGTCACCATGGTGACATTCATGCCGATTGTGTGTTTCATTTTGTCAAGATTAACTTCCGTGAAGATCGACTGGTCGCTGATCCCCAGCGAGTAGTTCCCGAAACCGTCGAAGGCCTTGCGGGACACGCCGCGGAAGTCGCGGACGCGGGGCAGGGCAATCCGCACCAGACGATAGTAAAAATCATACATGCGACGGCCGCGCAAGGTGACCGCAACGCCGACGTTCATGCCTTCGCGAACCTTGAAGTTGGCAACGCTGCGCCGGGCCTTGGTGGTGACCGGACGCTGGCCGGTGATGTCGCTGAACAGCTTGGTCGCTTCGTCGAAGACCTCGCGGTCGGCGCTGGTGCCCACACCGGTCGATAACACGATCTTCACCAGTTTGGGGACTTCGAGGAGGTTCTTGTAGCCGCCCTTCTCCATCAACTGGGGGCGGATGACCTCTTTGTATTCTGTATACTGAACCGACATGGGTCTACTCCTTAGCCTTCGCGCTTCGCCTGGCGTTCGTCGTACTTCGCGGCCAGCATCACATTCGAGATATGAATGCTGTCGATGCGGTCGACCAGCCCGCCCTGCGGCTGTTGCGGCGTCTTCTTCATGGTTCGCTTCTTACCCTTCGAGACACCTTCGATGCGCACGCGGCGGCGCTGCTTGTCGATCTCGAGCACCGTACCGCGGCGCTCCGCCAACTCACCGCTGATGACGACGACTTCGTCACCCTTTTTTAATCGGATCTTCGCCATCAGAGCACCTCCGGGGCGAGAGAGAGAATCTTCGTAAAATTCTTGTCGCGCAACTCGCGGGCGACCGACCCGAAGATGCGGGTGCCGCGCGGATTGCCTTCCTGGTCGATGATCACTCCGGCGTTGCGGTCGAACCGCAGGCTGGAGCCGTCGGGGCGATGAATCGGGGCCTTCGTCCGAACGATGACCACCCGGACCACTTCGCCCTTCTTGATGGCGGCGTCGGGGGCGGCTTCCTTGACCGTGGCGGTAACGATGTCACCGACGTGGGCATAGCGTTTGCTCTGCCCCAGCACCGTGATGGTCACCGCCCGCCTGGCGCCGGAATTGTCGGCGATCTCCAGACTTGTCTGCATTTGAATCATGGCGAGAACTCCTATTCAGCTCGATTTATGACTTCAAGCAACCGCCAGCGCTTGGTCTTGCTCAGCGGCCGGGTCTCGATGATTCGTACCGTATCGCCCTTGTGGGCGTCGTTCGTCTCGTCGTGCGCGTGGTATTTCTTGCTGCGCTTGATGGTCTTCTTGTAGACCTTGTGGGCGGTGCGGCGATCTACCCGGACGACGATCGTCTTGTCCTGGGCGTCACTGACCACGACTCCGGTCCGGACCTTGCGCACCCCGCGTTTGGTTTCTGTTGCCTCGCTCATGCGCGCGCTTCCTTCAGCTGGCGAGCCCGGACTTCAGTCAGCAGCCGGGCGATATCTTTTCGCACCAGGGAGATCCGGGCGTTGTTTTCCAACTGCCCGCTGCTGGCCTGGATGCGCAGGTTCAACAACTCACTTCGGGATTCGTCCAACTGCTTCTGCAGCTCGTCGGGCGTCAGTTCCCGGATTTCCTTGGGTTTCATCGGTTCCTCTGGCTCCGTCTCTACTGTCGGGTCAGCATTTTGCAGCGGACCGGCAGCTTGTTGGCTGCGCGGGAGAACGCCTCGCGGGCGATCGTCTCGGTGCAGCCGGTCACTTCAAAGATCACACGGCCCGGCCGGACGACGGCAACCCAGGCTTCCGGATTGCCCTTGCCCTTGCCCATGCGCACTTCCAGCGGCTTCTTGGTAATGGGCTTGTCCGGAAACATGCGGATCCACACGGTACCGCGCCGGTGCATATGTCGATTGATGGCGATACGGGCAGCCTCGATCTGCTGCGCCGTAATCCAACCGCGCTCCAAAACCTGCAGGCCGAAGTCGCCAAAGCTCAGCTTGTTATTTTTTTGCGCGTTGCCGCGACGACTTCCTCTTTGCACCTTTCGGTGCTTTACCCTTTTTGGCATTAGAGGCATATTCGAGTTCCTCCATATTCTCAGGCAGGCAGATCCAGGTCTTCACCCCGATCTTGCCGGCCGTCGTATTCGCTTCACAAAAACCGTATTGAATGTTCGCGCGCAGCGTGTGCAGCGGCACACTGCCGTCGCGATACTGCTCGGTGCGGGCCAGTTCGGCGCCGTTCAGGCGGCCGGCACAGCGGACGCGGATGCCGAGGGCGCCCATGTCCATCGTGGCCTGGATGGCTTTCTTCATGGCGCGGCGGAAGTTGATCCGGCGCTCAATCTGCTGGGCTACTGCTTCGGCGACCAACTGGGCGTCAAGCTCATGCTTCTTGATCTCGATCACGTCGATGTAGATGTCCTTGCCCCCGGTCATCTTGTACAGGCTCTCCTTGAGCTGGTCGAGGTCGGCCCGTTTGCGGCCGAAGACCAGCCCCGGACGGGCCGAGTAGACGGTGACGCGGACGCGGTTGGCGAACCGTTCGATCTGAATCCGGCCGACGGCCGCGTGGCGCAGGCGGTCTTTGACGTGATCGCGGATCTTCAGATCCTCGAGGAGCATTTCGCCGAAGGAATGTTTGTCGGCATACCAGCGGCTTCGCCAGTCTTTCGAGACGGCGACGCGAAATCCGATTGGGTTGACTTTCTGGCCCACAATAGCTTCCTTTATTTACTCGTCACTGACGACGACCCGGATATGGCTCGTCCGTTTCATGATCCGGCCGGCGCGACCGCGGGACTTGTACTGCAGTCGCCGCATCGACGGGCCTTCGCCGATGGCGGCTTCGACCACGACCAGGTCGCTGCGCGGCACCGGGCTGTTCAAATCGTTTTCCGCGTTGGCAACGGCGGAACGGAGGGTCTTGCCGATCAAACGGGCGGCCTTCCGCGGGGAGAAGTCGACGATCGCCAACGCCTCTTCCACGGGCTGCCCCTGAATCAAGCGGGCGACTTCACGCGCCTTGAACGGCGAGATTCGCACGAATTTGCTGATCGCCTGTTTCTTCATAGCTCTATAACCACATTGGGCCGGCTGTCTGGAACCGGCCGTACTACTTGTCCGTTGTTGCCTTCGCGGTCACCCGTTTGGCCGCCGCACCGGCGTTTATGTCATCCAGATCGCCGGCGAGCAGTACCGCCGCACTGAGCGACGACCTGGCTTCGACGACCCGGGCCTTCAGCGTCTTGCGCCCGGCCGTGATCTCCCAGACGGAGCCCGGCCGCGCACCGGCATCCCGGCCCCGGTCAAGGACCACAATGCCCAATTCCGTGTTCACCGCCAGTACCCGGCCGCGGCGCGCTTGCCCAACCGCAACTTGCGGCCGGCTGAGCCGTTCAGCATCGTCCAGCTTGCGTTTCAGCAGGAGATACCGCCCGTTCAGCTTTTTGCGCAGTCCGCTGCGGTCGTTCTGGTCGAGAACGTCCAACACGGAGTTCATATAGCGATGAAACCCCAGCGCTTCCTGCTGCAGTTCCTTCTGCGCCGTATGAATGCGGCGCATGTCGCGCAGCTGTGCCCGCAGGGTGCCGGCGTCTTCCAGATCATCCTGATTAGCCAGGACATTCGCGGCTTTGACGCGCAAATCGGCGACCTGAGACCGGAGTTTCCTGAGCTCAAGTGCGGCATCGGCCATGTCTGCCCGTACCGACTTCAGCTCCGTCTGACTCCGCAGCAGGGCGCCTTCCAGTTCAAGGCACCGCGCTTTCAGCGCTTTGAGCTCATCGCTTCCGTCCTCCCGGGTTGCGGCCGCCGGCGCCTTCTGAGGCTCCTGCGCCGTAACAACGGCAGGGCGGAAAAAGAGAACCGAAACTATAGTGAGGACGCATATGGTTGTCCAACCACTTTTGTCGATTTTTTCCATTTTATCTCCTGAGGCTGTGGCGGAATTGCCCGAGGCAGGGCTCATCCGCCGCGTATACAACGAGATACGTTGATTCCGGCGAAGGCCGCGTAACCGGCCACCAGCAGCCAGCCCTCCCAGCGCACCAGCGCCCAGCCCGTGCGCATCAAAATCAGCAGGACCGCGCCGGACAGCATCATCACCGGCAGAATCAGTGTGGCAATCTCGTCATTGATCGGAATCGGCGCCACTGTCGCCGTGGCGCCCATGACGAACACCAGATTGAAAATGTTGGACCCGATAATGTTGCCCAAAGCAATGTCGGACTTCTTCTTGATAATCCCCGATACCGTTACGGCCAGTTCCGGTACCGACGTGC
Organism: uncultured Lentisphaerales bacterium; assembly: GCA_964384625.1. Taxonomy (GTDB): domain Bacteria; phylum Verrucomicrobiota; class Lentisphaeria; order JABSQK01; family JABSQK01; genus CAYLNH01. The sequence continues at coordinate 13,324 of CAYLNH010000186.1, forward strand.
CGAAGGCAATCACGGTCGCGGCGATCAGCGATTCCGCCTGCTTCGGCTCCATATGATCCAGCAGCGTCCGCGCCGTGTGCACCACGGTGTCGACCATGACCTTCGCCCCGAACACGACCATCGCGCCCCCGAGAAACACAAACGGCAGCGCCCGCAGCGGGGACTTGTGCTTCTCCTTCACTTTGTCTGCCCCGGGTTGCACCTCCGCGTGGATCTCGTCCTTGCGCTTCAGCAGCAGCGCCATGTAGCCCGCAAACAACGCCAGCAGAATGACGCCCTCCAGACGGCCCACCGCCGCGCTGTTGATCGGGAAGGCGTAGCACATGACCGCGAACACCAGAAACGCCGCCGCCATGATCACCGTGTCGCGGTTGAAAAGAATCCGGTCGACCTCGACGCGTTTCATCAAAATGACCGACAGCCCGAGCACCAGCAGAACATTGGCGATGTTGCTGCCGGTAACATTGCCCATCGCCACTTCGGGGTGCCCCTGGAAAGCAGCACAGATGTTCGTGGCGAACTCCGGCAGGGACGTCCCGATCGATACCAGTGTCAGGCCGATGACGATGTCCGGCACATTGTAATGGTGGGCGATTGCCGCGGCGGCTTCGACAAACCAGTCGCTGCCCTTCGCCAGAACCGCCAGGCCCACGACAAACAGGATGATGTTCAGCCAGAGATAGCCGGTTGCCAGTTCCATACGTACTGCCAGTCAGTTACAGAGTTCGGGGAAGCCCGAAGTATACATCCGGGAGAGGAGTCCAGCAAGCCGCATCATGTTGAAGTGTAAGCCCTCGATTACTGCCTTTCGCGGTCCGCCTGGAGATCCCGCACCCTCTTGAGCGCCGAAGCCTTGGCGAAGGAGTTCGCGGTGCGG
>CAYLNH010000187.1:0-14200 GCA_964384625.1 uncultured Lentisphaerales bacterium
AACAATACCTTCAAATCCATATGGTCAATTCTCTTCACTCAAGTTCAAATCAGGGATGCTGCAGCAGTTCCCAGCCCGCCGGCCCCGGACCCGCCGGGGAAGGAAGAATGTAAACGCAAAGCCGGTGATTGCAATAGAATCCGGCGGCCAGGCGCGTAGTCGATGTTCTTACGTTGGTAGTGCGATACGAGACAAGGACAAGCGAACACTCAAGACACCACAGCCCTGCGCTGTGGAGTTTCCCTCAGCCAGCCTACATTCCTGCGGTACCCGATAGAACTCAATGCCACAGCCCTGTGCTGTGGATTCTTACCTTCCGTCTCGCCGCCGGTTGTGCAGAACGGAGTCGGTTGGCTACTTACTGACCTTGTTATGTGCTCGACGGTTGGCATGTGCAGCGCCTGGAGTGTCCCCGTTTCCCTGTTCGCCTTGCCTTGATACGGGCACGCCTGACATGTATTGTCGCAGGCCTGCAGTAACTGGAAAGAAAGAACGGCAACGTCCTGCATATGAAGATCCTGCTTGTCAAGCCGCATGTCTATCTCAAAGTCGCCCAGAGCTTCCACGGCGTCCTGCACCTGGAACCGCTGGAGCTGGAGATCGTCGCCGGCGGCATCGATCCGCAGCATGAGATTCGCATTCTCGATCTGACTCTCGAGAAGAAGCCGTTCAAAACGTTTACGGCAATGCTGGCGGCGTTCAACCCGGACATCGTCGGGATTGGCGGCTACTCGAATCAGTCCGGGCACATGAAGGAACTGGCACGACTGACAAAGGAGTTCCGCTCCGACATCCTCGTGGTGGCCGGCGGCGTGCATGCGACGATCGCGCCCAAAGACCTGAAATTGCCTGAGCTCTTCGATGTGATTGTCCGAGGAGACGGCGCCGGCAACATGGGCGATATCGTCCGGGCCCATCGCGAAGGCACGGCAATTCCCGAAACGGATTATGTCATGACCACGACGGCGACCGACTTCGACGTGCGCGCTGACAAACCGCCGGCGCCGCTGCAGAAGAGTACCATTGACACACGACCGCGGCGCGACCTGGTCGACCGCTCGCAGTACTTCACCGTTTGCTCCGGCGAGCCAAACACAAGACTGAAGACCTTGTTCCCGCAAGTGGCGAGTATGCGTACCAGCGTTGGTTGCCCCCATCGCTGCAAATTCTGTGTTGTCCATTTTCTGGCGAACGGCAAATACCTCCAGCGCACGCCGGAAGAGGTCGTCGACGAGATTGAGGCGATCGATGAGGAGTACATCTATTTCGTTGACGACGAGATGTTCATCAGCCCCAAGCGCGTCCTGGCTATCGCCGAACTTCTGAAGGAACGCGGCATTCAGAAGAAGTACATCAGTTGGGCGCGGGCCGATACCATCTGTAAACATCCGGAGATGTTTGCGGCCTGGAAAGAAGTCGGACTCGAAACGGTCTACGTCGGGCTTGAGTCAATGGAAGAAAGTCAGTTGGAGAACTACAACAAAGGTGTCGACCCCGACATGAACCGGCGCGCTGTCGAGATCCTGCGGGAGATCGGCATTGGTCTGCATGCCGCGCTGATTGTCGATCCGGATTACGAAGCCGAGGACTTCATCAAGCTGCGCCAGACCATCGAATTCGTCGCCCCGGCCGAGGTCACGTTTACGGTGTTCTCGCCGTCCCCTGGGACGGCTCTGTTCGGGGAGCACGAGGGTGAGTATATCTGCAATCCCTACCTCTATTACGACTGCATGCACAGCATCCTGCCGACGAAACTGCCGCTGAAGAAATTCTACCGCTATTTCTCGCTGCTCTATCTGTTCGGTTTTCGCCGCAATCCGTGGCGCATGAAGAAGATCAAAGTGCCGGCGAAGGACTTTGTACGACTCATGCGTGCCGGCGCCCGTTGCGGTTGGCACCTGAACCATATTTACCGCGACTATCCCAAGGAGATGTGGTAGTCGCGCGAGGCACTGAACCCCGCGTCCGGTTACTGTTTCGCGTCATTATTGACGCGCACCTGCCTTCGCACGGTTTTCGCCAATCAGGCCCATCTCTCCAGTGCCGCGAAGATGACCCCGGCTGTTATCGCGCTATAGTACGGCGCCACCAAAACACGCGAAATGAGGCATACGATGGCAACTGAGATTGAAGCGAAACTGATCAGGCAACTGGCGGCGATGGGGGCGAAGAACCCCGATGCCCTGACCGGCGAGTCGGTCATCAAAGAACTTGGAATGGACTCCATGCGGCTGGTCGAATTGTTTGTCTTTGTCGAGAAGGAATTCGGTCTCGAACTGATGAACTCGTCCATCGGCGCCGGAGACATGAAAACCATCGGGTCGCTGGCGACGTTTATTTCGGAGCACATGGAGTAGCTGCAGGCCTGCCCCGGGGGTCTGCCCCGGGCCCCCGCCGGGAGGCACGCGGCTTCCCGGACCCCGCGTAGTTTGCGCTTCGCGCACAGGAGAACACCGGATGCGATCCCGCGGCAAATTGTATCTGAACGGCTCGGACTGGATGATTCAGGCGCTGCATCATTCCACCTGGAAGACCGCCGGTACCGGGAACAGTTCACAGGTGGTGATGGAGCTCGAGGGGGTCCTGCCGGAAGACGAATTGCGGCGCTGTCTTGGCGCGCTCGCGCCGGAACTGCCGATGCTCACGGGGCGGGCCGCCCGCAATCCGCTCAACCTCGCGCCGTATTGGAAGTACTCGCGATCGGCCCGGACGGAGATCGAACTGACCGTGCAGGTACTGCCGGCCGACAGTTCGCCGGATCACTACCTTGAGCTGCTGGCCACGGGCGTCAACACCCCCTTCCCGCGCACTGGCACATACGTTCGCTTCAGCCTGATTCATTGGGGCGGGAAATCCGCTCTGGCCATGAACTTCGATCACCGTCTGTTTGACGCACACGGCGCCGAGCTCTTCCTGCACGCCCTCGTTGAACTGGCGGCAGACCGGGTGACGCCGGCCGCCGTGGCGGACGTTGTGACGTGGAGTGCGCCGTCGCTGCTGAATCACTGGCGGGATCGCTTCCTCGCCGGCCGGACGGTGGTGCGCCGGCTTCTGGCGTTGACGCCGGAGGGTACGTTTACGCCGGCGGCGCCGGCCGCGCGGACCCCAACCGAGTACCGGCTCTTCACCCTGTCAGCCGAAGAAACCGTGCAGTTCCGCCGGAATGCCGAACACCTTACGGTGCCGATGCTGGTGCCGTATGGCCTGCATCTGGCGTTCAAGAGCTTCCGGCGGCTGCAAGGCGCGGCGCTTGCGGCCGGCGAGCGCTGCATTGCCTCGTGCAATGTCGATCTCCGGTCGCCGGATGCCGGTTGGGAGGAGATGCTGTTCAACTACGTTTCATTTCTTCTGTTTGAGGAAACCGACGCGATGGCTGCGGCCGGGGGGCCGAGCCTGCCGGAGTTATGCGGGCAGTTCTACGACCAGATGAAGCTTGATTTCCCGCGCTGTCTGGCCAAGGCCTGGGTACTGATGCGGATCCTGCCGATCCCGATCTACAGCTGGGCGATCCTGCGCAACATGAAACGGTGCTTCGGCGCCTTCAACTTCTCCTTCCTCAAAGACTGCGCGGTCCAGGGCGATTCGCTCCTGGGCTGCCGCATCACCAATATCTTCCACATGCCGCGTATCCCGCACCTGACCGGCGCCGGCTTCTACTTCAGCCAGTACGGCGGACGGCTGAACATCTGCCTGGCCACGCATCGGGGGATGCACGCACCGGACCGTCTGGCGGCCGCCGAGGAGAGCATCCGTACAGCCCTGCGTATTTGACAAAATCCGCGGAATATCGGCATTTCACTTGAACTTCGGGGGTTGCAAGTCTTACAGTGTCTTGGTGCTTTCCGCTCAATCTGGAGGCGGGCGGAAGGTGAACCGCACAGCGCATCCGGAGGCACAGGAGGAGATCGATGCCGGCCAAAAAGGCGGCTGCACGGTCCAGTGAGGCAAATTCCGACCGGGAGGACGGCGTTCGACGTATTCTCGAGCGCCTCGACCTTACCCTCACCATTCAGGACGGCTCCAACCGCTACGCCCGCTATGACGAGATCGGGCGCGGCGGCGTGGCGCGTGTCTATTTCGGTCTCGACCGCGCACTGCAGCGCGAGGTGGCAATCAAGACGCTGCGCAAACGCTACCTGAGCGATCAGGGGGCTGTGGCCCATTTCCTGAATGAAGCCAAGATTATGGCGCACCTGGACCATCCGGGGATCGTGCCGGTGTACGATATCGGGCTGCTCGGCAAGAACGAGCTGTTCTTCTCCATGGAAAAGGTGCAGGGCAAGACTCTCCGGGAGATCCTCGATGAACGACAGACCCAGCGGGAAGTCCAACGGACGCTCGAGGATCTGATCGAGATTTTCTCGCAGGTCTGCCAGATCATGGCTTACGCGCACAGCCGCGGCGTGGTTCACCGCGACCTCAAGCCCGAGAACATCATGGTCGGCGAGTTCAACACCGTCTATGTGATGGACTGGGGCATTGCCCGCGACCTGCGGGCGCAGGCGCAGACCGCCGGCGTGCGCGATCTCAACAGCGAAAAAGTCGATATCACCGCCTTGCTTAACGCACGCCAGGTCAAGGGTACGCCGAAGTACATGTCCCCTGAGCAGGTCCTCGGGATGAACGAGATCGAGTTCCCTTCGGATGTCTTCTCGCTGGGGTTGATCCTCTACGAGATCCTGGCCGGCAAGCATCCGTACGAAAGCGACAACATGCGGGACGTCATGCACGCGATCAAAAAGAAGCCCGCGCCGACGCTGACCAGTTTCTATATCCCGAACGACCTGCGCAGCATCTGCGAGAAGGCCCTGGAGAAACTGCCGGAGAACCGCTACCCGCACGTCGGACCGCTGGCCGAGGATATCCACCGCAGCCGTTCGCTGGAGCAGGTTTCCGTGCATCGCGACAATCTCCTGGTCTGGTCCTGGAAGTTCATCCGCCGCCACCGCGTGGCGTCGATGGTGATCCTGCTGGTCCTGGTGCTGGCCGGTGTGTTCACCTATGTCCAACTCACCTACGAACGCCAGGGCGACAAAGAGTTCAACGAACTGCTGTCGATGGCGACCAGTCGGCAACGCGCCGCCAACTACTGCGAGCGCCTGATCACCGAGTGGCAGGCGGCCCGGACCACAGTCGCTGAACGCCGCGCCAACATTGCCCGCCTGCGGGCCCGCCGCAATACCCAGTTGGCCGCCGCTCGCGCGCTGCTCTGCGTCGCGATGAAGAAACACGGCCAGGAACTGCCGTCCACCGCGATCGTGTCATTGAAGCGGACCTGGTTCGAAGAACTGCAGTACTACATGCAGGTTCAAGACGACCGCAGCGCCCGCGCCGCCTTCTACGAAATGCAGGACTTCCTTCATGCCGATGATCCGGTCATGTGCTGGACCGGCGAGGAACAGAAGATGATCGACCGCTATCGCAACTTCCTCTTTCCCGAAGCCCAGGCCGGTCTGCCGTAGGCCGCAGATCATTGACGAAGTTCCTGAGCGAAGTCGAAGCGGTCAGTGGGGCGCATATCATTCCCGCAGGTGTTCCGCAGGTGTTTTCTTGCCCAGCGGCGGAGGTCGCACAGTTGCACGAGATGCGTGTCCGGTCTCGCCACCGGCGGGCTTGTCCCGTCGGAAGCCTGGTCGGTGTGCTGAAAAGCCGGCCCCTCCCCCTCTTTCGGTTGGTCGGCCGGTTCGCCGGTCGACCGACCGAAAGAGGGGTGTTGGCGGCAGTTCCAGCTTGGGACCACTGACTCCGATGGGATGAACCCATCGGTGGCCTGAAGCCCCGCGGAGTTGATATGCACGCGTCAGTCGTCAATGACCAATGACGCCGCGGACGGCCGCCCTTGACCGCCGCTTGCCGCCCGCTATACTAAGTCTTCCCGGCATTGACGACGAAACATTCCTAACCTGGGAGTCCAGATATGAGCAGACCGGATTTCGAGAAGAAAGCAACAGCCAAACGCGGCTTCAAGAAAGTCGACCGCCGTTTGGTCGGACACGTGCCTACGATCGCGTTGACCCCGGTGGTCGACGGCCGCGACGGCGCCTATGAGGACAACCTCGAACTGACCTGGAAGATGGTCGAGCGGGTCCACGACCTGATTGTCGACAACGTCTTCCTGCCGGACGGCACGCCGGTCAACGTCGTGGTTCCGCCGGAGATCGTCTACGGCGCCCGCACCGGCGCCCTGGCCGCTGCCTACTACGCCAAACAGGGCGTTTGCGCCAACATCTTCATCAGCCGGTCCTGGGCGTACAGCGACGAGTTGATGAGCGCCTGCCAGGGCATCGGCAGCAGCGAATGGGTGCAGGCCGCCTACGGCCTGAATCAGACCGACCGCCCCGGCGCGGTCTGGCTCAAAGCGTTCTGTGCCGCCATGGACGAGAAAAACCGGCCGATCTTCTCGATCTACAACCCGGACCTCGAGAAGGAAGAGGGCGACATCGTGCCGTACGTGCGCGAGCGGCTGCTGCGCTTCGCTCGCTGTGCTGCGGCCATCGGCGAGATGCGCGGTAAGAACTACCTCAGCGTCGGCAGTGTGTCGATGGGCATCATCGGTTCCGACGTGCGTCGGAACGCCTTCCTCGACTACCTCGGCATGGGTACGGTGTCCTACGACATGGTCGGCGTCCAGGGCCGCATCGACCGCGGCTTCTACGACCACGACGAAGTGGCCAAGGCCGTCAAGTGGTTCAAGCAGCAGTTCAAGTACACCTGGAACGACAACGGCCCCCGCACCAACGACGACCTGCTTGAATACTGCGTCAAGACCGCCGTGGTCGTGCGCGACCTGATGCAGGGCAACGCGACGCTGGGCAAGGCGAGCGTCGGCAAGAAACAGGGCTTCAAGGCCGACATCGAGCTGTCGCAGGGCCACAACGCCATCGCCGCCGGTACTCAGGGCCAGCGCCAATGGACCGATCTCAACCCGAACTTCGATCTGACCGAGTCGATCCTCACCAGTTCCTTCGACTGGGACGGCTATCGCGCGCCCTATGTCGTTGCCACGGAGAACGACAGTAAGAACGCCATCGGCATGCTGGTGGCAATGCTGTTGTCCGGCGCGCCGCAGTTGTTTGCCGATATCCGGACCAACTGGACCGCCGAAAGCATCAAGGCCGCCACCGGCGTGAACGTCAAGAAGGTCTGTCCGGAAGGGCTGATCGATAAGCGCAACTCCGGCGCCGGTTCACTCGACTACGCCGTCGATATCTACAAGATCGCCGGCTGCGGCTACGACACGCCGATTGCCGACGTGATGAACCAGGTGCGGGCCAAGAAGTCGCTGCAGAATGCGTTGATCAAGGAGGCCTGCGCCGGTACGACCTATATGGCTGCCATTCTCCAGTATTTCCCGGGCGACGGGCTGTCCAGTCACTACCGCACGCCGGGCGGCATCCCGATGACCGCTTACCGTTACAACATGGTCGGCGAGACGATGACCTGCAGCGTGGTCGAGGGCGAGACCGTGGAATTGCCCGTCAGCGTTGCGGATCACATCAGCGGCGTGACCGACAAGACCTGGCCGGAAAGCTACTGGGTCCCGCGCGGCATGAGCAGCTTCGAGTACATGAACCGCATCGGCCCGAACCACGACGCCAACTCGTTCGGGCTGATCGGCGCCGATATGATTACGCTGAACGCCATGCTGCGGATCCCCGTCGACATGCACAATGTCGATCCGGCCGACATTTTCCGGCCGACCATGTGGGATCGCTTCGGCGGTGACGACTTCCGCGCCTGTGAATATCTCGGCCCGCTCTACGGCTGAGATCATTTGCGTTGTCCAGCTGAATATACTCCGGGGCTCGAACCAGGGCCCCGGGCTTTCTATCGCAGCCGGTTGTGTCGAGGCCGCCGGACGTGGATATCCGGGCGGGACAACGGCTCGCAGTGGAAGCCTGTTAAACTATTCCAGAGAAAGGCAGGTAGACATTGAGCCCATTGGGTGACACCCGTTTCGCTGACGATACGTATCTTTCCCTTCTGATCAGGCACGAAGAGGCCGTTGCCCAGTTGTACAGCACGTTTCAGGAGACCATCAGCGCCGACTGGGATTTCTGGGGTAAGCTGACGGCCGAGGAACATGGCCACGCGAACATGCTCAGGCACGTTCGCGAGAAGATCGCCGCCGGCGATGTCGAACTCGACCACCGGCAGGTGCCCATGCGGGACATTCGGACGTCGATCGAGTTTATCGAAAAGGAGATCCACCAGGCGAAGACCGGCTCAATCAGTCCGGAGAAAGCCCTTGTCTTGGCGTTGCGGGCCGAGAGTACCATGGTTGAGCGCCGGTTCTTCAAGACCTTCAAAACGGATGTGCCGGAGATTGTTGAAGCCTTCGAACGCCTGCAGGAGCAGTCGCAGCAGCACTATCTGCGCATCGAGAAGATGGCGAAGAACCCGCCCAGACGCCCTGCCTGGATGCGCACGCTGTTCGGCTCGATCCAGCGTCGGACCCAGCCGAAGAGCGAGAGGGAGGGCGACAGCTAGATGGTCAGAACTCGCTCAGCCCGAGCGCTTGCGCTCGGGCATTACGGTGCGTGGGGTTGCCGGCTGTGGAAACCGGACTACAACGCCGCCGCCGCGTCCAGGATCTCCTGGTCGACGCCGAATAACTTCGCAATAATTGCCACCCGCATCCACATGCCGTTGCGTTCCTGGCGCCAGTACACCACACGGTGGTCCTTGACGTAATCCACGCCTTCCTCGATCTCGTCGCGCTTGGGCAACGGGTGCAGCAGGTAGCACTCGTCTTTCATCTTCTGCAGATGATCGACGCGGAAGATAAAGTCCTCGCCGGCCTTCACATGGCCTTTGCCCGTGGCGGAGGCGTCCTTCTTGTCCCACTCATCCTGAATCCGCGTCATGTAGATCGCGTCGGCGTCGCCGATGACGGCATCGATCGAGTCCGCCTTGCAGTAGGGGATGCCGTGGTTGTCGAGGAACTCCAGAATATCCGATTTCATCTGGTACTTCTCCGGCGCGGCGAAGATCAACTTGACGTCCTTGTAGTTCTTCATCAGGTACGACAGACTGCGCACTGTACGTCCGCGCTTCAGGTCGCCGACGAGCATGATCGTCTTGCCGTCGATGCCGCCGACACGCTCGAAACTCTTCTCCAGTGTGTAGATATCCAGCAGTGACTGGGTCGGGTGCTGCTTGGCGCCGGAGCCGCCGGAGATGACCGGGATCGGGCGTTCGACGCCGTTGATGGTCAATCGTCGGTGTGCCTTCATCAGCGTCCAGAAGGCGATGCAGCCGGCGTCTTCGTTGTAGTGGCGCATGACTACCAGGTCGACGTACGAGATGAACGTACGGATGGAGTCCTGCAGCGATTCGCCCTTGGAAATCGAGGAGATCTTGACGTCGCGCACGCTCATGCGGGACATGCCCAGCATGGTCTGGGCGGCGTTGAACGAGAGGAAGGTTCGTGAACTCGGCTGGACGAAGAAGTTGAGCACACAGCGATGGCGCAGCAGCGTTGCCATCAGGTCGGCGCCGGCCGGATCCTTGTGCAGTTTGCGGGCGGCGTCGGAAAGCCGGCAGTAATAGTCCAACTGTTCGCGGTCGAACTGCTGGGCGTAGAGGATGGCGGAGTCTTTCAGGTACACGGCCTTGTCGGATTCGGGTAGACTCAGGAATTCTTCAAGGCTGAGATCGATCATGCTGCGGCATCCTCAATGCTGGTTCAACGGCGTCAGTCCAGCGCCAATATACACAGCCTGAGAAACGTGTCTTGGCAATTCTCCAGAGAATTGTGAATTCGTGCCGAATTCTTCGTTTGATCCCGTCGATCTCAACGCTCTTGACTGGTGGACGGACTCAGTTACAGGGCCTGCGAGAAGGTTGCGGGATCGGGTTTCTGCTCGCCGAGCAGAGACCTCAAGCTCAGCTTGGGGAGTACCTGTACCCCCATCAGTTCAGACGGCACACCACAACCTTCGCCTTGGGTGTTGTCTGTTCTAACTCACAAACAGGCACTTCGTTGAAAAGTCCGGGTCGCTGGTCAGATTGACGCCGAGTTTGCGCAGACCGGCTTCATCACCGGGGGTCGGCATGTGCGTGATGTGGACCTCGCAGCCGCGGAGGTCCTTGAGCTTGTCGATCGCGGCTTGCGCCGCCGGGTTCATCGTGGCGCTGATGCTGAGCGCGATCAGAGTCTCTTCAAGATCGAGACTGATCATGCGGCCGCGCAGGATGTCCTTCTTGAAATGACTCAGGGAGTCGACGATATGCGGTGAAAGCAAATGCATGTCGTCGGGAATCATGGCCAGGTGCTTGACGGCATTGAGGACGAGGGCGGAGGCGGCGTGCATCAGGGGGGAGTTCTTGCCGGTGACGATGTCGCCGTCGGGCAGCTCAATAGCGGCCCCGCAGTAAATGCCTTCGTTGCCCTTCCCCTTGGTCTCGCCGTCAGCCGCCGCCTGCCGGGCCGGCATCACGACGCGGCGGCGGTCGAGCTCGATGTTGAGATCGCTCAACAGGGTCTTGACGCGTTGGACGGTGTCCTTTTCCGACGAGCCCATCGCGTACTCGCAGGCGTAACGGAAATAGCGGCGGATGACCTCCTGGATGGCGGCTTCGCGCACGGCGGGGTCGTCGACGATGCCGTAGCCGGCCCGATTGACGCCCATGTCGGTGGGCGATTGATAGACTGATTCGTGGCCGGTGATCTTCTCGACAATGCGCCGGAGCAGGGGGAAGGCTTCGAGATCGCGATTGTAGTTGACGGCGCTTTCGTTGTAGGCTTCGAGATGGAAATGGTCGATGTGATTGCTGTCGTTCAAGTCGGCCGTGGCGGCCTCGTAGGCGATGTTGACGGGGTGTTTCAGGGGGATGTTCCAGATCGGAAAGGTCTCGAACTTGGCATAGCCGGATTGTCTGCCGCGCCGGTAGTCGTGGTAGAGCTGCGACAGGCAGGTGGCCATCTTGCCGCTGCCGGGGCCGGGGGCGGTTACTACGACGATCGGTTTCTCCGTCTCGATGTAGTCGTTGGCGCCGTAGCCCTCGGGGCTGACGATTAAATCGACATCCGACGGATAGCCTTTGGTGAACTTGTGGGTGTAGACGCGCAGGCCGCGGCGTTCCATGCGGTTCTTGAAGGACTTCGCCGCGGGCTGACCTTCGTAGCGGGTGATGACGACGGCAAGGACGTTGACGCCGCGGTCGTTGAGATCGTCGATGAGTTTCAGGGCGTCGGAGTCGTAGGTGATGCCGAAATCAGCCCGCAGTTTCTTGCGCTCGATGTCCCCCGCGAAGATGCAGAGGATGACCTCCACCTGGTCGCGCAGTTTTTGCAGCAGCCGCATCTTGACGTTGGGATCGAAGCCCGGCAGAACCCGTGCGGCGTGGTAGTCATACAACAGTTTGCCGCCGAATTCGAGGTAGAGTTTGTCATCAAAACGCTCGACGCGTTTCAGGATGGCGGCAGTCTGTTCTTCCAGATACTTCTCGTTGTCAAAGCCTGGCTTCTGGGGCATGGAGGAGCCTTTCTGAGTGCAAAAGGTAGGACGGCACTGCGGCTCCCACAGCCATGCAGGGGAAGCAGGCGCCGACGACACCACTGGTTGTTGAACCCGACGGAACCACCGTAGCTGTCGCCAATGCCGGTTTCAAGGCGGAACACAGACATGGAGTGCGGCAACGGGAGATTTTCAGCGCCGCGGGCAGTCGTGTCTGGGAAAGCGACATGGCCGAGGACCGGGTTGTGAATAGAAAACACAACGGAGGAACCTATGAGAAATTGCTGCAAGTGGTTAACGCCCGATCGGCGTGCGGTATTGACGGATGCAGGCCGACTGCTCCTGCGCCTGTACTTCGGCGGCGCTATGCTTATGGCCCACGGCTGGGGCAAGCTGACGAACTTCGCCGACAAGAAAGATGTCTTCCCCGACCCCCTTGGCGTCGGCAGTACTGTCAGTCTGACGCTGGCTGTTTCCGCCGAGGTCGGCGCCGCACTCCTGGTGGTGGCCGGGCTGCTGACCCGGCTGGCCACCATTCCGCTCATGGCCACGATGGCGGTCGCCTTCTTCCTGGTGCACGGCGGCGACCCGTTCCGCAAACGAGAGCTGGCGCTGGTCTATCTCGTCGGCTATCTCGTTATTCTGCTGCTGGGCCCCGGAAAGTTCTCCCTGGACCATCTCATTTTCGGCCGCGGGCACTCCGACGACTTCCTCGATGACGACGCTGTGAAAGCCGACTGAAAACACCCCTTGCGTTACCGCCGTCGTCCCAACTTCCTGCGGGTCCGGATGCCGCGTTTCGGGATGTTGCACCGGGACGACGCGGCCGACTCGGATCGACCTACTGAGCGACCACATCCGTGTACTCGACTTTGCCGGTTTTATGCTTCTTGCCTTTCAGCGGCACACTGCATACCAGGCTCCTGATCGGGTAGCGAATGATGCCGTCGTTGGCGCCGCCCCAGTACTCAAAGCGGCCGCCGAGGTCGAAGGTGAAAGCTTGCCACTGCCCGGGACGACGGATCTTGCTCCTCAGCTGGAACGTTTGTCCGGAGCTGTCAATGAGGCGAAAGGTGACGTGCTGCTTGAACCGGCAGCGGGCCTGGACGGTGACCGTTTTCGGACCTTTCGGAATCTCGCAGGGGACGGACGCGAGTACATACGGGACCCCTTTGCCCTGCGGCTCCGTGAAGTCGAACGTCAGGACGCCGATGGCCTTGCCGGCTTTTGTCTGAGCAAGCGCAAAAGAACCGTCGCCGGTGTTCTTCGTGAACGTCCACGGCGTGCCCGCCGCGAAGAGTGCCAGGTCCTTCGGTTCAGGGAGGCCCGGGGGCGTGTAGTCCAGGTCGGCGACAGACAGCGGGAACTTCGCTGTCGTCACGCACGCCGCAATTTCAACGCCGACAGGGACCGGGATGTAAACCGGTTTGCCGGTCAGCTTGATCGTGACCTTGGCGCCGTTTACCTGGGCACTGCCGAACTTGCCGGTTAAATCGCCGTTGTCTGTAACGGTGAGAACAACGTCATGCACTTCGATTTTATTCGGCGGGGAGCGGCGCGGCGGGCAGGTCCACGCCACGATCTTGCGGGCGCCGTTGGCCCCGGCGAATACCAACAGATAGTCGCGGTAGTGGTTCGACGCAATCCGCTTGACGAAGTGATAGCCGTTGAGTTCTCTGAACATCTCCTTGTATGCTGTCAGCGCGTCGTTCGGTCCGGTCTTGTCCCGGATGCCGAAGTTTTTGCCGCCCCATTCATACCAGATGGTCAAGCGTACGCCGCACATCTGGTCGATCATAAACTGACGCACCAGATTCCAGGCCTGGTACTCCTTCGCCTTCGCTTCGCTGCCGCCGGACCAGCCTTCCTTGCGCTTGTGCGTGGCAAAGCCGCGCTCGGTGTTGAGCAGCGGCATCTCCGGGCTGCCGTATTTCTTCATCAGATTCCGCGTGATCCGATGGCCGATCTCGAATTCCTCCGGCGTCTTGACCCCGTAGGGATGCACCGACCAACCTTTGATGCCGCACTTCAACACGCCGAGCTTGAAACAGCTTTCCGTCCAGTTATAGCTGGGTTGCCAGTAGTTCGAAACCGAACCGGCAACCACAAAACAGTCGGGATCCGCCTGCAGCATGGCGGCGGTAACTGCTTTGACGAGGGCGACGTATTCCGCGGCGAACTCCGGCGAGTTGGCTTTGCCGTTCTTGCGCCAGAACGTGCGGACATTCGGCTCGTTCCATACCTCCCAGATGACGTTGTGATCCTTGTAATGCGCCGCCAATGCCGCGGCAAACGCGGCAAACCCTTTGCGGCCGGCCGGCGTCTGGATGCCGCCCTGTCGATCGTTCTCATAGCCCTTGTGTTGGCTGTACAGTACGCCGACCACCGTCAGCCCGAGTTCCTTTGCCTTGTTCATCTGCTCGTCGTAGTCGTCGAAAGTGTACTTGCCCTTTTCTTTCTCGATACTCGTCCAGTAGAACCCGCGCCGCACCAGCCGGAACCCGGCCTGATGGATGGCCGTCAACGTTTCGACCTTGAAGTTGTTGGATTTGGTCTGCATCCCGCAGGCCTGCGGGATCCCGGGCTCCGGGAGTTTGCCGGCGGCGAAAGCGCTGAGTCCAACGAGGCCGAAGACAGCCCCGTGCAGAAGATTCCGAACGGTGGTTGTGGCGTGCATGAGGACACCCTTAGGGTCGGCGCGGAAATAACGTCGCATTATTCGGGGCAGACATACCAAC